>NZ_JAGXJZ010000012.1:0-171739 GCF_019091095.1 Achromobacter sp. GbtcB20 | reverse complement strand
GAAGTTCACCGGGTGTTCAGTCCGTAGCCTGCTACGGATACCGTGCCGTAGGTGTCAACCTATGGCAGGACGGGTCATGGACAGCGATCAGTGCTGCGCATCCGGCCGCTTGCCGTAGCGGGCCGCCAGCACGCCGCAGACCATCAGCTGGATCTGATGGAACAGCATCAGCGGCAGCACCACCGCACCCACGGCGTGGCCGGCGAAAAGCACCTGAGCCATCGGAATGCCGCTGGCCAGGCTCTTTTTCGAGCCGCAAAAGAGCAGCGTGATGCGGTCTTCGATGCTGAATCCAAAAATCCTGCCGGCCAGGGCCGACAGGCCCAGCGCCAGCGCCAGGATCACGCCGCAGCAGACGACCAGGCCAACCAGCGCGGGGATGGGAGTGCTGCTCCACAGGCCTTCGTTGATGGCTTCGGAAAATGCCGTGTAGACCACCAGCAGGATCGAGCCCTGGTCGACGAATTTGAGCATGGCCTTGCGCTTGTGGACCCAGGCGCCGATCCAGCGCCGCGCGAACTGGCCCAGCACGAACGGCAGCAGCAGTTGCAGCATGATCTTGCCGACCGCATCGAACGAGATCGGCGCGCTGCCGGCGTTGGCCACGACCGTGCCAACCAGCAGGGGCGTGAGAAAGATGCCAAGCAGGCTCGACGCCGACGCGCTGCACACGGCGGCCGGGACGTTGCCGCGCGCCATGGACGTGAATGCGATGGCCGATTGCACGGTGGCCGGCAGGCAGCACAGGAACAGGATGCCCAGATACAGCTCGGGCGTGACCAGCGGCTCGAGCACCGGCTGCAGCGCCAACCCCAGCAGCGGGAACATCAGGAACGTCGCCGAGAAGATGGTCAGGTGCAGCTTCCAGTGCGTCAGGCCCGCGATGATGGCCTCACGGGAAAGGCGCGCCCCGTGCAGGAAGAACAGCAGGCCCACGGCCACGTTGGTGATCCAGCCGAACACGACGACGCCTTGCCCGTGCGCGGGCAGGAAACTGGCGATGATGACGGTGCAGATCAGGTAGAGGGTGAAGCGGTCTGGCAGGAGTCGAACGAGGCGGGACATGGGAAGGGAGGGAAGAACGGAAAGCGGTGGCGCAGGGCGCCGGAAACGGGGCGTATTGTAGACCCGGCGCGCGGCGGGGCCGTGGCGCGGCCGCGCGAATCGTCCGCGCGCTGAGGCAACCGGCGGCTTTTTACGCGCTCAGGGCGTCATCGCGAGCGCGAGGTCGAAGGCCGCGACCAGGGAAGCATGGTCGGCCAGGCCCTTGCCCGCGATGTCGAACGCGGTGCCGTGGTCAACGCTGGTGCGCACGAAGGGCAGTCCGACGGTGACGTTCACGCCATGATCCAGGCCCAGGTACTTGACCGGGATGAGGCCCTGGTCATGGTATTGCGCCACGACGATGTCGAATTCGCCGCGGCGGGCGCGCATGAAAATGGTGTCGCCCGGCCAGGGGCCGCTGGCATCGATGCCTTCGGCGCGGGCGGCAGCGATGGCCGGCTCGATGATGTCGACGTCTTCGCGGCCGAACTTGCCGCCTTCGCCCGCGTGCGGATTCAGTCCCGCGACGGCGACCCGCGGCTGCGCGATTCCCATCTGGCGGCAGGCGTGGTGCGCCAGGCGCATCGCAGTCAGTTCGGATTCCGGGGTGATGCGCGCCATGACATCGGCCAGCGCGACGTGGATCGTCACCAGCAGCACGCGCAGCTCATCATTGGCCAGCATCATCGCGAAATTCTGCGTGCCGGAGCGGTCGGCCAGGATTTCGGTGTGGCCCGGAAAATCGATGCCGGCCTCGTGCATGGACTTCTTGTTCAGCGGCGCGGTGACGATGGCGCGGATGCGTCCGGCGAGCGCATCGTCGATGGCGGCGCAGACGTAATCGTAAGCCGCGCGGCCGGCCAGCGCGCTGACCCGTCCCAACGGCAGGTCCGCCGGCAGGGCGGGGCTGCACGCCACCACCTGGATGCAGCCGGCATCGGGCCGAGCCTGGCCGATGTCGGCGATCTCGACGATGTCCAGGCGGGCGCCAAGCTGCGCGGCCGCCTGGCGCAGCGCACCCGCGTCGCCATACACCACACAGGGCGCGCCCAAGCCCTGCGCGCAGGCCTTGACGACGATTTCGGGACCGATGCCGGCGGCATCGCCCATGGTGATGCCCACGGGCAGAAGAGTATTCACGATGCAGGCAGAGAGAGGGGGAATGCGGAAATGCTACACCCGAAGCCGGACGGCGCCGGGGGCATCTACTGGGCGGCGGGCTTGGGCGGGTCGATCGGCGCGCATTCGAAGGTGACCGTGGCGCGCTTGGAGCCCAGCCCGGTGGCGTGGTTGGACGTCACGCTGGGTTTGACCAGTTTGCGGCCAAGCGACTGGCAGTATTCGTCCGCGCGCTCCAATGTCTTGATCTTGATCTCGACCCAGCTCAGCAGTTGCGTGCCGGAGCTGTAGGTGACGCTGTATTGGTCTTTTTCGAGGGGCTTGACCTCGCTCATGCTGGAACACGCGGTCAACAGGACGAGGAGGGCGGCGGCAGGGGCAAGGCGAGCAAGCATGAAAAATCCAGGATTCGCGACAGGCTCCCATTACACCACCATGTTGCGCCCGCCGGAAAGACAGTCCGGGCAAAGGCCGCCGGTCAGGGCGCGGCGACCGCGCTGCGCCGGTCGACCTTGCGGCTGAGCACGATCGAGGTTTGGGTCTGCTTGACGCCGTCGATGAGCCCGATGCGGTCCAGCAGCGCGTCCAGCTGCTCATGGGTCTCGCAGCGCAGGAAGATCAGGTAATCGTAGGGGCCGCTGACGGAAGACACCTCTTCGACCTCGGGCATCTTTTCCAGCTCGCGGATCACGGCCGCCGGCGTCTTGGGCAGCACGCTGATGAAGCAGTAGGCCCGCACCGCTGCCTCTTCCAGCAGCCGGCCCAGGCGCACGCCATAGCCCGCGACGATGCGCTCGCGCTCGAGCCGCGCGATGCGCGCCACCACGGTGGTTCGCGCCAGGCCAAGCTTGCGCGCGAGGATGGCGGCCGGTTCGCGCGCATTGGCCTGCAGCAGGCTCAGCAGTTGCCGGTCGATGGCGTCGAGTCGTTCGTTCATGCGGTGGGCGATGGCGTCGGGCGGATGGCGAAGTGGCGACGGTACAGGCGCCGGCCTGCCCGCGTCAATGTGGCGGGGTTAGCCGTCGGACTCGGGCGGAATGCCGCCGTGATAGATGCGACCGTCGAACTCGAAGCGCGTGATCGTTTTCTGGGCTGCGTCGAAGATGCGGTCGCGGCTGGCGTCGTCCAGGCCGTCGTGGTCCGCGAAGCTGAAGCGGCACAGGTCGATGGCGCTGTCATAGAACGCGCTGTGCACGAAACGGCTGACATCCGCCTCATGGGCGAAATGCGCGAATTCACGCAGTTGCTCCATTTCGTGGAACGAGCCGTTGCGGCTGACCAGCAGCATGCCGAACTTGCGCTCTTCGTCCGCCATGGGTTCGGGCGGCGGCGGCGCGTCGCCAGCGTGCGGATCCTGGCAATCGAAGTGCGCGCCGGCCTCGCGCATGGCGGCCAGCACGCGCTGCCATTCGGACTCCTGCAGCGTCAGGCGCGCCATCATGTAGAACAGCCGCTGCCGGCCCAGCGTGCGCGGCTCGGCGCCGCCGACATAACTGGGCCAGGGCGTCGATGCGTCCAGCCCGGCCAGTTCGGCCATCTTGCCATCGCTGTAACCTAGCCTGTCCTGCAGCCGTTGCAGCGACTGGGCGCTGGGCGGGACGTAATTCTGGATCGTTTTCATGAGCGCGCTCCGGTTGTGCCGGGCGTCTGAAGGCAGCGCCGGCGGCGTGCGCCGCGGTGCCCTTGCGGCTACGCTTCATGCTAGCGCCGACCCCCGTGCTTGCCTAGCCGCGGCAGGGGGTACGCCTCGTGCGGCCCCGGCCCGACGCGCGCGGGCGCCATGCTAGGATTTGCGCCAAATTTCATTGCCAGGAGGCTTACACCATGGATATCCAGGAACAGATCGCCGTCGTCGTGCACACCATCTCGCATCAGGGCGGACGCATCGATGCGCTCAATGCCACGCTGCTGTCGGTGCTGCAATTGGTGAAGAGTTCGCCGGGGCTGCGCGAGGCCATCGAGGCGCAGCTCGAACAGAACTATTCCAGCCTGCTTGCGCGCTCGGAGAACCCGCAATACGTCGCGGGTTTCGAAAGCGTGCGCGACATGGTCGTGACGGCCTTGAAGTGATGTGCGCGGCGGCAGTTACCCACAAGTTCTGTGGACAAGCCTTGGGATAGTGCGGGCATAGATGCCCAAATTCCTTTAATTACAACGGCTTGCGCGGAGCGGTCAAAAGCGGCTCCCTGGCGCATGCGCGGTGCGCAGCCGGACGGCCGCCACGACGGGCCAAGCCCGGGTAATATGCGGCCCCATGCGGAATCAGTATTCATTGGAAGGCCGGAGCCACGCCCTCGCGGCGCGCGTTTCGGAAGCGGCAAAGCTGGCGGCGTTCGACCCCGGCAAGCTTTCCCCCGAGGCGAGGGAAAGCTGGGAGCGCATGGGCCACGGCTTCAAGGCGTGGCACGACTTCGACCAGCGCCACCCGATCCTGCGCCGCCTTGCGCGGCTGCCGGTCATCGGCGCCCTGTACCGCAAGGCGCGCCGCCGCCATGTGCAGCGGGCCAGCGGCAAGCTGGTCTTCTGAGCGCCGGCCGCTATCCGCGGCGGCGCGCATGGAGCCGATAGGCCAGCCACACCAGCACGCCTAGCGCCGCCGCGACGGCCAGCTTGGTTTCCACGCCGTGCAGGCGGCCAAGCAGCGCCTCGATCGTCCGTCCGAACACGAAGCCCAGCAAACTGAAGCAGACCGCCCAGATCATGGCCGCGATGGCGTTCAACACCAGGTAACGCAGGGCCGGCACCTTGGATATGCCAAGCGCCACGGGGCCGACCGTGCGCAAGCCATACAGAAAGCGCAGCGCCAGGATGAAACCGTTGGGATACCGGTCGATGGCCGACAGCGCCCTGTGGAACGCCGGCTTGGCGCGGATGCGCTGCACGTAGCGGTGGTCTCGGTAGCGGCGTCCCACGTAGAACAGCACCTGATCCGCCAAGAACGAGCCAGCGAACGCGCAGAGCATGACGTAGGGCAGGTGGAATAGTCCCTGGTGCGCCAGGAAGCCCGCAAACACCACCACGCTTTCGCCTTCCAGGAAGGTTCCGCCCAGCACGGCCCACAGGCCGTAGTCCGCGATGAATTGATGCAGTGCCGCGTTCATCCTGTCCTTTCTTCAACGATGCGCGCGAGCGCCACCAGTGCGTGTGAGACTTCCGGGGTGATGCGTTGCCCGCAACTGATACGCAGGAAGTGGTCGTAGCGGGCGCCATTCGAAAACATGGCGCCGGGCGCCACGCGTATGCCTTGCCGCAATCCGGTCTCGAAGACGTCCATGCCGGACACGCCCGCGGGCATTTCCACCCAGAGCAGCATGCCGCCTTGCGGCACGCTCAGCCGCGTGCCGCGCGGGAAGTGCGCGGCGATGGCCTCGGCGGTCAGGTCGCGCTGTGTCTTTAACTCGCGGCGCAGCCGGGCCAGGTGGCGGTCGTAGGCGCGCGACCCCATGAACTCCGCCACTGCGATCTGGGCCAGCGGTTCGTTGGGGCGGCTTTGCGCGAACTTGAGCATGGCGATCCGGGCTTTCCAGCGGCCGCCCAGCAGCCAGCCCAGCCGCATGCCCGGCGCCAGCGTCTTGTGCATCGAAGAGCAATAGATGACGTTGCCGGTGGCATCCCAGGATTTGGCGGCCGCCAGCGGCGTGTCGTCGTCGGTCAGGGCGCCGTAGGTGTCGTCCTCGATGAGCGGCACCTGTTGGCGCTCGCACAGGGCCACCAGCCGCGCCTTGTGCGCGTCGGGCATCACGCAGCCCAACGGATTCTGGAAGTTCGGCACCACGACCACGGCGCGGATGTTGCCGTGGGTCTGGAAGGCCAGGTCCAAGGCTTCGATCGACAACCCGTGCTGCGGGCTGGTGGGGATCTCGAGCGCGCGCATTCCCAGGCTTTCCAGGATCTGCAGCAAGCCAAAGTAGGCGGGCGACTCCACCGCGATGGTGTCCCCGGGCCGGGCGACGGCGCGCAGCGCCAGATTCAGGGCTTCGATGCAGCCATGCGTGACGATGACGTCGTCCGGCGTCGTGTTGATGCCATTGGCCAGCGCCCGGCGGGCCAGCACCCCGCGCAGGTCGGGATGCCCTTGGGGCGGCACCGGGCTGACCAGCACCTCGGGCGATTGCCGCAGCGCCCGCGTCATTGCCTGCTTGAGCGCCTCCATGGGATACGCCTGCGGCACGGCCGCAGCCAGGGCGAAGTTGGCGCTGACAGGATGGGCCTCGCACTTGGCGATGAAGTCCGAGACGCGGTCGTGGATGCCGACATACTGCGCCGCGCCGAGCGTCTGGCGGATGTCCGGCTCGGACACGGGTGGAATGCTGTTGCGTCGGGGTTTGAGAACAAAATAGCCGGAGCGGGGGCGGGCCTCGATCAGGCCATCGTCCTCGAGCTGGCGGCAGGCCTGCAGGGCCGTGGACAGGCTGACATGATGCGTGCGCACCAGCGTGCGGACGGACGGCATGCGCTGCGCGGGGGCAAGCACGCCGGTCTGGATGGCGCGCCGGTAGTGGTTGGCCAGGCGAAGGTACAGCGGTTGGGGTTCCATGCGCCGATCTTGCTCCCCTGCGTTGGGCCGTGGGTAGGCACAGATGAGGGCAAAGTACACCATAACAGCGACAAAATCGAGCCTCTGCATCGGTACAGAAAGCCGATTTGTGTGGCTGTTGCGCAAAGCAGCGCGCGCGTAGCCTGTCATGGTGCTTCTGGAGACCATCATGACCCCGCAATCCACCCCCGACTTCCCAGGCCAGCGCCTGGATCTTCCCGCCGGCGCCAGCCGGATGTTCGTGCTGCGCGCAGGCGCCGCCGTCGTCTGCACTGAAGGCAGCGTGCGCGTCGAAGAGGGCGCAAACGGCCTGGAAGCCGCGAACGGTCTGCATCGCGTCGTTCCGGTTCGCCTGAACGCCGGGGAGGTTCACGGCGTGACGAACGGGGGCGCGGTGCGCGTGAGCGCGCTGGGCGGCGCACAGGTGATATGCCTGGATGCCGAAGGCCGTTTGCCTTCGGTCCTGCGCCGGGCAGCGGGCTTTTTTCATCGTTTCGTGTCGAAAAACGGAAACATTCGCCTGGGTGCGCTGCACAAGATTTCAAAATGATGTATGATTCACACATCAGACGCGGGGTGGAGCAGTCTGGCAGCTCGTCGGGCTCATAACCCGAAGGTCGTAGGTTCAAATCCTGCCCCCGCAACCAGTTTCAAGCAGTACCCGGTCTTGCAAGCGGCGCGTTTCACATGCCCCGGCAAGTCCACAGCAAAAAAGCCGCGACGCTGTCGCGGCTTTTTTTCGTCTGCCGATTGCGCTGGGTCATGCCGCGCGTGCGTTCGGAGTTTCCCCGATAGCCGCGCCCGGACACGGCCGCCACCCTGCGCTACCATGGGTCACGCGCGCTACATTGCCGCACAAAAGGAGTGTCCATGGGAACCGCAAAATACGATCATCCCGGCTACGTTGCTGATACGGGCGCTGAGGGCAAGTACCACGTGGGCATCTGGTGCCCGCACGGGTATCCCGCCCACATCCATATCGGCCGTCCGGCCGACCGCGGCGATCCCCATGCCTTGCTGAGACTGCGCATTCCCGACGGCGTCTTCCAGTCGCTGCCGGATGACCCCGAAACCCTGTGCCGCCGCGCGTTGGGGCAGGCGCTGGATGCCGGGCTGCTGCGCACGGTCGCCGTCGATGGCGAGTACCAGGAACTGCGTTTCCAGCTGGATGCCGAGCCCTGGTCTGGCCCGATGCAGGCGGCCGAGCGCGCCTGATTCTTGTCTGAATCGCCGCGGCAGTTACCCACAGGGATTGTGGAAAACCCTTGGGATAGCTGCTGCGTATATGCAATTTCTCTAGCAAAAACATGGGCTTGGCGTCGGCGGTCAAGAAGTGGCCGCCGTTGCGCTTTCCGGGCAGTCACAGCGGGCAATCCCGCTGCCAGCCGGCGCAGCCATGAGACAATCTGCGTCCCCACGGCCCGACGTCCGAACGTCATCTTCGTCCCGGTTTTCTCCCGCATGCGTTCCGCTTTTCCCCTTCCGCGTCCTGTCACCAAGGCGACGGCGCCATGAGCCTGTCCGCCAAACGCGTTGCCATCATCGGGGGCGGCCCGGCCGGCCTGATGGCTGCCGAGAAGCTGAGCGAAGCGGGGGCGCAGGTCGACGTGTTCGACGCCATGCCCTCGGTGGGACGCAAATTCCTGATGGCGGGGCGGGGCGGCTTGAACTTGACGCACAGCGAGCCCGCCGAGCCCTTTCTTGCCCGCTACGGCGATCGTGCCCCTGTCGTGCAGCCGTGGCTGCACAAGATGGGCGCCGCCGCGCTGCGTGAGTGGGCGCACGCGTTGGGCATCCAGACCTTCGTGGGTTCATCGGGCCGGGTGTTTCCCCAGGAGATGAAGGCCGCGCCGCTTTTGCGCGCCTGGCTAGCCCGGCTGCGCGGACAGGGCGTGCGCTTTCACATGCGGCACCGCTGGCTCGGCTGGCGCGGCGGCAAGCCCGGTGTGGACGCGTTGCGCTTCGAGACGCCCGCCGGCCAGACGCAGCATGCGGCGGATGCCGTCGTGCTGGCGCTGGGCGGCGGCAGCTGGGCCAAGCTGGGATCCGATGGCGCCTGGGTGCCGGATCTCCAGTCGCACGGTGTGCCGGTTGCGGCATTGCGGCCCGCCAATTGCGGGTTCGACGTCGCATGGTCCGATCACTTCCGCAGCCGCTTTGCCGGTCAGCCGGTCAAGTCGGTGTCCATGGCCTGCGGCGGACTTCGCCGCCAGGGCGAGTTCGTCGTATCGGAAACCGGGATCGAAGGCAGCCTCGTCTATGCCTTGTCGGCCGCCCTGCGCGACCGGATCGACACCGGCGGCAGCGCCGTGGCCTTGCTGGACCTTGCGCCGGACTGGCCTCACGAGAAGGTGATGGCCGCAGTGACGCATCCGCGCGGCGCGCGCTCGATGTCGAGCCACTTGCAAAGCCGCCTGGGGTTGACGGGTGTGAAGGCGGGCTTGCTCAGAGAGTGCGCCAGTGCCGACGACTTCAAGGATCCGGAGCGGCTGGGCCAGCGAATCAAGGCCTTGCCCGTGACGCTCCTGCGGACTCGTCCGATCGACGAAGCGATCAGCACCGCGGGCGGGGTGGCATTCGACGGCTTGACCGCCGGGTTGATGCTGAAAGCGGTGCCCGGCGTTTTCTGCGTGGGGGAAATGCTGGATTGGGAAGCGCCGACAGGCGGCTACCTGTTGACGGCCTGCATGGCCAGCGGCGTGGCTGGCGCGGCGGGCGTCATGGAATTCCTGAATCCGCAATCCTGAACCGGCAGTCCTCTGCGGACTGCCTGGCAAGCGGCGATCAGGAGCCCGTCGTGTGCGGGGCCATGCCGACCGGCGCGCGAGGCGCCAGATCGCCGACCACGTGGCCCACCACGGGCGGGCCGCCCTCGGGCTGCGAGATGATGCCGATCACGCGGGTGATGGCGCTGGCGGGAATGGTCGTGCCGTGCGCGGGATCCTGCACCAGTTGCCAGATCGTGGCGTTTCCCATGCCGGTGTCGCCTTCAGTCAGGTCCAGGTTGTCCAGGCAGTTACGCGCAAAGGAAGACCAATCGGAAGCATTGCAGGGCAGGCCATGAGACGTGGCGAGCCGGGCCAGGGCCAGCGGCGCGTCGGCCTGGCTGGCGGCATGCTGAGCGGCGGTGCCCAGCGTCACGTCCAGGGAAAGCAGGCGGAGAAACTCAACAACGTTGTCCGTGCTCATCTTGTGGTCTCCTTCCTTTGGGGGCTGCTCTGTTCGATCGCCGGGGGCGCCAGTTTCCGGGGAGTCATCCCGGTCACTGTCCCAGCATCGACACCAGCGACTGCTTCAGGCGCGGCGAAAAAATCGGCACCGTGTGCGATACGCCGCTGCGGTCGATGCCTTCCTTGAGTTGGACTGACTGCCCCTGGAATATATCCGGGGCAGCGGAAATTTCGTTGTACCGCGCCAGCAGTTCATTGACCTGGGCCTGCGCGTCTGCCAGCGTGCTGCTGTCAGCCAGCTTGCCCGCGGCGTGCGCCTGCAAAATGCGATGCAGATCGTCGATGAACAGCGCCAATGCGGCCTGCCCACGGCATTGAGGCTGTTGCCAGCCCCAGCCTTGCGGACCGGCGCCAGCGGGTTGTGATGCTTGTGTCTTCGTCATGTGCGCATCCTAATCCATTGGCGGCAAATACGCGACAGCCGAGAATGCCTCGCAAATGTCACCGGCGCGTAAGGGGGGTGACGGTTTCTTGGCAGCGTTGTTACAGGTGGCGCGCTCGTGTCACGCAAAAAACGGGGCCTTTGAGGTATGCTGGGTTTCGTTTTTTCCATGCCCAGACAGGAGATGTCTTATGAAGAACAGAGTCTTTCTCGTCATGATGCTTTCGATTGCTGCGTTGACGGCCGGGTGCAACACCGTCGCCGGGGCCGGTAAGGATATCCAGCGAGGCGGGGAAAAGATCGAGGGGGCCGCGGAAAAGCGGTAGTGCGTCTGGTTCGCCGCCGTTCGGGCGGCGCAAGGCCACGCCAGAAGTGCCACGAGATTGGCATTTCCAGCGTGGCCTTTTTGCTGCCGCTGGCATAATCGCGGAAGTCCGAATAGCAATGGCGGGAAGAATCATGCGCAAGTCTGTATGGGTGGGTGTCGCGTTGGCGGCTACGTTGGCCGGATGCGCCAGCACCGGCGTCTACGAGTCGGAAACCGCAAAGAAAGAGACCTTCAGCGTCGACACCAATTACCAGGCGGCCTTCCGCCGCGCCGGCGAATACGTGCGCACCTGCCACACGCAGGTCAGCCATCCGTACGGCGTCTCCTATGCCTGGCGCCACACGCTGGGCCAGAAGGGGGCGCCAGACGAGATCCAGCTCTACAAGGTCGGTCAGCCCGCGACGGTGCTGGAATTGATTTCCGCGGAACCCGCAGGCCCTGCCAACGCCAAGGTGACCGTGACGGTCCTGGGCGAAGGCCGGTGGGACGAAGCCGAAATCGCGGCGGCGCGCAAGTCGATCCAGAGCGCGACGCCGACCTGCCGTAGCGCCAGCGGCGGCTGATACATGGATCCCCGCGCCCAGCAGATCCGTGCCAACGGCCTGTCGTTCGCGCTGCTGGCAGGCGCGTTCCGGTTCCTGGGGTGGCTGAACGGCGCGGCCGCCCTCGTCCTGGTGGGTTTCTCGCTAGGCATCGTGGGCGGGGACATTGCCGCGCCCGATCTCCAGATTCCCCTCATCCTTTTTTTGGGCGGCCTCATGCTGGCGTGCCTGGGTGTGGCGTTTGCCTACCTTGCGCAGGTCAGCCTGTTGCGGCAAGGCTACAACGGCCATCTGACGCGCGGCCATTGGCCGGCGCAGTTGCTGGCGCTACTTTGTTATGTGGCCAGCGCGCTGGCATTCTGCGGCGCCTGCTGGTTTGCGGCGTCGCAGGCAGTGGCGGACGCCCCAAAGGCGGCGGCTTACGC
Source organism: Achromobacter sp. GbtcB20 (assembly GCF_019091095.1). Taxonomy (NCBI): domain Bacteria; kingdom Pseudomonadati; phylum Pseudomonadota; class Betaproteobacteria; order Burkholderiales; family Alcaligenaceae; genus Achromobacter; species Achromobacter sp. GbtcB20. Next base: position 160,132 of record NZ_JAGXJZ010000012.1, on the reverse strand, counting down.
GCAGCGTTAAAACGCGGGTAAACCCGTATGCGCAAAAATATTGGACTTGTGTAGACGTACGGAATAATATGCGCACTGCGTATATAACTCCTCTTCTTGGGGCCCGTCATGAGCATCTCCCAGCAAGCCTTTCTGCGCGACGCCATGCGCCGCCTCAATCTCACCCGCGACGTGTTCGCCACCCGAATCGGCGTCAAACGCCGCGCGCTGGACACCTGGCTGTTGCCTGAAGGCTCGCAGGAGTTCCGGGCCATGCCTGAAGTGGTGCAGCGGTTCGTCAGCGAAATCGTGCAAAACGGCGTGCTGCTCGAAAAATATACGCAAAGCGTACAAGACGGCCCCTTGCGTGACCGCATTGCCGTCGAAGGCAAGAATCAGCTGCTGTCGGTGGACCAATTCACCCGCGATTCCGTCGAAGACCTGTTCCGCGTCGCCGACATGATGCAGCCCATTGCGCGCCGCCAGAAGGTGTCGCGGGTGCTGGAAGGCGCCGTGCTGGGCAACCTGTTCTTCGAGGCCAGCACCCGCACCCGCGTGAGCTTTGGATCCGCGTTCTGCCGCCTGGGCGGGTCGGTGTGCGACACGACCGGCTTCACGTTTTCGTCGATGGCCAAGGGCGAATCCATCTACGACACCAGCCGCGTCATGAGCGGCTACGTGGACGCGATGGTCATTCGCCATCCCGACCAGGGTTCGGTCGCGGAATTTGCGCGTGCGACGAACATTCCCGTGGTCAATGGCGGTGACGGCCCCGGCGAGCACCCCAGCCAGGCGCTGCTGGATCTGTACACGATCCTGACCGAGTTCTCGCGCCTGGGCAAACTGCTGGACGGCGCGCACATCGCCATGGTCGGCGACCTGAAGTATGGCCGCACCGTGCACTCGCTCATCAAGCTGATGGCGCTGTACAAGAACGTGAAGTTCTCGCTGATCTCGCCCAAGGGCCTGGAGATGCCGACCTACATCGTCGAGCAGGCCAGCCGCAACGGCAACATCATCGAGCAGAAGTCCTCGCTGGCCGAGGGCCTGGCGGGCGCCGATGTCATCTACGCGACGCGCGTGCAGAAAGAGCGTTTCGCCAACGAAGAAAACGAAGGCTATACGCCCGACTTCCAGGTCAACCGCGCCATCATCGACGCCTACTGCAGCCCCGAGACAATCGTGATGCACCCGCTGCCGCGCGACAGCCGTCCGGGCGCCAACGACCTGAGCGTGGATCTGAACCACGATCCGCGTCTGGCGATCTTCCGCCAGACCGACAACGGCATTCCCATCCGCATGGCGATCTTCGCGGTGTTGCTGGGCGTCGAAGGCCTGGTGCAGCATTCGCTGCGCGATGTGACGTGGCAACATCCGTCGCATGTCGGTCCCGACGATTCGGTCTTCCACGGCCTGGATTGAGGCCAGACGCCCGTGGCGGCGCCGCGAAAGCGGTCCCGTCACGGGGAATTCAAGCATAATCCGCGCTGGTTTTACGGGCGAGTGCCGCTATCAGGCGCGCACGCCGTTCTTGGGCGGATGATCTTATGTCTTCGAGCAGTTCCGATGTTCCTCCTTCCGCGGCCACCGCCGATGCAGCCAGCGGCCAGGCGTGCTACCTGAGCGCCTCCAATGCGCAGGCCTGGGAGGCGGTCTATCAATCGGTCGACGCCAATACGCGCGGCCAGGTTGCGGCGCTGGTGTCCGACCATGCCGCGCAACTGGTGGATGCCTTCTATTCCACCTTGCTTGCCGATGCCGAAGCCGGCCCGCGGCTCTCTCACGAAATCGTCTCGACCCGCCTGCACCGCGGCATGACGCATTGGCTGAAAGGCCTGCTCTGCGTGCGCGAGCAAGGCGATATCGACGTGCTGATGGCCACGCAGAAGAAGGTCGGCGAGGTTCACGCGCGCGTCCATATCCCGATCCATCTGGTGATGGCCGGCGCCCGCATCCTGAAGAACGAAATCGCGCAGCGCCTGCGCGCCGGCGGCCTGGAAGGCCAGGCGGCTTCCGTCGCAACGCAGTACGTGTGCAATCTGTTCGACCTGGCCATCGAACAGATGAGCCGCGCGTTCATGCGCGACATCAATCGGGGCGCCCGCAACGACGAGGCCTATCGCCTCTTTGCGTTGGGCCAGAACATTTCGACCGAACGCGAGCGGCAACGCGCCGCCTTGCTGGAATGGAGCCAGGCGGTGCTGATCGGCCTGCATTACCGCACGCCGGAGCAGGCGCTGCCGCGGTTGGCCGCCTCGGAGTTCGGACTCTGGCTGCAGCACAAGGGCGCGGTGCTGTTCGAAAGCGCGCCTGCGCTGCGGCAGATCGTCGAGGCCGTGGCGCGGCTGGATGACACGGTGCTGCCGGGGATGATGCAAAGCGCCAGTCAGGCGCCGGAATCGCTGCCCAATCAGGTGCGCGAACTGCAGGAGCTGGTGGCGCGCATCAAGCATCTGCTCAACGGCCTCTTTGACATGGTGGCCGAGATCGAAAGCGGCAGCGATCCGCTGACCAACGTGCTCAACCGGCGTTTCCTGCCGTCCGTCATCGGCCGCGAAATCTCGCTGGCGCAGCGTCAGCGGTCAAGCTTTTCGGTGCTGTTGCTGGACATCGATCACTTCAAGGCCATCAACGATGCGCACGGCCACGCGGGCGGGGACCAGATCCTGCGCCAGTTTGCCGAAGTCGTGCATCAGACCTGTCGATCCAGCGACTTCGTGTTCCGCTATGGCGGCGAGGAATTTCTTGTCGTGCTGGTGGACACGGGGCCGGGCGCTGCGCTGGCCGCCGCCGAAAAGCTCAACGCCGAGATTCGCCGGCATCGCTTCGTGATCGCCGAGGCCGGCGCGATGCATGTGACAGCCAGCATCGGCGTGGCGACCTTCGACGGCCATCCCGACTACGCCTACCTGATCGATCGCGCCGACAAGGCGCTGTACAAGGCCAAGCAGGCCGGCCGCGACCGCAGCGTCGAGGCATGAAAAAGGGCCGCTCGACAAGAGCGGCCCCTGGTGTTGCTGCCGGTCAAAGGCGGCTTAGATCTTCTTTTCGCCGCCCAGCGCTTCGACCAGTTCGGCCATCATCTTGGCCAGTTCGCCGGTCATCAGCATCATGTCGGAATCGAACTTTTCGTCGTCGTTCGCGGCCACGCCTTCGTTGCCTTCCTTCAGCACGTCCAGCGGCGCCACGCGCTTGACGTCCAGGCCTTCGGTCAGGACAAACGACACGCGGTCTGCCCACGTCATGGCCAGGCGGGTGCACTGCTTGCCCGACTGGATGTGACGGCGTACGTCGTCAGCGTCGATGGAGTGCTTGACGTAGCGGATCGCGGCGCCGCTTTCACCGGACGAGCGCAGTTCGGTGTCCTGGTCGATGGTGAAGTTGGTGGGCGCTTCGTCCTCGGCCAGCCAGCCGGTCATGGCGGAGGCGGGCGATTGGGCGACGTACAGGTTTTCGAGCGGGAACGGATCGACGCACTTGGCGAGCAGGCCGATGACTTCGTCGGCCTTGGCCGAAGCGGCCGCGTCAATGACGAGCCAGTTGTTCTTCGGGTCGATCCACACGCGCGTGTCGCGATAGACGCTGAAGGCGCGCGGCAGGAGCTCGTCCGTGACGCGCTCCTTGATTTCCTTCATCTGCTTGCGGCCAGGTTTGTAGCCTTGCTGCTCTTCGATTTCCTGGGCGCGCGCCTTGGCGACCTGGTTGATGACGGTGCCCGGCAAGAGTTTCTTTTCAGCGCGCAGGCTGAGCAGGATCTGGCCGTTCACTTCGTGGGCCAGGCCGCCGTTCTCGCGCGGGGGCACCCAGCCCAGGCTTTGCATTTCGAGGTTGTTGCCGGTCTGGTAGGCATGGCGCGCCAGCGTTTCTTCAAGCTGCTCGCCGGTCAGGGTCCAGGGCGAGGAGAGGCGGTAAATCTTGAGATTCTTGAACCACATGAGCGTCGGCCAAAAGGGTTGATTCTATACGACGCGGCGGCTTTGCCGAAGGGGGCAGGCACGCTGGCAACAGGCGACACGTTCTGTCACTGACAGGGGGCAGCCTATCCGGTAATGTCCCGCGCACCAACGTGAGATTGGAGTGAAAAGATGAAAATCATTGGCGCGATCCTCATTGTCCTGGGCGTGGTTGCCCTGGCCTATAAGGGCTTTAGCTACAAGTCCGAAGAAACGGTTCTGCAGATCGGATCTGTGAAGGCCACGGCGGAAACCGAGAAGTCGGTGCCCATCCCGACGTGGGCAGGCATTGCCGCGATCGTGGCGGGTGTGGTCGCCATCGGCGTGGGCATGCGTCGTTGATATGAGCCGGCCGCAAGGCCGGCCGTGCAGCATGAAGAGGGCGGTCGCGCTGCGGCCGCCCTTAGTCTTTTGCGGGCCGCCGCAAAAAAAGCGGCCCGGCTCAATAAAGAGTCGGGCCGGTACGGGAGCACGCAATGCCGCGTCATAAAAGGCTCGCGGGGAACGCGGCATTGGTGTCAGATCAGCAGCCCTGCAATCGTCTGACAGGGGGATCAATCGTCAGGCAATCTTGCGCAAGGCCGTAATCTGAGCGCTCAGTCTACTGGCGCAGGTCTGACATGGTCCTGAAAGTGCGGCACAAAAAAAAAGCTCCGCGAGGAGCTTTTGAAAGGCCGGGCAGGCGCAGCAGTCCCGCCCGGCGGGGGATGGTTTGTCAGGCGTTGATGTCGTTGTCCTTGGATTCGCGCACGAAGAGCGTGCCGACCACCAGGGTCATGACCGCGATGATGATCGGATACCACAGGCCGTCGTAGATGTTGCCGGTGGCCGCGACCACGGCGAATGCGACCGGAGGCAGGAAGCCGCCGAACCAGCCGTTGCCGATGTGGTAGGGCAGGCTCATCGACGTGTAGCGGATGCGCGTCGGGAACATCTCCACCAGCATGGCGGCGATCGGACCGTAGACCATGGTCACGTACAGCACCAGGATCGTCAGCAGCACCACGACCATCACGGTGTTGGTCTGGGCCGGATCGGCCTTGGCCGGGTAGCCGTGGCTGCGGATCGAGGCGGTCAGCGTCTTGTCGAGTTCGGCGACCTTGGCCTTGAACTCGGCCGGCGCCAGCGAACGGCCGTCGAACGAGGTGAACACTTCATTGCCGATCTTGACGCGGGCCACGGAACCGGCCGGAGCCGCTTCGTTGCGGTAGTTCACCGAGTTGCGGGCCATGAACGACTTGATCACGTCGCAAGAGCTGGTGAACGAGGCCGTGCCCACGGGGTTGAACTGGAACGAGCAGGTGCTCGGATCCGCGATCACCGTGACCGGGGCGGTGGCTTGCGCCTTTTCAAGCGCCGGGTTGGCAAAGTGGGTCAGGCCCTGGAAGATCGGGAAGTAGGTCGCCGCGGCGATCAGGCAGCCCGCCATGATGATGGGTTTGCGGCCGATCCTGTCCGACAGCGCGCCGAAGATCACGAAGAAGGGCGTGCCGATCAAGAGGGCGATGGCGATCAGGATGTTGGCGGTGTTGGCGTCGACCTTCAGCGTCTGCGTCAGGAAGAACAGCGCGTAGAACTGGCCCGTGTACCAGACCACGGCCTGGCCGGCGGTCAGACCCAGCAGCGCCAGCAGCACGACCTTCAGGTTCTTCCATTGGCCGAACGATTCGGCGATCGGCGCCTTCGAACCCTTGCCTTCTTCCTTCATGCGCTTGAAGGTGGGGGATTCATTCAGCTGCAGCCGGATCCAGACCGAGATGCCCAGCAGCACCACCGAGATCAGGAACGGAATGCGCCAGCCCCAGGCCTTGAAGTCGTCTTCGCCCATGAATGTGCGGATGCCCAGGATGACCAGCAGCGACAGGAACAGGCCCAGCGTCGCGGTGGTTTGAATCCAGGACGTGTAGAAGCCGCGGCGGCCATGCGGGGCGTGTTCGGCGACGTAGGTCGCCGCGCCGCCGTATTCACCGCCCAGCGCCAGGCCTTGCAAGAGGCGCAGGACGATCAGGATGGCGGGAGCGGCCAGGCCGATGCTGGCGTAGCTGGGCAGGATGCCGACCAGGAACGTCGACAGGCCCATGATCACGATCGTGACCAGGAAGGTGTATTTGCGTCCGACCAGGTCGCCCAGGCGGCCGAACACCAGCGCGCCGAACGGCCGCACCGCGAAACCCGCGGCGAAGGCCAGCAGCGCGAAGATGAAGCCCGCGGTCGGGTTCACGCCGGAAAAGAAGTGTTGGGCAATGATGGCTGCGAGCGAGCCATACAGGTAAAAGTCATACCACTCGAACACCGTGCCGAGCGAAGACGCGAAGATGACCTTGCGCTCCTCCTTGGTCATCGGACGCGGATCCGCGGATGGACCGCGGCCTGCCATGGTAGTTGTGCTCATGATGTCTCCTCGTTTTTTAGGCCGGCGGTTTTCCGCCGTGCTTGACCCTCCGCCGGCGCGGCCGACATCGAGCTAAGCGTCACATTGGGGCGCGACGCTGACGAGGTTCTGACGGGACCCTTACTTGAATCTTAAAATTGAAACAAATGGTAAACGCTCCGGGGAAGGCTAGGGATAGTCCTTAGCTCTCGGCGGGCTCGGGCGGGGGCGTGTAGAGGGGAAAAGCGACGCGGATGCGGGTGCCGGGCAGGTCGGAGTGTTCGGTGGGATGGTCGCTGATCACGACGCTGGCCTGATGCTTTTGCGTGATCTCGCGCACGATTGCCAGGCCCAGGCCGCTGCCGTCCGAGGACGTGCCCAGCACGCGGTAGAAGCGGTCGAACACGCGCTCGCGCTCTTCGGGCGCAATGCCCGGTCCCGAGTCCTCGACCTCCAGGAGCCCCTCGCCGTCCGCCTGCAGCACGCGCACGGTGATATGCCCGCCGCGAGGGGTGTAGCGCAGCGCGTTGTCCACCAGGTTGTTCAGCAGTTCGGCCAGAAGCAGCGGGTTGCCGTTGATCTCGACAGGCGTGTCCGACCCCTCGAAACCGAGATCCGTGTTCAGCGACAGGGCCAGCGGCACCCAGTGCATGGTCTGCTCGTAGGCGATGGCGTTGATGTCGGTGCGGGTCAGGCCGATGGCGCTGGGATTTTCGGCGCGTGCCAGCAGCAGCAGCTGATTGACGAGCCGGGTCGCCCGTTCCGAGCCGGTGACCAGTTGCCGCAGGCTGGACTGCATTTCCTCGGGACTGGCGTCGCGCAGCGCCAGTTCCGCCTGCGTGCGCAGTCCCGCGAGCGGGGTCTTCAATTGATGCGCGGCGTCGGCCACGAACCGGCGCTGCGCCTGCACGTTGGCGGACAGCCGGTCCAGCAGGTCGTTCATGGCCGCGACCAGCGGCGCGATCTCGGAGGGCGCGGCGCGCTCGTCGATCGGCGAAAGATCGTCGGGGCGTCGGGCGCGCAGGCGCTGCTGCAGCGCATTCAACGGCGCCACGCCGCGCGACAGCCCGAACCAGACGAGCAGCACGGCGATCGGCAGCACCACGAACTGCGGGATGATGACGCCCTTGATGATGTCGTTGGCCAATTGCGTGCGCTTCTCGACGGTCTCGGCCACGATGAGAAGCGCCGGCTGCGTGCCCGGCAGATGCAGGTCGACCCAGGTGAACGCCAGCCGGATGCCAAAGCCGCGCAGCGTGTCGTCCTCGTATTGGACCTCGCCGGGGCGGGGCTGTCCCACGGTGGTGGGCAGCGGCAGTGCGCGGTCACCGCCCAGGTATTCGCCCCGGCTGCCCAGCGCCAGCCAGAACACGCTATCCGTCTCGTCGGCGCGCAGCACGTCGCGCGCGGCGTCGGTCATCTTCAGCACCGCGCGGCCGTCCTGCGCGTGGACCTGGCGCGTCAAGACGTGCAGGTTGTTGGCCAGCGCGCGGTCGTACGGCACGTTGGCGATGTTCTGCGCGACCACATAGGTGATCGCGACGCTCATGGGCCACAGCAGGAACAGCGGCGCCAGCATCCAGTCCAGGATTTCGCCCAGCAGCGAACGTTGGGGCGGCGCAAAGCTCGGGCCCTTGGACCCGGCTTGCATGATATCCAGGGCTTCCTGGTTGAGCGGCTCTGGTGAGGGCTCAGCTTGCGAGGTACGCCGCACCCTGGTCCCGCTCAAGACAGTAGCCCAGGCCGCGCACGGTGACGATCTTCACGCCGCTGGGCTCGAGCTTTTTGCGCAGGCGATGCACGTAGACCTCGATGGCGTTGGTGCTGACCTCCTCGCCCCATTCGCACAGATGGTCGACCAGTTGGGTCTTGCTGACCATGCGTCCGCTGCGCGTCAGCAGGATTTCGAGCAGGCTGACCTCGCGGGCCGACAGGTCCAGCGTTTGGTCGTCCACGATGGCGACACGGCCGGTCTGGTCAAAGAGCAGCTTGCCGTGCTTGAGCATCGTGCCGCCGCCGCCCGCGCCACGCCGCGTCAGCGCGCGCACGCGGGCTTCGAGTTCGGACAGCGCGAAGGGCTTGGCCATGTAGTCGTCCGCGCCCAGGTCCAGGCCCTTGACGCGCTGCTCGATGCTGTCGGCGGCGGTCAGGATGAGGACGGGCAGGGCGGAGTTGCGGGCACGCAGGCGGCGCAGCACTTCCAGGCCGGCCAGTTGCGGCAGCCCGAGATCGAGGATGAGCAGGTCGAAGGCCTGGGCGGCCAGCGCGGAATCGGCGGCAAGCCCGTCGCGCACGGCATCCACTGCATAGCCGTTGTGGCGCAACGAGCGGGACAGGCCATCGGCCAGGATGCTGTCGTCTTCGGCGATCAGGATACGCATGGGCTGCTGCTAGGAAGATACACGCCGGCCCGGGGGACGGAGAAAGGCGAAAATACCGGGATCGCTCCGGATTCTGTCATACGGCGCCGGGCTTGCCACTCAGGGTATACGTGCAAAAAGCTGGCACACTGGGTTTTTGTACAGTACAATCCGATGCCATAATCTGATCCGTAGCTCAAGGCTCCACGTCAGGCCGTAGGACAGGCATCAAATCCGGCAAGCTCAGACCCGGCCAGCTCAGACCCGCAGTTTTTCCGACTTCCAGATACGTTACAGACAGGACTCCTCATGGACGACAAAACCACCAAGGCCGCCGCTTCGGAAAAGGCCAAGGCGCTCGCCGCAGCGCTTTCGCAGATCGAAAAGCAGTTCGGCAAGGGCTCGATCATGCGCTACGGCGACAACGAGGTCTCGCACGACATCCAGGTGGTTTCCACGGGTTCGCTCGGTCTGGATATCGCGCTGGGCGTCGGCGGCTTGCCGCGCGGCCGTGTCGTCGAAATCTACGGTCCGGAATCGTCGGGCAAGACGACCCTCACGCTGCAGGTCGTCGCCGAAATGCAAAAGCTGGGCGGCACCTGCGCCTTCGTCGACGCGGAACACGCACTGGATGTCCAATATGCGTCCAAGCTGGGCGTCAATCTGGCCGACCTCTTGATCTCGCAGCCGGACACGGGCGAGCAGGCGCTGGAAATCACCGACGCGCTGGTGCGCTCGGGTTCGGTCGACCTGATCGTCGTCGACTCGGTGGCCGCGCTGGTGCCCAAGGCCGAAATCGAAGGCGAAATGGGCGATTCGCTGCCCGGCCTGCAGGCTCGCCTGATGAGCCAGGCGCTGCGCAAGCTGACCGCCACCATCAAGAAGACCAACTGCATGGTCATCTTCATCAACCAGATCCGGATGAAGATCGGCGTCATGTTCGGCAACCCCGAAACCACCACCGGCGGCAACGCGCTCAAGTTCTACGCATCCGTGCGCCTGGATATCCGCCGCATCGGTTCCATCAAGAAGGGCGACGAGGTCGTCGGCAACGAAACCCGCGTCAAGGTCGTCAAGAACAAGGTTGCGCCGCCGTTCAAGCAGGCCGAGTTCGACATCATGTATGGCGCCGGCATCTCGCGCGAAGGCGAAATCATCGACCTGGGCGTGGCCGCCAACGTCGTCGACAAGTCGGGCGCCTGGTACAGCTACAACGGCAACCGCATCGGTCAGGGCAAGGACAACGTGCGCGAATACCTGAAAGAGCACAAGGACATGGCCATCGAAATCGAAAACCGCGTCCGCGAAAACCAGGGCATCGTCAGCCGCGCCGCTGAATTCGTGCCCACGGCGGAAGACACCGCCGAATAATCCCGGACATTCGGCAGGGCTCGCCGCGGTTCAGGCAAGTCCCATCGCCGGCCCGGCTGGGCTGGGAAACTGCGGCAGGCGCCAAGATGGGCCTGCCGTTTTGTTTAGCAAGCAGGAAAGCGCATGAGCTGGAAATCGACTCCCGCGTCCGCCGAGCGCCAACGCGCCCGGTTGGACGACGAATTCGAAACGGTCGCCAAGCCGCAAGGCTTGCGGCGCACGTCCGATGCGCGGGTGGCACGCGAACCCGCAGCGTCTGACGGTTCGGCCGATGGCGCTGAATCTTCCGGCCTGTGGCAGCGCAGTTCCGAGCAGCGAAGTTCCAATCAGCGCGGCGCCGCGCGCGGCCGGCGTGCTGACACCGCCGCCAGCGCCGACGAGGCGTCAACGTCCGACGGCAAGCAGGCGCGCAAGGGACCGTCACTGAAGATGCGGGCAGTGGGGTATCTGTCGCGGCGCGAGCACGCGCGCGAAGAACTGGCGCGCAAGCTGGCTGCTTATGCCGAAGATGCGGCCGAGGTCGAATCGGTACTCGACGCGCTTGAAAAAGAAGGCTGGCTGTCCACCGAACGCTTCGCCCAAAGCCTGGTTCATCGGCGCGCCGCGCGGCAGGGCGCGGCGCGCATCGTGCAGGAATTGCGCCAGCATGGCGTGGACGACAACCAGGTCGCGGAACTGCGCGAACAGCTTCGCGCCACCGAATACGACCGGGCGCTTGAGGTCTGGAAAAAGCGCTTCAGCGCCAAGCCCGAAGATCGCGCGGTCTACGCAAAGCAGGCGCGCTTTTTGGCCAGCCGGGGTTTTGCGCACGACGTCATCCGGCGCATCCTCGGCGAGGGCGACGAAGACTGACGCCCGGCCAGCCGGCGTGGTTTCCCGCAGGCGTCTACCCAGCCGGCGCCGCTGCGGCCGTCGTTGTTCCTTAGGTTTTCACGTCAGTCTTCACTTTGGTCTTCACTTCGCCGACTTGATGCCCGACAGTGTCTTGAAGCAGACGTCGCGGGTAATGGTCAGAAACTCGTCGATATACGAGGCGTCCGTGTCCTCGCTGCGCACGGTCGCATACAACGTGCGCCACACGCCTTGCGGGCCCAGGCGGCAAAGCCGCAGCCATCCCTGATTCATGTATTCCGTCAGCGCCCAGTTCGGCAGGGCCGCCACGCCCCGATTGCTGGCCACGAGCTGCGCGATGATCGGCGTGAGTTCCGCCTTGCGGACAGCGGCGGGCTCCACGTCGGCCGGGTCCAGAAAGGCGGTGAAGACATCCAGCCGCTGCTTGTCCACGGGGTAGGTGATCAGGGTCTGGTCCGCCAACTGCTCCGGCAGGATGAATTTGCTGCCCGCCAACGGGTTGGTTTCGGACACAGCCAGCACCAGCTCATATTTGAATAGCGGCAGGTATTCCACCGCATCCAGCGGCTGCGGGTCTGACGTGATGACCAAGTCCAGGTCGCCGCGCACCAGCGCGGGCAGGGGGGCGAACGAGAACGCCGCGGACAGGTCCAGCGCCACATCCGGCCATTGCACGCGGAAGGCGTCCAGCGCCGGCATCAGCCATTGAAAACAGGAATGACAGTCGATCGCCAGGTGCAGCCGACCTGTGCGCCCGGCCGCCAGCCGTTGCAGGTCGCGTTCCGTGGCGCGAATGCGCGGCAGGACCTCATCGGCCAGCGCCAGCACCCGCAGCCCAGCCGTGGTCAGCCGGGCCGGCCGTGTGCGCCGGTTCAGCAGAGGCGTGCCCAGGCGGGTTTCGAGATCTCGCAGCTGATGCGACAGCGCGGATTGCGTCAGGTGCAGGCGTTCTGCGGCTTCCTGAAGGCTGCCGCCATCCCGGATGGCGGTCAGAGTTTCGAGGTGGCGGATTTCTAGCATTGAGGGCGGCTGAGCGGGTCGGGATCCGGGGGCGGCATAAGGACGCCAAACCCCGGCGGGTTGGCATGGCTAGCTATTCTATGAGGTTTCCTCATCTTATGAATGCGTACATTGATTTTGATTCATTTTGATTTGGCCTCAGAATGATCGCCACTTGAACAAATTTTGTGGATGGCGGCTAGAACATGACTACGATTCATAATTTGGGTTTCCCCCGCATCGGCGCCCAGCGTGAACTCAAGCGGGCGGTCGAGGCCTATTGGGCCGGCAAGCAGACCGCCGACGCCCTGGAAGATACGGGCCGTGAACTGCGCGCCCGCCACTGGCGCCTTCAGGCCGCGGCCGGCCTGAAGTTCGTGCCGGTGGGCGACTTCGCCTGGTACGACCAGATCCTGGAATGGACAACGCTGCTGGGCGCGGTGCCGGCGCGCTTCGGCCAGAAGGACAGCGAGCCGGTGTCCTTGGACACGCTCTTTCGCATGGGCCGCGGCCGCGCGCCGTCGGGCAAGCCCGCCGCTGCCTGCGAAATGACCAAGTGGTTCGATACCAACTACCACTACATCGTCCCGGAACTGGTGCCCGGCCAAACCTTCCGCATTGCCCGCGAAAGCCTGTTCGACCAGGTCAGGGAGGCCCAGGCGCTGGGTCTTGAGGTCAAGCCGGTCATTCCCGGCCCGCTGACCTGGCTGTTCCTGGGCAAGGGCGACGCCTTTGCCGGCGGCGCCGCCGATGCCGGGAAACTCCCGCTTCTGGCAGCGCTGCTGCCGGTCTATGAAGAGGTGCTGGCGCGGTTTGCCAAGCTGGGCGTCGAGTGGGTGCAGATCGATGAGCCCATCCTGGCGCTCGATCTGCCGCAAGCCTGGCGCGATGCCTTCAAGCAGGCTTATGCCACGTTGTCCGCCAGTGCGGTTAAAGTGCTGGTCGCCACCTACTTCGACGGTCTGAAGGACAACCTCTCGACGGCGCAGGCCCTGCCGGTGGCCGGCCTGCACGTGGACCTGGTGCGTGCCCCCGAACAATTGGCCGACGTGGTGGCGGGCCTGAACGACGGGCAGGTCTTGTCCGCCGGCATCATCAACGGCCGCAACATCTGGCGCACCGATCTCGACGCCGCCATTGCCGCGCTCGCCCCGCTTGCGCGCCATCTTGGCGACCGACTGTGGTTGGCGCCGTCGTGCTCGCTGCTGCACGTGCCCGTCGACCTGGAAAACGAAACCGAACTGGACGCCGAACTCAAGAGCTGGCTTTCCTTTGCCGCCCAGAAGCTCGACGAGCTGAGCCTGCTTGGCCGCGCGCTGAGCAGCGCCACGGACCCCACGGTGCAGCAGGGGCTGGCCAGCCAACGCGCGGCGCTGGCCGCGCGCCGCGCCTCGGTGCGCATCCACAACCCGGCCGTGGCCGAGCGCATGGCCGCAGCAAAGGGCATGTCGCGCGACCGGGCGCCGTTTGCAGGCCGCATCGCGCGCCAGCAGGAGCAGCTGGGGCTGCCCGCCTATCCCACCACCACGATCGGCTCGTTCCCGCAGACGGCCGAGATCCGCGCGTTGCGCCGCGACTGGAAGGCGGGCGCCTTGACGGATTCCGCGTACGAAGCCGCCATCCGCAAGGAGATCGAGGAAGTCATCCGCTTCCAGGAAAAGGTGGGCCTGGACGTTCTGGTGCACGGCGAGCCCGAGCGCAACGACATGGTCGAGTACTTCGGGGAGCTGCTGGCCGGCTTTGCCTTCACGAAAAACGGCTGGGTGCAGAGCTACGGTTCGCGCTGCGTGAAGCCGCCGATCATTTTCGGCGACGTCGCCCGTCCCGCGCCCATGACGGTAGGCTGGTCGTCCTACGCCCAGTCGCTGACCGACAAGCCGGTCAAGGGCATGCTGACCGGTCCGGTCACCATCCTGCAGTGGTCGTTCGTGCGCGACGACCAGCCGCGCGAAGCCACCTGCCGCCAGCTGGCGCTGGCGCTGCGCGACGAAGTCGTGGACCTGGAAGCGGCCGGGATCAACGTCATCCAGATCGATGAGCCGGCCATCCGCGAAGGCCTGCCGCTGCGCCGCGCCGATTGGCAGGCATACCTGGACTGGGCCGTGGACTGCTTCCGCCTGTCGACCGCCGGCGTACGCGAGGAGACGCAGATCCACACGCATATGTGCTATTCGGAATTCAACGACATCATCGAATCGATTGCCGCCATGGACGCCGATGTGATCACGATCGAAACGTCGCGTTCCAATATGGAGCTGCTCAAGGCGTTCGAGGACTTCCGGTACCCGAACGACATCGGCCCGGGCGTGTACGACATCCACTCGCCCAACGTGCCCGAGGTCGGCTGGATGGTTGACCTGATGAACAAGGCCGCCGCCCGCCTGCCCAAGGAACGCCTGTGGGTCAATCCCGACTGCGGCCTGAAGACGCGCGCCTGGCCGGAAACGGAGGCCGCGCTGATCGGCATGGTCCAGGCGGCGCGCGCGCTGCGCGAGGCGGCCTGACGGCCGATGGCGTTCCCGGCGCACGCGCGCCGGGCCTCCTGCATTTCCAACCCGGCCGCGCGCCACGCGCACGCCGGGTTTTTGCCTGCTGCAGACGCCATTACCAGCCCCACGCCGAGCCGCGCGGCGAAACCGGCAGGGGCCGCGTGGAAGGAGGGAAGTCACGGCGGCGCGGTCAGCGGACCGGACAGCTGGGCATCCGCCGCCCAATTAATACGATTGCGCGAATGCCGCCTGCGCTATACTTTGAAGGTTTTGTTGCCGCGCACCATACGCGCAGGCCATCTTTGCCCCGCAGGCCCCCTCGCATGCCCTTGCCACCGCCGGATTGTCCTCGCCAACCGCTGCATACGCGTTCCATACGTGTGCAGTCGTACGCGCGCGATGACGGCAACTGGGACCTGGAAGCCGAGCTGATCGACGTGAAAGCGTACGATTTTCCGAAGCGCGACGGCGAGATGTTCAAGGCCGGGCAGCCCATCCACCATATGCACCTGCGCATCACCATCGACGAGGAATTCTCGATCGTGGCGGCTCAGGCCGTCTATGATGCGGCGCCTTATGGCGAGCATTGCAAGGCCATCGAGCCGGCGTACACTGACCTGATCGGCATGAACCTGCTCAAGGGGTTCCGCCGCCAGGTCAAAGAGCGGTTCGGGCATGTGGAGGGCTGTACGCACATGACCGAACTGTCGCAGGTGCTTCCCACCGCGGCGGTCCAGACCATGGCCAACCGCCGGCGGCAGGAACCCAACCCGAACCGGCGTCCATTCCAACTGGACGGCTGCCATGCGCTTAGCACTGGCGGCCCTGTGGTGGCTGAGCATTATCCCGAGTGGTACACCGGGGGTAGCGCTGAGGCATCGGCCGAGTCGTCCTCCGATTCACCTTCTTTTTCTCATACGTCCTGACAGGTAACACATGAAAATCCACGAGTATCAAGGCAAGGAACTGCTGAAGCAATTTGGCGTCCCCGTGCCGCGCGGGATCCCCGCTCTTTCCGTCGACGAGGCCGTGGCTGCCGCTGAAAAGCTGGGTGGACCGGTTTGGGTCGTCAAGGCACAAATCCACGCGGGTGGCCGCGGCAAGGGCGGCGGCGTCAAGCTGGCCCGCTCGCTGGACGACGTCCGCAAGCTGGCATCCGAAATCCTGGGCATGCAGCTGATCACGCATCAGACCGGCCCCGAAGGCCAGAAGGTCCGCCGCCTGTACATCGAAGACGGCGCCGACATCCAGAAGGAATACTACGTTTCGCTGGTCACCGACCGCGCCACGCAGAATGTCGCTTTCATCGCTTCCAGCGAAGGCGGCATGGACATCGAGGAAGTGGCTCACTCCACGCCCGAAAAGATCATCACCGAATACATCGACCCGCTGGTTGGCCTTTCCGCCGAGCAAGCCACCAAGATCGCCAACGCGATCGGCCTGCCCGCCGACTCGACCGCCCAGGCCGTTGACGTGTTCCAGAAGCTCTATAAGTGCTACATGGACACCGACGCCTCCCTGGTCGAAATCAACCCCCTGAACCGCGACAGCAAGGGCAACATCATCGCCCTGGACGCCAAGTTCAACTTCGACTCCAACGCCCTGTTCCGTCATCCGGAAATCGTCGCCTACCGCGACCTGGACGAAGAAGATCCCGCTGAAATCGAAGCCAGCAAGTTCGACCTCGCGTACATCCAGCTCGACGGCAACATCGGCTGCCTGGTGAACGGCGCCGGTCTGGCCATGGCCACGATGGACACCATCAAGCTGTTCGGCGGCGAGCCGGCCAACTTCCTGGACGTCGGCGGCGGCGCCACGGCCGAGAAGGTCACGGAAGCCTTCAAGATCATGCTGGCCAACAAGAGCGTCAAGGCCATCCTGGTCAACATCTTCGGCGGCATCATGCGCTGCGACGTGATCGCCGAAGGCGTCATCACCGCTTGCAAGGCCGTCAACCTGAACGTGCCGCTGGTCGTGCGCATGAAGGGCACCAATGAAGAACTCGGCAAGAAGATGCTGGCCGACTCCGGCCTGCCGATCATCAGCGCCGACACGATGGCCGAAGCTGCCACCCGCGTCGTAGCCGCCGTCAAGTAAAGCAAAAATCAAGGATTCACAATGTCGATTCTGATCAACAAGGACACCAAGGTCATCACCCAGGGCATCACGGGCAAGACGGGCCAGTTCCACACCCGCATGTGCCGTGAGTACGCCAATGGCAAGGCCGCCTTCGTGGCCGGCGTGAACCCCAAGAAGGCGGGTGAAGATTTCGAAGGCGTGCCGATCTTCGCGTCGGTCAAGGACGCCAAGGCCGACACCGGCGCCACCGTCTCGGTCATCTACGTGCCGCCCGCCGGCGCCGCTGCCGCCATCTGGGAAGCCGTCGAAGCCGAACTGGATCTGGTGATCTGCATTACCGAAGGCATCCCGGTCCGCGACATGCTCGAAGTCAAGAACCGCATGAAGGCCAAGGGCAGCAAGACGCTGCTGCTGGGCCCGAACTGCCCCGGCCTGATCACCCCGGACGAAATCAAGATCGGCATCATGCCCGGTCACATTCACCGCAAGGGCCGCATCGGCATCGTCAGCCGTTCGGGCACCCTGACGTACGAAGCCGTGGCGCAAGTCACCGAACTGGGCCTGGGCCAATCCAGCGCTGTCGGTATCGGTGGCGACCCCATCAACGGCCTGAAGCACGTCGACGTGCTCAAGCTGTTCAATGACGATCCCGACACCGACGCCGTCATCATGATCGGCGAAATCGGCGGTCCGGACGAAGTCAACGCCGCGCAGTGGGCCAAGGACAACATGAAGAAGCCGGTCGTCGGCTTCATCGCTGGCGTCACCGCCCCTCCCGGAAAGCGCATGGGCCACGCCGGCGCGCTGATCTCCGGCGGCGCCGACACGGCCGATGCCAAGCTGGAAGTCATGGAAGCCTGCGGCATCCGCACCACGCGCAACCCCTCCGAAATGGGCAAGCTGCTCAAGTCGGTGCTGTAAGTCTCAGCAACGCGCGATAAAAGCCCGCTTCGGCGGGTTTTTTTTTGGCCGGGTTTTTTGAGGCTTTCTTAGGGAAATCCCGCGTCCAGGAAGCGGCCGGGTGAATCATACGGAAAGCTGAACGAAACTATAATGAAAGAAATTTTGCGCGTACCAGCAAGAATGCCGTCGGGCTCGCACCAAGACGGTCAGTACGTTTTTTGCGTTCAATTCACCCATTAATTTGGTTTTGTCCTAGGGGGATCACACCTAGGAAAGAGAGGCATGGAACTCAGTTCAGCGGCATTCTGGATCGCGTTGCTCCAGATCATTTGGGTCAACATTCTGCTATCGGGCGACAACGCCGTGGTTATTGCGCTGGCAGCGCGCTCGTTGCCTCCGGCACAACAGAAAAAAGCGATCGTGGTCGGTTCGGCCGCTGCGATCATCATGCGTATCGTACTGACGCTCGTCGCGGCCAAGCTGTTGTTGCTGCCGTGGCTCAAGCTGATCGGCGCGCTGCTCCTGGTCTACATCGGCGTCACCTTGCTGCTGCCCGAAGGCGAAGAAGACGGTGCCGGCAAGTCGCATGGCAACCTGTTGACCGCCATCCGCACCATCATGATCGCCGACCTGGTCATGAGCCTGGACAACGTGGTGGCCGTCGCCGCCGCTGCGATGGGCGACACGACGTTGCTGGTGCTCGGCCTGGCCATCAGTATTCCGCTGGTCATCTTTGGCAGCACGCTGCTCTTGAAGGTCATCGAACGCTTCCCGCTCATTGTCTGGGTTGGGGCGGCGCTGTTGGGTTTCATCGCAGGCGAGCTGCTGGTGGGCGACCCGGCGTTGCAGGAGCCGGTGGCGCGTATCGATGCCGCATTGGGCGTTACTCAGCACAGCTTCGCACTGATGTCGGGCGCGCTGGGCGCAGTGCTGGTGCTACTGATTGGTAAAGTTTTGCTTGCGCGTCGGAAAGCTGACTGAAAGCTGAACTACAATAATATGTTTTTCTAAATAAACCTGCCGCGCGAAGGCGCGCGGCAGGGCGGCCGGGCCGGGACCGGCCATTCTTTTCATAAATGCCTTCGGGGGTTCAAAGTGCTTGAGTTTTTTCAGACGCTGAGTTGGGCAGCGGTATTTCAGATCATCCTTATCGACATCCTGCTCGGCGGCGACAACGCTGTCGTGATCGCGCTGGCGTGTCGCAACCTGGCGCCCAAGCAACGGATGCAAGGCATTTTGTGGGGCACCGCAGGGGCAATCATTCTGCGCGTCGTGCTGATCGCCTTCGCAATGCAGCTTCTGAACATCCCGTTCCTGAAGGTCGTGGGCGCGCTGCTGCTCGTCTGGATCGGCGTCAAGCTTCTGGTTCCCGAAGAAGATGCGCATGGCGACATCAAGGGCGGCACATCCATCGTCGCCGCGATCAAGACCATCATCATTGCTGACTTCGTGATGAGCCTGGACAACGTGATCGCCATCGCCGGCGCCGCGCAGAATGCGCATGCCGACCATCAGCTGGGCCTGGTCATTTTTGGCCTGGTCGTCAGTGTGCCGATCATCATCTGGGGCAGCACGCTGGTGCTCAAGCTCATCGACCGCTATCCGCTGGTCGTCACCTTCGGCGCGGGCCTCTTGGGCTGGATCGCTGGCGGCATGCTGGTGACCGACGTTATTGTCGAGCGTCAATTTGGCGTTCAGCCGACTACGGTTAAAATCGCCGCTGAAATCATTGGCGCCTTGCTCGTTGTTGTCCTTGGACGGTGGCTTGCAAGCCGCAAGAACGCTTCCAAGGAATCAGCACATGAGTCTGCGTAGATCCACCGATCCCCAGCAATCCGAATCGGGCCTGAGCCTTCTTCAGGGTCTGTTCGTGCTGGCCATCCTCGGGGTAGTCGCGACGATCATCGTCTCCAACTTCGTTTGATGGCGTCACGTGTCTCTACCGCAACGTCTGGTCATTGCGACCCGCGCCAGTCGGCTTGCCCTGTGGCAAGCCGAGCATGTGCGCGATCAACTGCGCACGCTGTACCCAGCGTGCGCAGTTGAACTTCTTACCCTGACAACCCGAGGCGACCAGATCCTCGACCGCACGTTGTCCAAGGTGGGCGGCAAGGGTCTGTTCGTCAAGGAACTGGAAAACGCGCTGCTCGACGGCCGTGCCGATCTCGCCGTCCACTCCCTCAAGGATGTGCCGGTGGATCTGCAGGCGCCGTTTGAGCTTTGCGCCGTCCTCGATCGCGCGGATCCGCGCGATGCCTTCGTGTCCAACCGTTATGCCTCGCTGGCGGACCTGCCCGCGGGCGCCGTGGTCGGCACGTCCAGCCTGCGCCGCGAGTCCCAGATCCGTTCCCGGTTTCCCGCCCTGGTGGTCAAGCCCCTGCGCGGCAATCTGGATACGCGCCTCTCCAAGCTCGACAAGGGCGACTACGACGCCATCGTGCTGGCTGCCGCCGGCCTGGACCGTCTTGGCATGGGCGAGCGCATCCGCAGCCTGCTCGATCCCGCCGACAGCCTGCCGGCGGCCGGGCAGGGCGCCCTCGGCATCGAAATCCGCGACGACCGCGACGACATGCGCGCGTGGCTTGCACCGCTGGTCAGTGCAGACACGACCGCCTGCGTGCTCGCCGAGCGCGCGGTGTCGCGCAAGCTGGGCGGTTCCTGCCAGGTGCCCCTGGCCGCCTTTGCCCAGCTCGCCGGCGACACGCTGTCGCTGCGCGCGCTGGTGGCCTCGCCCGACGGCACCCGTGTCGTTCATGCCACGCACAGCGGTCCCATGACCGAAGCCGAAGCCATCGGCGAAGCGGCCGCCTCCGAACTCCTGGAGGCGGGTGCAGAGACGATTCTTCGCGAACTGCTGCAAAACCCCGGGTCCGACTGATGGACCCGGCGTTTGCAGCCGCCGACGGGCCGCGCATCGCCATCCTGACGCGGCCCGCAGGGCGCAACGAAGCGCTGGCCGGCCGCCTGCAGGGCGCCGGTTGGCAACCGTGCATCCTGCCCGCACTTGAAATCCACCCCCTGTCTGTCGCTGCCGAAGACCTGCCGCGGCCGTCGGCCTACGACCTCGTCGTGTTCGTCAGCGGCAATGCCGCGCGCCAATACCTGGATCAGCTCGCGCGCGCCGATGGCGCCGCGGACTGGCCTGCGGGCGTCGCGGTCGCCACGGTCGGGCCCGCCAGTGCCCAGGCGCTGCACGAGACCGGCCGTTTTGGCGTGAATACAACAGTTCTGCATCCGGACGAATCGGCCCCCAGCCATGATTCCGAGGCGCTTTGGCGCGTGCTTGCCGCCCAGCCTCAGTTGCCCGCGCGCGTGCTGGTGGTGCGGGGCACGCAGGGGCGGGACTGGCTCGGCGATACGCTCGAGGCACACGGTGCGCACGTGACGCGCCACGCAGCCTACCGCCGGCAACCGGCTGGCTGGACCGCGGAACAGCTTGCCACCCTCAGGCGCTGGGCCGATGCAGGCGTCACGGCCACCTGGCTGGTCACCAGCGGAGAGGGCGTCGACGCCATTTATGGTCAGCTCAGCGCCGCGGGTCTGACCGGGTGGTGGCAGCGCTGCCGCTTCGTCGCCACGCACCCCTCGCTGGTTGGCCGCCTGCCGCAGCCCCGCATTGGCGCGCCCGAGCCGGCGATGGTAAAAATCTGCGTGCCCAACGACGAGTCGATTTTCCAGGCTTTTGTTGCTGCTTGATTCGTTGGTTCGGACTGACACCGAATACAATCGCGTCATGACAGATAAGACTCCCGCTACCGATCCGGCCGTTCATCCGGCCGCCCCGGACGCAAGCGCGTCCGCATCGGCCCCGGCCGACTCCGTCAAGGCCCGTCCGGCCAAGCGCGGCAGTGGTCCTTTGGCCACCGCACTGATAATCGTCATCCTGTTGGCCGTGGGCCTGGGATATGCGTTGTGGAAGCAACGCACCCAGTTCGTCTCCGCAGGCCGCGAAGTGGCAACGCGCCTGGATACGCTCAGCGCCGATGTGGCGCAAGCCCGCAAGGACACCCGCGAAGCGCTTGCCCTCGCGCAGGCGCAGACCGGCCGCGTCGCCGAACTCGAAGACACGTTGCGCGAAACGCAAAGCCAATACAACGCCCTGCAACAGGCTTGGCAGAACTTCAACGACAGCGCCAGCGACGAACTGCTGGCCAATGACGTCGAACGCCTGCTGACCATCGCCAATCAGCAATTGCGCCTGGCCGGCAACGTCTCCAACGCCATCGTCGCCCTGGAAACCGCGCAATCGCGTCTGGCGCGTGCCGACCGCCCGCGGTTCTCCAGCCTGCAGCAATCCATCAATGGCGACCTGGACCGCCTGCGTGCCGTGTCCACCGTCGACATCCCCGCGCAATCGGGCCGCATCGAACGCCTGGTCGCGCTGATCGGCAAGGCGCCGCTGCTGGTGCCGGACACCGTGTCGCCGGGCGTGTCCCCGGTCGGTCAAGCCCAGCCGCCCGCGCCGGCCCCCACGATCGATCCGCTGGCCGGCCTGCCCGCCGACGCGCCCTGGTGGCAGCGCTGGCGCGCCGAAGTGGCTTCATGGCCTGGCCGCGCGGGCTCCGCGCTGGCTCACGAGCTTGGCGGTCTCATCACCATCCAGCGCGTGGACGAACCGGCCGCGCTGCTGTTGTCGCCCGAACAGGCCGATCAGGTGCGCGGCACGCTGCGCCAGCGCCTGTTGACCGCGCAGCTCGCGATGCTGATGCGCCAGCCCTCGGTCTGGAAGAGCGAACTCGACAACGTCGGCACCACGCTTTCCAAGTACTTCGATGGCCGCTCGCCTGACACCGTCGCCGCGCAGACGCTTGCGCGCGAACTGGCCCAGACCGACATCGCCGTGCGCATGCCGGATGTGGCGGACAGCCTGAACGCCGTGGCGGCTCTGCGCGCCGCCGGCTTCAAGACCAGCGACCAGGACTGAACCCATGCGTACCTGGTTCTGGACCCTGCTGCTCGCCGTCGTCGCCGTCGCCCTGGCGGTGGTCCTGCGCTCGCACGCGGGCAACGTGCTGCTTCTGGTGTGGCCGTGGCGCATCGAGATGTCGCTGACCCTCGCCGTCCTGCTCATCGTCGCCACCTTCATCATCCTGTACGTGGGCCTGCGGCTTCTGGCCTGGCTGCTCGCCATTCCCGATCGCGTCCGGGCCTGGCGCGGCAAGCGCGCGCAGGCTCGCGACCACGAATTGCTCGAACGCGGCTGGATTGGCCTGCTTGAAGGCCGCTACGCCCACGCCGAAAAAGACCTGACCAAGCTTCTGGACCAGACCAAGGTCCGCACGCGGCGCGTGCTGGCTGCCCTGTCCGCTGCTCGTGCCGCGCATGGCCTGGGCGAATTCGACCGGCGCGATCGTCTGCTGGCCAACGCGCAAGAGCAGGCCGGCACCGAGCCCGGCCTCATTGAAGCCACCGCCACCGTCTCGGCCGACATGCTGCTCGATCAGGGCCGCGCTGAACGCGCACTGACCGTGCTGGGCCCGCTGGCCGACGGCGGCGCCCGTCATTTGCACACCATGCGCCTGCTGCTGCGGGCGCACACGGCTCTGAATCATCAGGAACAGGTTTTCACGCTGGCGCGCGGACTGTCGCGCCGCAATGCGCTGGGCCGCCCCGAAGCCGACGGCCTGATCGATGCCGCGGGCGCCGCGCGCTTGCGTGCCGCCGCGGCCAACGATGCCTGGCGTCCCATCTGGAAAGACCTCAAGGCCGAAGAGCGCCTGCTCCCGGAAATTGCCCTGGCGGGCGCCGCCGCATTCGAAGCCGCCGGCGAGCCCAACGAAGCGGCGCGCGTCCTGGAATCGGCCATCGCGGTCAAGTTCAATCCCGCCCTGGTGGCGGCCTACGCCCGCTGCGAAGCCGAGCAGGTGTCGCGGCGCCTGGCCAAGGCCGAGACCTGGCTGCATCAACGCCCGACCGATCCCGACCTCCTGACCGCCCTGGGCATGCTGTGCCTGAATGGCCAGCTCTGGGGACAGGCCGAACGCTACCTCTTGCGTAGCCTGGCGCGGCGCAGCGATGCGCAGACGCACGCGCTGCTGGGCAGTCTGTACGATCGTCTGGACCGGCCGGTAGATGCCGTGCGCCACTGGCGCCTGGCCACGGCCGCCAGCATGGCGTTGCCGGTGCTGGCCTCGGATGCGGCGCTTCCCGCCGCAGACACCGGCTCGGACCCTTATCGCGTGGATGCCGAAGGCGGCTATGCCGTCGGCCTGTCGGACACGGACAGCGATGAGGACACCGGTGGCGATTACCCGGCCTTGCCGCCGGCTGCCGCATCGGCTTCGGACTACGTACTGGATCCGGATGCCCGCGCCAGCAAGGCCCAGCAAGACCGCGCCCTGGCGCCCGAAGACGCGCCGCTGGCTCGCGGAACGTCCGATATCGACGAATACTTCGACAGCGCGCCCATTCCGGCGGCGGCGTTCGACGAGCCCGTGCCCACGTACGCGCCGGCGCCGGCCGTGCCTGCTCCCAAGCCTGCGCCGCCCGCGGCGCCCGTGCCGACCACCAAGCCGCCGTTCAAGGACGACGGCTCGATTTGAATATCCTTTCAGACAAACAAGGTTGAACCATGAGTCTTGATCGCGTCTCCCCTGGCAAGAAGCTGCCGGAAGACTTCAACGTCATCATCGAAATCCCCATGAACGCCGACCCGGTGAAGTACGAGGTCGACAAGGATTCCGGTGCGATCTTCGTCGACCGCTTCATGCTGACGGCCATGCACTACCCGTGCAACTACGGCTATATCCCCCAGACCCTGTCCGAAGACGGCGACCCCGCCGACGTGCTGGTCCTGACCCCGTTCCCCATCCAGATCGGCGCCGTCGTGCGCTGCCGCGCCATCGGCGTGCTGGAAATGGACGACGAGTCGGGCGGCGACGCCAAGCTGCTGGCCGTGCCGATCGAAAAGCTCTACCCCCCGTACCGCAACATCAAGTCCTACGAGGATCTGCCCGCGGAAGACATCTCCCGCATCCAGCATTTCTTCGAGCACTACAAGGACCTGGAAAAGGGCAAGTGGGTCAAGGTCAAGGGCTGGAAGGGCGTGGACGCCGCTCACGAGGAAATCGTGCGCAGCGCCGAGCGCTACACCAAGGGCTGATCGGGCTACACGCCAGCCGGCATCTTGCCGGCCGGCGCCTACCGGCGGCGCGGCCGCGACGGCCCGTGGCCTGTCGCCGCCGCGCCGTTGTCTTGCAGGCGCCCGTTCCGTGCGGTCCTCGCATTGGCCGCAGAAAGGGCTACACTCGCGAGTGCTTTTTCAAACGCCCGGCCGCCCAACAACAACAACGCCCCATCGCGGGGGCACAGGGCATGCCAAGCGCGCGCGGCGTCGGGGTAACATCTTTCCCGGATATTCCGGTCACGTATTTGTCATAGGTTGATAGCTCATGGACTACGTTTTGCCTCCCCAGCCGCCCGTCGCGGTCCCCGTTGCCGGCAGCGCCGCGCTGTTCCCCGTGCGCCGCGTCTATTGCGTCGGCCGCAATTACGCCGAACATGCCAAGGAAATGGGTTTCACGGGCCGTGAAGATCCGTTCTTCTTCTGCAAGCCCGCTGACGCGGTGCTGTTCGTGGCCGACGGCGAAACCGGCAAGATGCCTTATCCGCCCAAGACTTCCAATTTGCACTACGAGATGGAGCTGGTCGTGGTACTGGGCAAGGGCGGCCGCGACATCCCCGTCGACCAGGCCAACGAATGCGTGTGGGGCTATGCGCTGGGTCTGGACATGACCCGCCGCGACCTGCAAGGCGAAATGAAGAAGCAGGGCCGCCCCTGGGAAATCGGCAAGGCCTTCGATCAGTCGGCGCCGCTGGGCCCCATCCACCCGCGCAGCGTGGTCGGCACGCTCGACAAGGGCGCCATCTGGCTGGACGTCAATGGCGAGCGCAAGCAATCCAGCGACATTTCGCAGATGCTGTGGAATATTCCGGAAAGCATTTCGTATCTGTCGGGCCTGTTTGAACTGCAGCCCGGCGACATCATCTTCACCGGCACGCCCGAGGGCGTGGGCGCCGTGCGCCAAGGTGACGTGATCACTGGCGGCGTCGAAGGCCTGGGCGAACTGCGCGTGCAGATCGCCTGAGCGCAGGCGCTTTCATTTTTTCATTTTGGAGTCACAGCATGCGCGGCAAGATTGTGCTGACTGCCTTTGTCGTGTTCGGTTTCGTGCTGGCCGGTTGCAATACCGTCGCCGGCATGGGTAAGGACATGTCCCGGGCAGGCAATGCCATCACCAACGCAGCCGACAAATAATCGGCGCGCGGTAGTGAAAAAAAGCCCCTTGAGCGATCAAGGGGCTTTTTGTTTGCCGGTGCGAGAACAAGCCTAGAGCACGTCGCCCGCGTAGTCGGCCAGGCGGGAGCGCTCGCCACGCTGCAGCGTGACGTGGCCCGAGTGCGGCCAGCCCTTGAAGCGGTCGACCACAAAGGTCAGGCCCGAACTGCCTTCCGTCAGGTAGGGCGTGTCGATCTGCGCGATGTTGCCCAGGCAGATCACCTTGGTGCCAGGGCCAGCACGGGTCACCAGCGTCTTCATCTGCTTGGGCGTCAGGTTTTGCGCCTCGTCGATGATGAGGTACTTGTTCAGGAAGGTGCGGCCACGCATGAAGTTCAGGGATTTGACCTTGATGCGCGAGCGGATGAGGTCCATGGTGGCCGCGCGACCCCAGTCTCCGTTGCCTTCGCCTTCGCCCATGTTCAGCACGTCGAGGTTGTCTTCAAGCGCGCCCATCCAGGGCAGCATCTTTTCCTCTTCGGTGCCGGGCAGGAAACCAATGTCTTCACCGACGGGCACCGTGACGCGCGTCATGATGATCTCGGTGTAGCGCTTGGTCTCCAGCACCTGCGTGATGCCCGCCGCCAGCGCCAGCAGCGTCTTGCCCGTGCCGGCCTGGCCCAGCAGCGACACGAAATCGCATTCCGGGTTCATCAGCAGGTTCATGGCGAAATTCTGCTCGCGATTGCGCGCCGTGATGCCCCAGACATTGTTCTTGCCGTGGGTATAGTCGCGCAGGGTGGCCAGCACCGCCATCTTGCCGCTGACTTCGCGCACTTGCGCGTACAGCGGCATCTGGCCTTCGAAGTAGACGAACTGATTGACCACGAATTGCGAGCACAGCGGGCCGTGGATGCGGTAGAAGGTGGTGCCGCCCTGTTGCCAGGATTCGACGTCCTTGCCGTGCTTGTTCCAGAAGTCTTCGGGCAACTGCATCACGCCCGAGTACATCAGGTCGGAGTCTTCGAGGACATGGTCGTTGAAGTAGTCTTCGGCGGCCATGCCCAGCGCGCGCGCCTTCAGGCGCATGTTGATGTCCTTGGACACCAACACGACCTCGCGCTGCGGGTATTTTTCCTGCAGGGCGCGCACCACACCCAGGATCTGGTTGTCGGCCTTGCCCATCGGCAAGTCCGAGGGCAGGGTGCTGTGGATGGCCGTGGTCTGGAACATCAGGCGGCCCGTGGCATCCTTGTTGCCCAGCTTGGCCAGCTCAAGGCCTTCGTCCAGGTGCGTGGCGTCCTGCACCAGCGAATCGAGCGACCGGCTGACCTGACGCGCGTTGCGCGCGACTTCCGACATGCCCTTTTTCTGGTGGTCCAGTTCTTCCAGCGTCATCATCGGCAGGAAGATGTCGTGCTCTTCGAAGCGGAAGAGCGAACTGGGATCATGCAGCAGCACGTTCGTGTCCAGCACGAACAGCTTGCGAGGTTCATTCTGGGCGCGCGCCTTGCCGCGCTTGGCGGGGGCGGGCGCAGCCTTGGCCTGCTGGCGCGCCGGGGCGCGAGCGGCCGGCGCGGCGGGGGGCGGCGCCTGGTGAGCGGGCGACGGCGTGTGGGCCTTGCGTGCCGGCGCCGCCAGGCCTTCAAGTTCTGGCTGTACCAGCAGTTCGTCCTCGTCTTCGGCGAGGGCTGCCTGGGTGTTGGACCGCGCAGCGGCAGTCTTGGTGGTGCGGGCCTGCGCCCGGGCGGATTCGCCCGAGGGGAAGGTCAGGATGGCTGCGGGGCGGGTAGGCAACTTCGGAAGCGGCATATGCGTCACTCTCCTGTTTGGGCCGGCTATAGCGCCTGACGGGTTTCCTGTGCGGCTAACCGATGCTTTTGGCGGCTTGCAGGACTTCCTTGGCGTGGCCTGGGACCTTCACCCCGCGCCACTCCTGCACCAGCACGCCATAGGCGTCGATCAAGAAGGTACTGCGTTCGATGCCGCGCACCTGCTTTCCATACATGTTCTTCTGCTTGATAACGCCGAACAGATTGCAGACGGTTTCGTCGGCGTCGGAGATGAGAGGGAAAGGAAGCTCGTACTTGGCCTTGAAATTCTCGTGCGACTTCAGCGAGTCGCGCGAGATGCCGATCACGATTGCGCTGGCCGACAGGAAGTCGGCGTGCAGATCGCGGAAATCCTGGCTTTCGGTGGTGCAGCCGGGCGTGTTGTCCTTGGGGTAGAAATACAGGATCACGGCCCGCCCCTGGCATTGTTCGAGGCTGATGGGGCCGATCGTGCTTTCGGCGGTGAACAACGGGGCGGGTTTGCCTATGCTCGGCGTCATTAATTCGTGGCTCCGTGGGGAGGGATGAGGGCGACGACCACGCGCCGGCCTTCAGCCATCAGGATGTTGTAGGTGCGCGAGGCAGCGTGGGTGTCCATGGTTTCAACGCCGATGCCGATCGCCAAAAGGGGACGCAGCACGTCGGGACGCAGGAACTGTTGCTTGCCGCCGGTGCCCACCAGCAGGACTTCGGGGGCGTTGGCCGGGCGGCTGGGCGCGGCTTCCGGGGCATCCAGAAAATCCAGGGGATTGCGGGCGGGCTCGGACAATCCAGCTGCCAGGAGCAAGAGGGAGGAGGTGATGTCGGCCGTCGACTCAACAGGCCAGATGGTCACTTCGCCTTCGGGGCCGAAAGCGACCGAAGAGGAAAAACGTACCTGGTTGACCTCGATGTAGCCATCGCCATAGGCGGTGACAGTGTTTAGAGCGGCCGTCGCAGGATCGGTATGCAGCTTCAATAAAAACTCCGGCTTTACGTGCTTGATAATAGCGCATCGGACACGCCGCATGTTGCAACGTATCCACGGGGAAAAAGGGGCTTTTTTGCCCCATTTGCCGCCAAGGCGTCGTTGCGCTAGATTACAGGGTTTTGCTGCGCTGCAATCGTGAGCTGGCGCGGCTCAGAGCCCCTTTCCCCTTCGCGCGACCGCGCCCTGGTCTTTTTGCCTTTTCGCCCCTAAGGATTCCCATCATGAGGAAGTTCTCTCGCATCGAGCGTTTGCCCCCGTACGTTTTCAACATTACCGGCGAGCTCAAGATGGCGGCGCGTCGGCGCGGCGAAGACATCATCGACATGTCGATGGGCAATCCGGATGGGGCGACGCCCAAGCACATCGTCGACAAGATGGTGGAGGCGACCACGCGTCCCACCACCCACGGCTATTCGGTGTCCAAGGGCATTCCGCGCCTGCGCAAGGCGATCTGCGACTGGTACCAGCGCCGCTACGCGGTCGAGTTCGACCCGGACTCCGAGGCCATCGTCACCATCGGCTCCAAGGAAGGCCTGGCGCACCTGATGCTGGCCACGCTGGACCGCGGCGACACCGTGCTGGTGCCCAATCCCAGCTACCCGATCCACATCTACGGCGCCGTCATCGCGGGCGCCAACATCCGTTCCGTGCGCATGACGCCGGGCGTTGACTTCTTCGAGGAGCTGGAACGCGCCGTGCGCGAATCCATCCCGAAACCCAAGATGATGGTGCTGGGCTTTCCCAGCAACCCGACTGCGCAGTGCGTGGACCTGTCGTTCTTTGAGCGCGTGGTGGCGCTTGCCAAGGAACACGACATTCTCGTCGTGCATGACCTGGCGTATGCCGACATCACGTTCGACGGTTATGTGGCGCCGTCCATCATGCAGGTGCCCGGCGCGCGCGACGTTGCTGTCGAGTTCTTCACGATGAGCAAGAGCTACAACATGGCCGGCTGGCGCATCGGCTACATGGTCGGCAACCGCGAGCTGGTCAACGCGCTGGCTCGCATCAAGAGCTATCACGACTACGGCACGTTCACGCCGATCCAGGTGGCGTCCATCGCCGCGCTGGACGGCCCGCAGGACTGCGTGAGCGAAATCGTGGCGCAATACCAGAGCCGCCGCGACGTGCTCGTGCGCGGCCTGCATGAAGCAGGTTGGAATGTGGAGATTCCCAAGGCGTCCATGTACATCTGGGCGCAGATCCCCGAACCCTACCGGGCGATGGGCTCTTTGGAATTTGCCAAGCGTGTCCTGTCGGATGCGAAAGTGGCCGTGTCCCCCGGGATCGGCTTCGGCGAGTATGGCGACGAATACGTGCGCTTCGCGCTTATCGAAAACGAGCAGCGCACGCGTCAAGCGGTGCGCGGCATCAAAGATATGTTCCGCAAGGACGGATTGCTGAAGTGATGGGTGCCCACCCCCGCAGCGCTGCGCGCTTCCCCCTCTGAGGGGCATGCCTGCGGACCGGCGGAGCCGGATCCGCGGCATCGCGATCGGGTGGCAACAGCTTCATGCACAGGATTATGGAGAAGTGAAATGAATTCCCCTCAACGCCCGCCCGCAGAGGGCGGCGCGATGAAACCCATGAAGGTGGGTCTGCTTGGTCTTGGCGTGGTTGGCGGCGGCACGTGGACCGTGCTGTCCCGCAACGCCGAGGAAATCGCCCGCCGCGCTGGCCGCCGCATTGAAGTCACCCGCGCCGCCGTGCGCGACGTGGAAAAGGCGCGTGCCCGCGTGGGCGACTCCATTCTGGTCGACACCGATGTGCACGCGCTGGTGCGCGATCCCGACATCGACATCGTCGTGGAACTGATCGGCGGCGACACGCTGGCGCGCGAGCTGGTGCTCGAAGCCATCGCCAACGGCAAGCATGTGGTCACGGCCAACAAGGCCTTGCTGGCCAAGCATGGCAACGAGATCTTCGCCGCCGCGTCCGAACGCGGCGTGATGGTGAACTTCGAGGCCGCCGTCGCGGGCGGCATCCCCATCATCAAGGCGATCCGCGAAGGCCTGACCGCCAACCGCATCCAGTGGGTGGCCGGCATCATCAACGGCACCACCAATTTCATCCTGTCCGAAATGCGCTCGCGCGGGCTGCCGTTTGCCGACGTGCTGGCGGAAGCGCAGCGCCTGGGCTACGCCGAAGCCGACCCCACGTTCGACGTGGAAGGCGTGGACGCGGCCCACAAGCTGACGCTGCTGGCCTCGCTGGCATTCGGGGTGCCGGTCCAATTCGACCGCGCCCACATCGAAGGCATTTCGCAACTGGCCGCCGAAGACATCGAACACGCCGAGCGCCTGGGCTATCGCATCAAGCTGCTGGGCATCACCAAGCGCCGCCCCGACGGCATCGAGCTGCGCGTGCATCCGGCGCTGGTGCCGTCCGAGCGCCTGCTGGCCAATGTCGAAGGCGCGATGAACGCCGTGCTGGTCAAGGGCGACGCCGTCGGCCCGACGCTGTACTACGGGCAGGGCGCGGGCGAAGAGCCCACCGCCTCGGCCGTCGTGGCCGACCTGGTCGACGTGACGCGCCTGCACACCGCCGATCCGGGCAACCGCGTGCCGCACCTGGCCTTCCAGCCGGATGCCATGTCGGACACCCCGATCCTGCCGATCGAACAGGTCAGCACGTCCTACTACCTGCGTCTGCGCGTGGACGATCAGCCCGGCGTGCTGGCGGACATCGCCCGCATCCTGGCCGACCGCGGCATTTCCATCGGTTCGATGATCCAGCAGCCGTCGCACATCGGCGGCGCCGACATCATCTTCCTCACGCACGAAGCCGTCGAAGGCAACGTCAATCAGGCCATCGAGCGCATTGAGTCGCTGCCGTTCGTGCGGTCCAAGGTGACGCGCCTGCGCGTGGAGAACCTGACGTGATCGGGGGCGCCCGGTGCATCGTGGAGCAATTGACATGAAATACATCTCTACGCGCGGCGGCATGGCCCCGCTCGAATTCTCCGACATCCTGCTCGAAGGCCTGGCGCCCGACGGCGGGCTGGCGGTGCCGCAGACGCTGCCGCAGGTTTCCGCGGAAACGCTGGAATCGTGGCGCGGCTTGTCGTATGCCGATCTGGCCTTCGAAGTGCTGTCGTTGTTTGCCACGGACATCCCCTCGGACGACCTGCGCCGTCTGACCCGTGCCGCCTACACGCCGCAGATCTTCAACAGCGAGGACATCGTTCCGCTGCGTCCGCTCGATGGCGGGCTGTCGCTGCTGGGCCTGTCCGAAGGTCCCACGCTGGCGTTCAAGGACATGGCCATGCAGTTCCTGGGCCAGGTATTTGAGTACGTGCTCTCCAAGCGCGGCACCACGCTGAACATCGTGGGCGCCACCTCCGGCGACACGGGCTCGGCCGCTGAATACGCGCTGCGCGGCAAGAAGGGCGTGGCGGTGTTCATGCTGTCGCCCCACGGCCGCATGAGCGCCTTCCAGCGCGCGCAGATGTACTCGCTGCAAGACGAGAACATTCACAACATCGCCGTGCGCGGGGTCTTCGACGAAGCCCAGGACATCGTCAAGGCGCTGGCCGGCGATCTGGCCTTCAAGACGAAGTACCGTCTGGGCGCCGTCAATTCGATCAACTGGGCCCGTATCGCCGCCCAGGTCGTCTACTACTTCCATGGCTGGCTGCGCGCCACCGAGCGCGCGGGACAAGAAGTGTCGTTCGCCGTGCCGTCGGGCAATTTCGGCAACATCCTGTCGGGCCACATCGCCCGCAGCATGGGTTTGCCCATCCGCCGCCTCGTGCTTGCCACGAACGAGAACAACGTGCTGGAGGAGTTCTTCCGCACTGGCGTGTATCGTCCGCGCGCGGCTGCGCAGACGTACGCCACGTCCAGCCCCTCGATGGACATTTCGCGCGCGTCGAACTTCGAGCGCTTCGTGTTCGACCTGACGGGCCGCGATACCGACCGCGTGAAGGAATTGTGGGCGACGATGGCACGCGACGGCGCGTTCGACCTGTCCGACATGAAGGACCAGTTCGAGTCGCGTTATGGCTTCGTGTCGGGCGCCAGCTCGCATACGGATCGCCTGGCCACGATCCGGTCCGTCTACGACGCCACCGGCGTGCTGGTCGACCCGCACACCGCCGACGGCGTGAAGGTCGCGCGCGAATTCGTCGAGCCGGGCGTTCCCATGCTCGTGCTGGAAACCGCGCTGCCGGCCAAGTTCTCCGAGACCATCGAGGAAGCGCTTGGCCGTCCGGCCACGCCGCCGGGCAACCTCGCAGACCTGGAATCGCTGCCGCAACGCGTCGAAGTCATGGACTGCAGCGAGGCCGCCGTACGCCGTTTCATCGAGACACACGCCAAGGTGTAAGCACGATTGCCGCTTGTGTACGGTTGCAACCCCTCCCAGGCGCGTCCTGCGAGGGGTTTTTCATTATTGGGGGCGGGGACGATTACGTTCTTATGCATTTTGCCGACAACCCGACACGATTTCGGGGAGCGATTCGGATAGAGTGAAATCACCCATTCAACACTCGGAGAACACAACCATGAAGCTGAAGACCATGACGTTGGCCCTGGTGATGACCGGCGTTGGTGTGCTGGCCGGATGCTCGTCGCCCTCGGTTATTCACCAACGCGACGGATCTTCGACCGTAGCGCCCGACGAGCCCGAATACGACAAGAAGTCGGGCATGTATGAATACGAACAGAACGGCAAGAAAATGCAGATCAACAAGGACGACGTGAAGTCCATCGAAGAGGTCAAGTAACGCACCCCCTGCTTGCCTGTACCCTTGAAAAAAGCCCCCGGCCATGATGGCCGGGGGCTTTTGCATTGGCGCGCCGAAAGCGCGGCGGGCGTCTTACTTGCCCGCGTCTTCGGCGTGATAGCGGCCCACGCGTTCGACTTCGTTCTTCGAGCCCAGGATGACGCTGACGCGCTGGTGCAGCGTGTCAGGCTGGATGTCCATGATGCGCTGGACGCCGTTGATGGCCGCGCCGCCTGCCTGTTCGATCAGGAAGCTCATGGGATTGGCTTCGTACATCAGGCGCAGCTTGCCGGCCTTGCCCGGCTCGCGCGCATCCCACGGGTACATGAAGATGCCGCCGCGGGTCAGGATGCGATGCACGTCGGCCACCATCGAGGCGATCCAGCGCATGTTGAAGTCCTTGCCGAGCGGGCCGGTCGAGCCGGCCAGGCAGTCGTCGATGTAGCGCTTGACCGGGGCAGCCCAGTGGCGCTTGTTCGACATGTTGATGGCGAATTCCTTGGTGTCTTCCG
The DNA here is from genome assembly GCF_019091095.1 of Achromobacter sp. GbtcB20. Taxonomy (NCBI): domain Bacteria; kingdom Pseudomonadati; phylum Pseudomonadota; class Betaproteobacteria; order Burkholderiales; family Alcaligenaceae; genus Achromobacter; species Achromobacter sp. GbtcB20. Next base: position 126,518 of record NZ_JAGXJZ010000012.1, on the reverse strand, counting down.
GCACGCGGATGTTCTCGTGCGTGAGCACCCACGAGCCCATTTCGCGATCCAGCGTGAAACCCACGACGCCGTTGCCGATGGTCAGCACAAGCATCGTCTGCGGACCGTACACCGCGTAACCGGCCACCACCTGCTTGTTGCCCGGTTGCAGGAAGTCCGCTTCGCAGACGGGCGCGCCCGACACGTCGTGCGGCGCGTGCAGCACCGAGAAGATGGTGCCGATGGAGACGTTCACGTCGATGTTCGACGAGCCATCGAGCGGATCGAACAGCAGCAGGTATTCGCCCTTGGGGTAGCGGTTCGGGATCAGATGGATGGTTTCCATCTCTTCCGACGCCATGGCCGCCAGGTGGCCGCCCCATTCATTGGCTTCCAGCAGGATCTCGTTGGAGAGCACGTCGAGCTTCTTCTGGACCTCGCCCTGGACATTCTCGCTTTCCAGGCTACCCAGAACGCCGCCCAGCGCGCCCTTGCTGACTGCGTGGCTGATGGCCTTGCACGCGCGCGCCACGACTTCGATGAGCAGGCGCACTTCCGGCGCCAGGGCTTGGGCGGAGCGTTGCTGCTCCACCAGGTATTGAGTGAGTGTTTTACGTTTCAAAAGGATCTCCCTATGCAGCGAATTCTAAAGCCTTGGATACGATTTCCTGGACGTTGCGCGACAGGCCGTCGTGCTGGCGCACCTTTTCAAGCGCGGCCTGCATGGGGGCACGCAGCGCCGGGACGAAGCGAGACCAGTTGTCGAGCGCACGCGCCAGCCGCGCGGCGATCTCCGGATTGAGCGCGTCCAATGCCAGAACCTGCTCCGCCCAGAACGTGTAGCCCGAGCCGTCCGGCTGGTGCATGCCGCGGGCATTGTTGAGGCAGAACTGGAAAATCAGCGCGCGGGCGCGGTTCGGGTTGCGCAGCGTGAATGCCGGGTGCTGCATCAGCTCGCGGGCGGTCTGCACCGTGGTCGAGCGGGCGGTGGCCTGCAGCGCGAACCACTTGTCCACCACCAGCGGATTGGCGCTCCATTTGGTGTAGAAAGCGGCCAGCGCCTCTTTCGGGTAGTCGCCTTGCCCAAAGTTGATCAAGGCGGCCAGCGCGGCCATGCTGTCGGTCATGTTGCCGGCGGTGGCGTACTGCGCTTCGGCAAGGCGCTGGGCTTCGGGCTCGCCAGCGGCCATCAGGTGGCTGAGCGCCAGGTTCTTCAGTGCGCGCATGCCGGCGGGAATGGGCGCGGGGCTATATTCGCCCGGCGTCTGGTTCTCGTCGAAGGCGCGGCGGAATTCGGCATGGAGCTGACGGCCGAGTTCGGCGCGAAGGAAATCGCGTGCCACGGCCAACGCAGGCGGATCGACCTGCTGCATGCGCTCGGCCAGCGTCTTTTCCGAAGGCAGCGCCAACGCGCGCGCACGGTACGCGGCGTCCAGGGCGGGATCGGTCAGCAACGCGCGCCAGGCTTCGATGAAGGCGGCATCGGCCTGCAGCGGGCGGCCCGCCTGGCTGGCGTCGGCCAATGCAAGAATCTGGCGGGTGGCCAGTTCCTGGCCGGCTTCCCAGCGTGCGAACGGATTGCCATCGTGCGCGGACAGCAGCGCCAGTTCCTCGTTGGACCAGTCGTAGTCCACGATGACCGGCGCCGAGAAGTCGCGCAGCAGCGAGGGCACGGGGCGGTCGGCGATATCTTCGAACACCCATTGCTGGCTTTGCGTGGTCAGTTCCAGCAGGGCGGTGTCCACGACCGCGCCGTCCTGACGCAGCGGCAGCGCGTTGCCCTCACGGTCCAGCAAGCCGATCGCAAACGGAATGTGAAAGGGCGCCTTCACGTAGTCGGGGCCGGCCTTCTTTTCAACGCCGACCGGCGGGCAGGCCTGGGTAAGCGTCACCGTGCAGAGGCGAGTGGCCGCGTCGTGGTCGAGCCTGACCGTGACGCGCGGCGTGCCGGCCTGCCGGTACCAGCGGCGGAACACGGACAGGTCGCGTCCCGGGTGCTGCTTGACGTAGACGGATTCCATCGCGGCGACGAAGTCGTCGCACGTGACGGCCTGGCCGTCGTGGCGGCGGAAGTATTCGTCCATGCCTTCGCGGAACCCGGCCTCGCCCAGCAGCGTGTGCTGCATGCGGATGACCTCGGCGCCTTTCTCGTACACGGTGGCCGTGTAGAAGTTGCCGATCTCCTGGTAGCTCTCGGGGCGGATCGGATGCGCCATGGGGCCGGCGTCTTCCGGGAACTGCGCGGCGCGCAACGCCACGACGTCGTCGATGCGCTTGACGGCGCGGGCGCTGGCCGCGGCGGCCGCGTCCATGTCGCGGGCCATCATGTCGGCGCTGAATTCCTGATCGCGAAAGACCGTGAGACCTTCCTTCAGGCTCAGTTGGAACCAGTCGCGGCAGGTGACGCGGTTGCCGGTCCAATTGTGGAAGTATTCATGCCCGATGACCGACTCGATGCCTTCGTAGTTGGCATCGGTGGCGGTTTCCGCGTCGGCCAGCACGTAGGCCGCATTGAAGATATTCAGGCCTTTGTTTTCCATGGCTCCCATATTGAAGTCATGGACGGCCACGATCATGAAGCGGTCCAGATCCAGTTCGAGACCAAAGCGGCTCTCGTCCCAGCGCAAGGAACGCACCAGGGAATCCAATGCCCATTCGGTTTTGGTTTCGGAGCCGGGGTCGCTGTAGACCTGCAGCAGCACGTCCCGGCCGCTGACCGTCTTGACCGTGGTTTCGCGATGCGTCAGGTTGCCCGCGACCAGCGCGAACAAGTAGCAGGGTTTGGGGAACGGATCTTCCCACTCGACTTCATTGCGGCCGTCGGGCAACTGGCGCGAGGCGATCAGGTTGCCGTTGGACAGCAGCACGGGATACTCGGGCTGCGCGCGCAGCGTCACGCGGTAGCGCGACATCACGTCGGGACGATCGGCAAACCAGGTAATGCGCCGGAAGCCCTCGGCCTCGCATTGCGTGAAGAAATTGCCGCCAGACACATACAGGCCCATCAGCGTGGAATTGGCGGAAGGCTTGCAGCGGCTGACGATTTCAACGGTGGCATCGGCGGGCAGGCCGCGCAGCGTGAGCGTGTGTTCGGTCAACTGGTAGCTGGCCGCCGGCAGCGGCTCGCCATTCACGCCTACCGACACGAGTTCCAGCTCTTCTCCATCCAGGATCAGGGCGGCGTCAGCGCTGGCGTCTTGCCTGCGCTGCACGTGCATCGTGCAACGCACTTCGGTCGCGTCGGGCGCGAGATCGAAGGCGAGGGCGACTTCAGGAATTTCGTAGGGGTAGGGCTGGTAATCCTTGCGGTATACGGTAACGGGCGTGTCGGTGCGCATGGGGATTTGCAGTCCTGTATGAACAAGAAGGCTATTGTAGTGGCTGGCGGTTGAGCGGTACCTTGGGCGTACGGGCTAGCCTGAAAACTTTTGGCAAGCGCTTATGTCAAAGCTCGTTATGATGGCGCCGTCGTGCGAACAGGAGTCTCAAATGTCCAGGATGTCTTGGATCAACAGTCTGGGCCGATGGGCCGGTATTTTTTCGGTGCTTGCAGCCATGATGCTGACAGGCTGCGCCGCGCCCACCGTCTCCGCCCGTGTGACGTCGTTTCAGCAATGGCCAACCGGTGTCGAGGGCCAGACCTACCAGTTTGTTCCTGCCGACCCATCCCAAATCAATAATCTGGAATATCAGTCATTTCAGGATATGGTGCGCGCGGGGATCGGGGCCACGGGACTGGTCGAGGCGCGCCCTGGCGTGAAGGGGCGGTTTGAGGTGTCGTTCCGCTATGGCACAACCCAGACGCAGGTGATGGTGCGCCGTCCGTACGACCCGTATTTCTACGGCGGCTACGGCGGCTTCTATGGGCCGGGCCCCTGGGGCATGGGCGCGGGATTCTGGGGACCTGACTGGGTGGACGTGCCCATGGTCGTCCAGCGCAATTCCCTCTCGCTCTTCATTCGTGATACCCAGAACGGCGGCGCGGAAGTTTACCGCTCGACGGCGTTCATATTGAGCGAGCGTGACGATTTGATTCGCACCATGCCCTATCTGGTGCGTGCCATATTCGACAATTTCCCAGGCAATAATGGCGCTGAGCGAGAGATTCAATTCCCGGCACGTTGACGAAAGCAGGCGCCTCGCGGCGCCTGCTTAAAATAAAAAAGCGGCGCACCATCATGGTGCGCCGCTTTTTTTCTTACTGAAGAATAGGTTTTATTCCTTGATAAGAAAACTCTCGCGGGTGGCGCCGCCGGCTTCTTCAGCGGCGAGCCAGCGCGGCGCCTTGCCGCGGCCGCTCCAGGTTTCTCCGGTTTGGGGATGGCGGTACTTGGGCGCCACGGCGCGCTTGGCGGCGCCGGCTGCGCGGGCGGGGCCGCTGGCCTTGCGGCGGCCACTCGTGGCGGCGCGCGCGGGCTTGCCTGCGCCGTAGGCGGCGATGATCTCGTCAGGCGTAATGTCGTACTCGCGCATCGACGTGATGATGGAGGTGATGACCGGCTTGCGGCGCTTCGTCTGAAGGATTTCCGCCTTCTTCTGGAGCTTGTTGATTTCCTTTTCTATCTTTGCTTGCAGAGCTGCGTAGGTTTCTCGGGCCATGTTTATTCCTGATTATGGAACTGCTTTAATCGCCGGCGAAGTTATGTTTAATTGTTGTGCCTCGCATAATACAGAATTTACGAGGTGGTATCTCAATTGTCGGACTAATTACTTTGTATCAAAAGCGCCACCGGCTCTCCGCTTTGCGGCTGCCCGCCATTTCCATCAGTTAGGAAGGAAAATCTTAAATTTGGGACAAACTGAAACAAGCGCTTGCTTGGTTTACGGGCGGGCGGTGCGGGCGGGCAATTGTCGGACAACCTTGTAATGACGGGCCTAGCGTGTGATTGGCCGGCATTGCATGCCCGATCATCCTGGACGAGGGCGCGTGCAATGCGCGTCGAATGCCGCAATTTTCTTCAGGCGGGAAATCGTCGCGAAAGCGGGTGCCATACATTATGGCTTTGCACCCCGCCCGCGGTGATATACCCGGGCGCCATGGTGTTCCGTCCCCGAGTTTTCATTTTGCCGTCAGGTCATGCGACAACACGAAAAGTCCCAGTCTTGCCATTCGGTCTGAGCACAATTGCTTAACTTGATACGTAATTAGGTACTTAACTTGATACCCAGTATGCCGTCTCCATCTATGTCGGCAAGATAATGCGAGACCATTTTGTCCCGCATTTGCCGCTGCGGTAAGCCGCGACCTTTGGCGTTTGCCGGGACGCCGGGCCCGTGTCGGCGGTACGATACGGTCTTGAGCGCCACGACGCGCATGCACGGCCCCGGTGCCGTTCCTGAACTGAGCCTATGAAAATCATCGATCCCGCCATTGCTTCCCTGGCCACCGCCAAATCCCTTCTGCTCGACCCCTGGGGTCTGACCGAGGCGGACATGGCGCGGGCACTGGGTGAAATCTTCACCCACAAGGTCGATTACGCCGACCTGTATTTCCAGTACACGCGCAGTGAAGGCTGGAGCCTGGAAGAAGGGATCGTGAAGACGGGCAGTTTCTCGATCAGCCAAGGCGTGGGCGTGCGCGCGGTCAGCGGTGAAAAGACCGCGTTCGCGTATTCGGATTCGCTGTCGCCCGAGGCGCTGCTGTCGTCGGCGCATGCCGTGCGCGGTATTGCCCGCCGCGGCGCAGGCAAGGTCAAGGTCGCCGCCCAGGTCGAGGCCGAGATCGGCCGCAGCCTCTATGCGGACATCGATCCCGTCGCCAGCCTCAGCGCGCCCGAAAAGGTCGCGCTGCTCGAACGCGTCGAACGCATGGCGCGGGCGCGCGATCCCCATGTGATCCAGGTCATGGCGGGCCTGGGCGCGGAATATGACGTGGTGCTGGTTGCGGGCAGCGATGGCCGTCTGGCCGCCGACGTGCGCCCGCTGGTGCGCCTGTCGCTGACCGTGATTGCCGAGCGCAATGGCCGCCGTGAAATGGGCCACGCCGGCGGCGGTGGCCGCCTGGGTCTGGCTTACTTCACCGACGAGATGCTGCAGGGCTATGTCGAGCGCGCGGTGCACGAGGCGCTGGTCAACCTGGAAGCGCGTCCGGCGCCGGCCGGCGAAATGACGGTGGTCCTGGGGTCGGGCTGGCCGGGCATCCTGCTGCACGAAGCCGTCGGTCACGGCCTGGAAGGCGACTTCAACCGCAAGGGGTCCAGCGTGTTTTCCGGACGCATCGGCGAGCGCGTGGCGTCCAAGGGCGTCACCGTGGTCGACGACGGCACCATTCCGGATCGCCGCGGATCGCTCAACATCGACGACGAGGGCAATGCCACCCAGCGCAACGTGCTGATCGAAGACGGCATCCTGCGCGGCTACATGCAGGACACGCTCAATGCCCGCCTGATGAAAACCGCCGCAACCGGCAACGGCCGCCGCGAGTCGTTCGCGCACCTGCCCATGCCGCGCATGACCAACACGTACATGCTGGCCGGCGACAAGCCTGCCGATGAAATCGTGGCCTCGGTCAAGCGGGGCCTGTATGCCGTCAATTTCGGCGGCGGCCAGGTCGACATCACCAACGGCAAGTTCGTGTTCTCGGCGTCCGAGGCCTACATGATCGAGGACGGCAAGGTGACCTACCCGGTCAAGGGGGCAACCCTCATCGGCAACGGCCCCGACGCCATGAACCGCGTGACCATGATCGGCAACGATCTGCAGCTGGATTCCGGCGTCGGCACCTGCGGCAAGGACGGCCAGAGCGTGCCGGTCGGGGTGGGCATGCCGACGGTCCGCATGGAAGGCCTGACGGTCGGCGGCACGGCTTGATGCGTTAAATGGGGGCGGCACGCCAAAAAAATCTGGCGTGACGCTCTCAAAAAACTGTGCTAGAGTCAGTCCCCATGAAATTCGCGTCCCCCGCCTTTTATTTTTATTTTTTTGGTTTTCTGAAGCCGCTGGCGGAGGAAGGGACGCGCTCAATCTGAAGTTTGGAAAGAATCCCCCCAAAAAAGCCGCCAGCGAATCTGGCGGCTTTTTTTATGCCGCCATGGCGGGCAACCCAGGAGCAGTACCGTGTCGCACAACACCGATGACCTTCGTATTCGAGAAATCAAGGAACTGAATCCGCCCTCGCACGTGATGCGCGAGTTCGCCTGCACCAAGGAGGCGTCCGAGACCGTCTTCGCCGCGCGGCAAGGCATGCACCGCATCCTGCACGGCATGGACGACCGCATGATCGTCGTGATCGGTCCGTGCTCGATTCACGACACGCGTGCCGCCATCGAATACGCCAAGCGCCTGAAGCCCGTGCGCGACCGCCTGAGCGCGGACCTGGAAATCGTGATGCGCGTCTATTTCGAGAAGCCGCGCACGACGGTGGGCTGGAAGGGGCTTATCAACGATCCCGACCTCGATGGCAGCTTCGACATCAACAAGGGGGTGCGCGTGGCCCGTCAATTGCTGCTGGACATCAACAGCATGGGGCTGCCGGCGGGATGCGAGTTCCTGGACATGATTACGCCGCAGTACATCGCGGATCTGGTCTCCTGGGGGGCGATCGGGGCGCGCACGACAGAGAGCCAGGTGCATCGGGAACTGGCGTCCGGCCTGTCGTGTCCGGTGGGGTTCAAGAACGGCACGGACGGTAACGTGAAGATCGCCGTCGACGCCATCAAGGCGGCCTCGCAGCCGCACCATTTCCTGTCGGTGACCAAGGGTGGCCATTCGGCCATCGTGTCCACCGCCGGCAACGAGGACTGCCACGTGATCCTGCGTGGCGGCAAGACCCCGAACTACGACGCCGCCAGCGTTGACGCCGCCTGCCTGGACGTGTCCAAGGCCGGTCTCGCGCAACGCATCATGGTCGATGCCAGCCACGCCAACAGCAGCAAGAACCCCGAGAACCAGCCGCTCGTCGTCGAGGACGTCGCGCGCCAGATGGAAGCCGGCGATGCCCGCCTGGTCGGTGTCATGGTCGAAAGCCACCTCTTGGGCGGCCGCCAGGACATGGTGCCGGGCCAGCCCCTGGTGTATGGCCAAAGCATCACCGACGGTTGCATCGACTGGGACGCTTCGGTCGCTGTGCTGGAGCGCCTGGCGCAGGCCGTGCGTGAACGCCGCCGCGTCGCGCTGACCTCCGGCAAATGAAGAGGATGCGCGCCGCGCGCCCCGCGCCTGGCGGGGTGTGCGGCGCAGCACGCGGGGCGGCGTAGAATATTCGGATTATCGAACCCGGGAAACCACGAGATCATGAACGCTCCCTTGCACGCCGAATCGTTGCGCCGCGCGGTGCCGGCCGCCTGCCTGGATGCGCTGCGCGCGCACTTTGGCGACCGTCTGTCGGAATCGGCCGCCGTTCGCGAGCATCACGGCCGCGACGAATCGCCTTATCCGGCCATGCTGCCTGACGCCGTGGTGTTTGCGCAGTCCACCGAAGACGTGGCGTACGTCGCCAAGGTGTGCAACGAGCATCGCGTTCCCCTGATTCCGTACGGCGCCGGTTCTTCGCTGGAAGGCCACATTCTCGCCATCCAGGGCGGCATCAGCCTGGACCTGTCGCAGATGAACAAGGTCCTGGCCATCAACGCCGAAGACCTGACCGCCACGGTGCAGGCCGGCGTGCTGCGCAAGCAGCTCAACGAAGAAATCCGCAGCACGGGCCTGTTCTTCCCGATCGATCCGGGCGCCGACGCCAGCCTGGGCGGCATGGCCGCCACGCGCGCCTCGGGCACCAACGCCGTGCGCTACGGCACGATGCGCGAGAACGTCATGTCGCTGACCGTCGTCACCGCGGACGGCCGAATCATCCGTACGGCGGGCCGCGCCCGCAAGTCGTCGGCCGGCTACGATCTCACGCGCATTTTCGTGGGCAGCGAAGGCACGCTGGGCATCATCACGGAAGTCACGGTGCGCCTGTATCCGCAACCCGAAGCCGTGTCCGCCGCGGTCTGCAATTTCCCGACGCTGGACGCCGCGGTGCAAAGCGTGATCGAAATCATCCAGATGGGCGTGCCGATCGCGCGTGTCGAGTTCATGGACGCCGCGAGCGTTCGCGCCGTCAACCTGCACAGCAAGCTGACCCTGCGCGAGACGCCGCTGCTGGTGTTTGAATTCCACGGCAGTCCGGCCGGTGTGCAAGAACAAGCGGAAACCGTGCAGGCCATCACGGCCGAGCACGGCGGCATGGACTTCGAATGGGCCGAGCGTCCCGAAGACCGCAGCCGTCTCTGGACCGCGCGCCACAACGCGTACTTCGCGGGCCTGCAATTGCGTCCCGGCTGCCGCGCCAGCACCACCGACGTCTGCGTGCCGATCTCGCGCCTGGCCGATTGCGTGCGCGACACCGTCGAGGAACTGGACCGCGCAAGCTTTCCGTACACGATCGTCGGCCACGTGGGCGACGGCAACTTCCACGTGCTGATGCTGCTGGATGCCGATAGCCCGCAGGAGTGGCAGGAATCGGAAGCCATCAACCACAATCTCGTGCGCCGGGCCATCGCTGCCGACGGCACTTGCACGGGCGAACACGGCGTCGGCCTGCACAAGATGCAGTTCATGGCCGAAGAGCATGGCGGCGACGCGCTCGACCTGATGCGCAGCCTCAAGCACGCCTTCGACCCGAACAACATCCTGAATCCGGGCAAGATCGTTTCCTGGTAAACGGCGGGCGGGGCGGCAGCGCCGCCTCGCTTGGGCACCCCTGCTGCATTTAAGCGACAGGCGCCTGCCCGGTTTACGGTCGGTTACGTATGCATCGGCCGCCAAGCCCCGTAAATACGTCAGGTGCGGGTAAATCCCGGCCTGATTAACCGGGGCACTCGCGCTATTGTTGCGCTCATGAATTCACTGGTCGAAACTGGCTTGGCACAAGTGCAGGCGCCTTATTCGCAGCAACAGCTCATCGAGGCGTTGTCGGCCGTGCTGCCCGCGCACTGTGTGCTGTATCGCGAAGAGGACACACGTCCTTACGAGTGCGACGGCCTATCCCTTTACCGCTCCATACCCGCGGTGGTTGCCCTGCCCGAAACCGAAGCGCAGGTGCAGGCCATCATGCGCGTGTGCAAGCGTCTGAATGCGCCGATCGTGGCGCGGGGCGCCGGAACCGGGTTGTCGGGCGGCGCCATGCCGCACAGCCGGGGCGTGCTGCTCGGGTTGTCCAAGTTCAACCGCATCAAGCATATCGACCTGGCCAGCGCGACCGCCATCGTCGAACCCGGCGTACGCAACCTTGCCATCTCCGAAGCGGTGTCGCCCTACGGGCTGTACTACGCGCCGGATCCGTCCAGCCAGATTGCGTGCTCCATCGGCGGCAACGTGGCGGAAAACTCCGGCGGCGTGCATTGCCTGAAGTACGGCCTCACGGTGCACAACGTGCTGCGCGTGCGCGTGGTCACGATAGACGGCGATGTGGTCGAACTGGGATCGCACGCGCCCGATGCGCCAGGGCTGGACCTGCTGTCGGTGTTCATCGGATCCGAGGGCATGCTGGGCGTGGTCACCGAAGTGACCGTCAAGCTCATCCCCAAGCCGGCGTGCCAGCAGGTGGTCATGGCCAGTTTTTCCAGCGTCGAGGCCGCGGGCAATGCGGTCACGCAGGTGATCGCGGCGGGCATGATCCCCGCTGGCCTGGAAATGATGGACCGCCGCGCGACGCACATGGTGGAACCGTTTGTCCGTGCGGGCTACGACATGGATGCGCAGGCCATCCTGCTATGCGAATCGGACGGCACGCCCGAAGAGGTGGCGCACGAGATCGCGCGGATGGAAGCGGTGTTCCGCCAGGCTGGCGCCACGCGCTGCCAGGTGTCGGCGTCCGAGGCCGAACGGCTGAAATTTTGGGCGGGACGCAAGAACGCGTTTCCCGCCGCGGGGCGTGTGTCGCCCGATTACTACTGCATGGACGGCACGATTCCGCGTCGTCATCTGGCGCGCGTGCTGGGCGCCATCGAACAGATGGAAGACGAATTCGGCCTGCGATGCGCCAACGTCTTTCATGCCGGGGACGGCAATCTGCACCCGCTGATCCTGTTCGATTCGAATAAGCCGGACGAGGTGGAACGCGCCGAAAAATTCGGTGCGGCCATTCTTGAGCTGTGCGTGCAGGTGGGAGGAACCGTGACTGGAGAGCACGGTGTGGGAATGGAGAAAATAAATCAAATGTGCGTGCAATTCTCTCGCGAAGAACTCGACGCGTTCCTGGCAGTCAAGCGGGCCTTCGATCCGCCGTGCCTGCTCAATCCTGAAAAGGTCATCCCCACGCTGGCTCGCTGCGCCGAATACGGCAAGATGCACGTCCATGCGGGAGAATTGCGCTTCCCCGATCTCGCCCGTTTCTAGGACGTATCCCTTATGGATTTTGTCCTGTCGGAATTGTGCGACCAGGTCATGACGGCGCGTGCCGGTCACAAACCCCTGTTCGTGATGGGCGGCGGCAGCAAGCGGTTCTACGGCAACTATCGTCCGGTCAGGCCGCAGGATGGCCATTGCCTGCTGGACATGACGCCTTACCGCGGCATCGTCAGCTATCACCCGTCCGAACTCGTGGTGACCGTGCGCGCCGGCACGCCGCTGGCCGAACTGGAAGCCGCGCTTGCCGAGCACGGCCAGATGCTGGCCTTCGAGCCGCCGCATTTCGCGTCCACCGCGACCGTGGGCGGCTGCGTGGCTGCCGGCCTGTCGGGGCCGCGCCGCATGAGCGCCGGCGCCTTGAAGGATTTTGTGTTGGGGGCGCAACTGCTGGATTCCGAAGGGCGCATCCTGTCCTTCGGCGGCGAGGTCATGAAGAACGTGGCGGGTTATGACGTGTCGCGCCTCCTGGCCGGCTCGCACGGCATCTTCGGCGCCATCCTGGAGGTGTCGCTCAAGGTCGTGCCCAAGCCGATGGAAGAGATTACGCTGACGCTGCCCGCCACGCAGGCGCAGGCGCTGGTGAACTTTGCCTTCTGGCGCGGCAAGCCGTTGCCGATCTCCGCATCGAGCTGGACAAGCGAAAGCGGTGGGGCCGACGGCATGACGATGGTGCGTCTGTCGGGCGCGCCGCCCGCGCTCGCCAGCGCCCGAGGGCTGATCGGCGGCGACCTGATGGCGCCCGAGGCCGCGGCGGCGTGGTGGCAGTCGCTGCGCGAGCAGACCCACGCGTTCTTTTCGCCCGGGCAGCCCTTGTGGCGTCTTGCCTTGCCGCCCACCACGGCCGACCTCGAGTTGGGGCCGACGCTGATCGAGTGGGGCGGGGGGCAGCGATGGCTGAGCGGCCCGCACGATGCGGCCCAACTGCGCGACGTGGCGGCCCAGCATGGCGGCCATGCCACGCTGTTCCGGCCTGCGGACACCGCGCCGCCGGCCGATGGCGTGTTTCACCCGCTCGCGCCGGGCATTGGCGCGATCACCCGCCGGCTGAAGCAGGAACTTGATCCCGCCGGCCTGTTCAACCCCGGCCGCCTGGTCCTGGAGCTGTAGGACATCATGCAAACCAATCTGGCATCCTGGGCTAGCGGCACCGATCTGGGCAACGAGGCGGACGCCATCCTGCGCCGCTGCGTGCATTGCGGATTCTGCACGGCAACCTGTCCGACCTACCAGGTCCTGGGCGACGAGCTGGACAGCCCGCGCGGCCGCATCTATCTCATCAAGCAGGTCCTTGAAGGCAAGGAACCGACGCAGTCCACGCAGCAGCATCTGGACCGCTGCCTGACCTGCCGCAACTGCGAGACCACTTGCCCGTCGGGGGTCGAGTACGGCCATCTGGTCGATATCGGCCGCAAGATCGTGGACGAGCGCGTGGAGCGGTCATGGGGCGATAGAACCCGGCGCACCTTGCTGCGCAAGGCGATGCTGTCGCCGATGTTCGCGCCCGCCATGCGGCTGGGCCAGAGCCTGCGCGGGCTGCTGCCGCAGGCGCTCCGGCGCAAGGTGCCGGAACGCCGCGACGCGGGGCCGCTGCCCCAGGTGGGGCAGCACGCACGGCAGGTGCTGATGCTGGCCGGCTGCGTGCAGCCGGCCATGATGCCCACCATCGACGCCGCCACCATCCGCGTGCTGGATGCCGTTGGCATCGGCGCGCGCATTGCGCCGGGCGCCGGCTGCTGCGGCGCGGTCAGTTTCCATCTGGATGCGCAGGACGAAGCCGTGGCGCAGATGCGCGCCAACGTCGACGCGTGGTGGCCCCTGGTTCAGGACGGCAAGGTCGAGGCCATCGTGATGAACGCGTCGGGCTGCGGCGCCATGGTCAAGGAATACGCGCACCATCTGCGGCACGATGCGGCCTATGCGCAAAAGGCCGCGGACATCGTGGCGCTGGTCAAGGACGTGGCCGAAATCGTTGCGCCGCATGCCGGGCTGCTGCGCGCGCGGCTGCCGGCGGGCATGCGGGCGGCCTTTCATCCGCCATGCACCTTGCAGCACTGGCAGGGCTTGCGGCCGTTGTCCGAGCAGTTGCTGGCCGACCTGGGTTTTGAACTGCAGCCGTTTGCCGACAAGCACCTGTGCTGCGGGTCGGCCGGCGCGTACTCGGTATTGAATCCGGACATCGCGCTTGAGCTGCGCGACCGCAAGCTGGGCGCCATTGCGGCGGCGAGTCCCGATGTGATCCTGTCGGCCAACATCGGCTGCATCGGCCATCTGCAAAGCGGCACCGACACGCCGGTGCGGCATTGGGTCGAGGTGGTGGACGAGCAGTTGCGCCGCGCCGCGCAGGGCTAGGCCCGCGCGGCGGCTGGCGCGCCGCCTATTCGACGGCCTTGACCATGTCCTCGAGCACCTTCTTGGCATCGCCAAAGACCATCATCGTGCGGTCCATGTAGAAGAGCTCGTTGTCCAGGCCGGCGTAGCCCGAGGCCATGGAGCGCTTGTTCACGATGACCGTGCGCGCCTTGTAGGCCTCCAGGATGGGCATGCCCGCAATGGGCGACTTTGGATCGTTCTTGGCGGCGGGATTGACCACGTCGTTCGCGCCCAGCACCAGCACCACGTCGGTCTGCCCGAACTCGCTGTTGATGTCTTCCATTTCGAAGACCTGGTCGTACGGCACTTCGGCCTCGGCCAGCAGCACATTCATGTGGCCGGGCATGCGGCCCGCAACCGGGTGGATCGCGTACTTGACGGTCACGCCGCGCTCGGTGAGCTTTTCGGCAAGTTCCTTCAGCGCGTGCTGCGCGCGCGCCACGGCCAGGCCATAGCCCGGCACGATGGTCACGCTTTCGGCGTTGGTCATCAGGAACGCCGCGTCATCCGGGCTGCCCGACTTGACGCTGCGTTGCGGCGTGTCGCCAGCGGCCGCGGCGCCGCCCGCCTGGCCGCCGAAGCCGCCCAGGATCACGTTGAAGAACGAGCGGTTCATCGCCTTGCACATGATGTAGGACAGGATCGCGCCCGACGAGCCCACCAGCGATCCGGCGATGATCAGCATGGGGTTGTTCAGCGAGAAGCCGATGCCCGCCGCCGCCCAGCCGGAATAGCTGTTCAGCATCGACACCACCACGGGCATGTCCGCGCCGCCGATCGGGATGATGATCAGCACGCCCAGCACGAAGGCGATGAGCGTCATGATGATGAAGGGCGTCCATTCCTGCGTGAGCATGAACCAGACGCCGCAGCCCAGCATCGCCAGCGCCAGCGCCAGGTTCAGCATGTGCTGGCCGGCGAACACCACCGGCGCGCCCTGGAACAGCCGGAACTTGTACTTGCCGGACAGCTTGCCGAAGGCGATGACGGAGCCTGAGAACGTGATGGCGCCCACGAACGTGCCGATGAACAGTTCAAAGCGGTTGCCGGTGGGGATGGCCATGCCGGGCGGCGCGATGCCGAAGGCGTGCGGCTCGGCCACGACGGCCACCGCGATCGCCACCGCCGCCAGGCCGATCATGCTGTGCATGAAGGCGACCAGTTCGGGCATCTTGGTCATCTCGACGCGCTTGGCCATCAGCGTGCCGATCGAGCCGCCGACCAGCAGCCCCAGCACGACCCAGCCCAGCCCGATCGTGGCCGTGCCGCTGCGCGCCAGGCCCACGATGAGCGCCGCGGTGGTCACCACGGCGATCGCCATGCCGGCCATGCCGAAGGCGTTGCCCAGGCGGGAGGTGGTGGGATGGGACAGGCCCTTGAGCGCCTGGATGAAGCAGACCGAGGCAATCAGGTAAAGCAGCGTGACGAGGTTCAGCGAGATCATTTCGCTTCCTCCTTGCCCGGCTTGCGGTCCTTTTTCTTGAACATCTCGAGCATGCGCCGCGTCACGAGAAATCCGCCAAAGACGTTCACGGCGGCCAGCGCCACGGCAAAGACGCCCATGCCGCGCGCCAGTCCGCCTTCGGTCAGCGCGGCGGCCAGCATCGCGCCGACGATGATGATGGCGGAAATGGCGTTGGTGACTGCCATGAGCGGCGTGTGCAGGGCGGGGGTGACGTTCCAGACGACGTGGTAGCCGACGTAGATGGCCAGCACGAAGATGATGAGGTTCATCAGGGTGGGATTGATCGCTTCCATGGTTACGTCCTCCGCGTCACATTGCCGCCTTCGCACACCAGGCAGGCCGCCACGATTTCATCGTCGCGCTGGATCGCCAGCGCGCCGTCCGCATTGATGATGAGCTTCAGGAAATCCAGGATGTTGCGTGCATAGAGCGCCGAGGCGTCGGTGGCGACCAGGCCGGGCAGGTTGGTCAGCCCGATGATCGTGACATCGTGCTTTTCGACGATGCGGCCTTTCTCCGAAAGCGGGCAGTTGCCGCCGCGTTCGACGGCAAGGTCCACCAGCACCGAGCCGGGCTTCATGGCCGCGACCGTTTCCGCCGAAACCAGCATGGGGGCGGGCCGGCCGGGAATCAGCGCCGTGGTGATCACGATGTCGGCCTGCTTGCAGCGTTCGGACACCAGCGCCGCCTGGCGGGCCATCCAGGCCGGGGGCATGGGGCGCGCGTAGCCGCCCTTGCCCTGTGCGATCTCGC
The DNA here is from genome assembly GCF_019091095.1 of Achromobacter sp. GbtcB20. Taxonomy (NCBI): domain Bacteria; kingdom Pseudomonadati; phylum Pseudomonadota; class Betaproteobacteria; order Burkholderiales; family Alcaligenaceae; genus Achromobacter; species Achromobacter sp. GbtcB20. Next base: position 110,620 of record NZ_JAGXJZ010000012.1, on the reverse strand, counting down.
GTTCTTCGTCGGTTTCGAAGGGCACGTCGATGAACTTGGCGCCCAGCGATTCGACCTGTTCGCGGGCCGCGGGGCGCACGTCCGACGCCTCGACCACGGCGCCCAGCCGCTTGGCCGTGGCAATGGCCTGAAGGCCTGCGACGCCAGTGCCCAGGATGACCGCGCGCGCGGCCTTCAGCGTGCCGGCGGCCGTCATCATCATGGGAATCAGCCGTCCGTAGTGATGGGCGGCGAGCAGCACGGCCTTGTAGCCGGCCAGGTTGGCCTGCGAGGACAGCACGTCCAGGCTTTGGGCGCGGGTGATGCGCGGCGCGGCTTCCAGCGCAAAGCCGGTCAGGCCGGCAGCGGCCAGCTGCGCCAGGCCTTCGGCGTCGAAGGGATCGAGCATGCCGATGACCACCGTACCCGGTTTCATGTGCGGCAATTCTTCGGGGGAGGGCGCGCGAACCTTCATGACCAGATCGGCGCCCAGGGCATCCTGAGCGGAACCTAGCGTGGCGCCCGCGGCAACGTAGGCATCGTCGGGATAGCGGGCCGCGGCGCCCGCACCACGCTCCACGACGACGGTGTGCTTGCCGCCCACGTACTTCTTGACGGTCTCCGGTGTTGCTGCGACACGGGTTTCCCCGTCTCGGGTTTCTTTTGGTATCCCGATGTGCATCGACGCCTCTCCTCAGAAGGTTCGCCGTAGTTATACACGGAATGTGCGCTCTGACGCTTCCCCCGTTTGTCCGCATCTCGCGCGGGCAAAAAAAACCCCATGGCGAACCATGGGGCAGGGGTCTTGCAACCCGAATGCGCCGGCCGGTATGAACACGTCGCTGGCCGGCGCCGGCGAACAGACGTCCGGCGTCAAGCCGTCTGCGCGCGCGTCCAGTTGATCAGCGCGCGGGTGAGGTCGCGCAGATCGGCCTTGAGGCGGCCATAGTTTTCGGTGGGGCGAAGCGACACTTCGTCCATGTAGAGCTTGCGGTTGATTTCGATCTGCAGGCTGTGGCGGCCTTCTTGCGGGCGGCCGAACGCGCGCACCAGTTCCACGCCCTTGTAGGGATCGTTCACGGTGACGTCGTAGCCGCGCTCGCGCAGCCAGGCTGCGATGAATTCGCGGAAGGCGGGGTCGCTGGTGCTGCCGTCGCGATCGCCCAGCACGAAATCGGGGTGGACGAGGCCGGGGCGGTCGGTGGCGAATTCACCGGCGACGCTGGGCATGGAATGGCAGTTGATGTGCCAGACCTTGCCGAACTTGCGATGCGCGTTGTCCAGCACCTGGCCAAGTGCGGCGTGATAGGGCGCCCAGCAGGCGTCGATGCGGTGGCGCACTTCCTCGACCGTCAGCTTGCGGTCGTACAGCGGCGTGCCGTCATCGAGCATGCGCCAGATCAGGCCCTTGCCAAGCTTGACCTTGGGCGAAGGATTCAGCGCGTCAGGCCAAGCCTGGTCCAGCAGCAGTTCGTCGATTTCGTCGCGGGCGCGGTTGGCGTCGATGTAGGCGCGCGGGAAGGCCGCGGCAATCATCGGCACGCCCATCTCGATGGCGTCGCCCCACAGATCGTCAACCCAGGTGTCCTCGGCGGTGCGCAATGCGCCAAAGTCCACCGCGGCAGCGAAATCGGGGGGGTAGGCGGTGCCGCTGTGCGGGGAATCCAGCACGAGGGGGGCCGAAATATCCGAATCGGGGTATTGCTGCGGAAGGTCGAGGCGGTAGGACAGGGGTTGGGTAATTCGCATAGGGGGGGTACTGCGTTCGTGAATCGGAGGTCCTCGCGTGCCGGCGGCGCGCGAGGACCGAAGACCGGTTAGTCGATCTTCACGTTGGCTTCTTTGGCGATGCGCTTGTTCTTGGCGATTTCAGCCGAGATCTGCGCGCCGAATTCGGCCGAGGTGTTGGCCGCGGGCGAAGCGCCCAGGGCAGCGAGGCGGCTCTTGACGTCCTCTTCGGCGCTGACCTTCTGGACAGCGGCGTTCAGCTTGGCCAGCACGGGGGCGGGCAGCTTGGCCGGGGCGACCAGGCCGAACCACGACGCGTCGTTCACGGCGGGCAGGCCGGCTTCGGCGAACGTGGGCACGTCAGGCAGCGCGGCAACGCGCTGCGGGGCGGCGACAGCCATGGCGATCAGGCGGCCGGACTGCACGTGCGGCAGGGTGGAGGGCAGGTTGTCGTACATGACGTCGACCTGGCCGGCCAGCGCGTCGTTCAGCGCGGGGCCAACGCCACGGTACGGCACGTGCATCAGGTCGGTGCCCGACGCCATCTTGAACAGTTCGCCCATCATGTGCGAGACCGAACCGTTGCCGGCCGACGCGTACGTCAGCTTGCCCGGCTGGCTCTTGGCCAGCGTGATGAACTCGGCGATGTTCTTGGCCTGGACCTTCGGGTTGATGGTCATGATGTTCGGCACGGCGGCCAGGTTCGAGACGGGCGTGAAGTCCTTCTCGCCATCGAACGGCAGGTTCGGGTAGATGGCCGGGTTGATGCCGTGCGTGCTGACGGTGGCAATGCCCAGGACATAGCCGTCCGGCGCGCTGCTGGCGACGAACGCGCTGCCGATCGAGCCGCCGGCGCCGCCGCGGTTTTCCACGACGACGGTCTGGCCCAGTTCCTTGCCGAGCTTGTCGGCGAACAGGCGGCCGACGATGTCGGTGGTGCCGCCGGGCGGGAAGGGAACGATCAGGCGGATGGGCTTGCTGGGGTACGCGTCTTCAGCGTGCGCGATACCCGAGGTCAGCGGCGTGGCCAGGGTCGCGGCAGCGACACACAGGCCCAGAACTACATTACGGCGTTGCATGAATTCCCCTACTAATGAATGGAAAGCAGCTGCATGAAAGCAGTCGCAAACCCGACGATTCTTTCCTGGCGGGCGGGTTTGCGCAAACGAAAGATTCTCCGTAAGCTATGACTTTTTTTCATACCTCTTACTCGGCAGGGCTTCGCCGCGGTTACTTTTACGTAACATTCGCCGTGCATCCTGTGTCGCCGTCACGCCCGCGAGGGCAAGGGAGCCCCACGACGGGTGGGGGCTGCAAATGAGGCGTTTCTGTCCCTCTTTAACCGATCTTCAGGCCTTTGAAGTCGCCGCCAGGCACAGCAGTTTCACGCGCGCTGCGCAGGAATTGTGCGTGACGCAGGGCGCGGTGAGTAAACAGGTGAAACATCTGGAGGAGTTCGTTGGCGTCGAACTATTCCTGCGAATCAGGCAAGGCCTGGTGTTGACCGAAGCGGGCCGCAGTTACCTGGCCAAGATCCAGGCCGGTCTCGGCCAGATCGAAGCGGCCACCGTCGAACTGATTGCGCATCAGGGGCGGGGCGGCACGCTGAACCTGACCTGCATGCCCACGTTCGGCGCGCGCTGGCTGATTCCGCGCCTGACCGCCTTCATGCGCTTGCGTCCCGATATCCACGTCGAATTCCTGCCGCACCGCCAGGGCTACGACTTCTCCACGCCGGAGCTGGACGCCGCCGTGCGCTTCGGCGAGGGCCTGTGGCCCGGCAGCGGGGCCGATTACATCGTCGGCCGCGAGATTCTTCCCGTCTGCAGTCCCCGCCTGATCCCGGGCGGGTGCACGTCGCCCGAAGCGCTCCTGGCCTATCCGCTGCTGCACCATACGTCGGCCCTGGAGGGCTGGCGCGACTGGTTCGAGCAGGCCGGTTGCGACACGCGCCGCAGCCTGGAAGGCGCGCGTTTCGACCAATACGCGTTGCTGTCGCAGGCAGCCGCCGCGGGCTTTGGCGTGGCGCTGATCCCGCGCTGCCTGATCGAGGACGAACTGCGCGACGGCAAGCTGGCTATCGCCATCCAGCTGCCGATCCGGGCGCGCATGGGCTACTACCTGTGCTATCCCGAGCAAAAGGCCAATCTGCCCACCTTGCAGGCCTTCCGGGCCTGGCTGATGGAAGTGTCCCGCGCCGCCGAGCCCCAGCCGCGGGAAGACGCCGTGTCCGATCTAAAATAGCCGCATCATGAGTCAAACATCCACCAAGAAAGGCCGCGTTGTCGTCGGCATGTCCGGCGGGGTCGATTCTTCGGTCACCGCGTGGCTACTCAAGCAGCAAGGCTACGAGGTCGTCGGCCTGTTCATGAAGAACTGGGAAGACGACGACGATTCCGAATACTGCTCCACCCGCCAGGATCTGCTGGACGCCGCCAGCGTGGCCGATCTGGTCGGCGTGGAATTCGAATTCGTCAACTTCGCCGCCGAATACAAGGACCGCGTGTTCGCGGAGTTCCTGCGCGAGTACTCCGCGGGCCGCACGCCCAATCCCGACGTGCTGTGCAATGCCGAAATCAAGTTCAAGGCATTCCTGGACCACGCCATGGCGCTGGGCGCCGAGCACATCGCGACCGGCCACTATGCGCGCGTGCGCGAAGTGCCAGCCGAGGGCGGCGGCACGCAGTTCCAGCTGCTCAAGGCGCTGGACGCTTCCAAGGACCAAAGCTACTTCCTGCATCGGCTGAACCAGGCGCAGTTGTCGCGCACGCTGTTTCCGCTGGGCGAGATTCACAAGACCGAAGTGCGCCGCATCGCGCACGAGATCGGCCTGCACAATGCCGCCAAAAAGGATTCCACCGGCATCTGCTTCATCGGCGAGCGCCCGTTCCGGGAATTTTTGAACCGCTACCTGCCGACTGAGCCGGGCCCCATCCTGACGCCCGAAGGGCAGAAAGTGGGCCGCCACGAAGGCTTGTCGTTTTACACGCTGGGCCAGCGCAAGGGGCTGGGCGTGGGCGGCGTGAAGGGCCGGCAACGGGAGGACGGCACGGCCGAGGCCTGGTACGTGGCCCGCAAGGACCTGGAGCGCAACGTGCTGTACGTCGTGCAGGGGCACGACCATCCGTGGCTGCTGTCCGGCAACTTGAAGGCGCAGGACGCGAGCTGGGTGGCGGGCCGCCCGCCGGCCGCCGGCGTCTACGGCGCCAAGACGCGTTACCGGCAGGCCGATGCGGCGTGCCGCCTGGCCGACGCGGCGCAAGAGATTTTTTCACTGGAATTTACCGACCCCCAGTGGGCGGTGACGCCCGGCCAGTCGGCCGTGCTATACGATGGCGAGGTTTGCCTGGGCGGCGGGATCATTCTTTAGGAATGCCCTGCCGCACGTAACCAAGGCCCCCGGGTGCAATATCCGTGGGGCCTTGTTCATGACAATAAAAGCGAGGAGAGGGTTGTGGATGTGACGATGGTGATCTGCCTGTTGGTCCTGGGCGGCGTGGTGGGCTTTGCGGCGGGCCTGCTTGGCATTGGCGGCGGGATGCTGCTGGTGCCGTTCCTGACGATGCTGTTCACCTGGCAGAAAATGCCGGCTGATCTGGTCGTGCATGCGGCGATCGCCACGTCCATGACGTCGATCCTCTTTACGTCCATCTCCAGCGTCCGGGCCCACCAGCAGCGAGGCACCATCAAGTGGCGCATCGTCGCCGCGATGGCGCCGGGCATCATCGTCGGCGGGCTGCTTTCCGGCGGCGCGGTGTTTGCGGCGCTGAGCACGTTGTGGCTGTCGCTGTTCTTCGCCCTGTTCGTGGGGTATTCCGGCTGGAGCATGTTGCGCAACAAGAAGCCCAAGCCCACGCGGCAGATGCCGGGCGTTGTCGGCACCAGCGCGGCCGGCGCGGGCATCGGCTTTCTGTCGGGCCTGGTCGGCGCCGGGGGCGGGTTCCTGTCGGTCCCGTTCATGGTCTGGTGCAACGTGGCCCTGCACAACGCGGTGTCGACGTCGGCGGCGCTGGGCTTTCCGATTGCGCTGGCCAACAGCGTGGGCTATGTCGTCTCGGGCCTGAACGAGGCCCAGACCTATCCGGGGATGCTCGGCTTCATCTATTGGCCGGCGCTGCTGGCGCTGGTCTGCACCAGTGTCCTGACCGCGCCGTTGGGGGCGCGCATGGCGCATCGCCTGCCGGTTCAGACGCTCAAGCGCGTGTTCGCCGCACTGCTGTTTGCGCTGGCGGCCTACATGCTGTTCAAGGCCTGGCAGACCTGGACGGTTTGATCGCGTAAATGAAAACCGGCCGCGGAAAGCGGCCGGTAAAAGCGAGCGCCCGGCCATGCCGGGCGTTTTTGTTGAGGCGTCAGGCCGTCTTGGGCACCGTGTCGATGAACGACTGGCGTTGAGACAGCTTGTCGTACAGGCGGGCCAGGTTGGGCTGGCCAGTGCGCCAGTCCAGCGAGGGGAAGCGTAGGTCCAGATACCCCAGGGCACAGCCCACGGCGATGTCCGCAAGGCTGTAGTTGATGCCCATGCAATGCGCGTTGTCGCCCAGGCTTTTGTTCATGGCGTCCAGGCTGGCGTGGATCTTGCCGTACTGGCGCTCGATCCATTCGGGGCTGCGCTGGGCTTCGGGGCGCTGGTTTTCCTTGACGATGGTCACGCACGCGTCCAGGAGGCCATCGGCGATGGCTTCCCAGCACTTGACGGCTGCGCGGTCGCGTCCGGGCTGCGGAATCAGCCGGGCGACAGGAGACAGGGTGTCCAGGTATTCGACGATGACGCGCGAGTCGAACAGGGCGCCGCCATCTTCCATGACCAGGCAAGGAACTTTGCCCAGCGGGTTGTACGTTTGGATCTGCGTGTCGGCGGACCAGACGTTTTCGAGTTCAAGCCGGTAGTCCAGCTTTTTCTCGGCCATGACGATACGCACTTTGCGCACGTAGGGACTGGTAAGCGAGCCGATCAGTTTCATGGAGTCACAAGCGGAGTCGGAAAGCGGCCGAAGTATAGCAGGCTGTATGACGGCCGGAATTGTCCGCAGGGCGGAATCTTCGTCAGTTTGCCACAATGTCGGGCCGCCCCGGATGATAAAATCGCCGGGTTTTCCCATCCGTCGTTTTTTCTCTACCAGACCATGCAAATCGCCGATCAGCTGAGCCAACTTAATGCCCTTTCGCCACTGGATGGCCGCTACGCTTCCCGGGGCGACGCGCTGCGCGGTCTGCTGTCCGAAGCCGGTTTCATGGCGCACCGCGTCGAAGTCGAGGTCGCCTGGCTGATCGCGCTGTCGGACGCCGGCCTGCCCGAGCTGCCGGCCTTCTCCGAGGGCGCCCGCGCGCGTCTGGCTCAGCTGGTCGCCAATTTCTCAGAGGCCGACGCCGGCCGCATCAAGGAGATCGAGCGCGTCACCAACCACGACGTGAAGGCCGTTGAATACTGGCTGAAGGAAAAGGTCGCCGATGACGCCGAACTGGCCCGCGCGGCCGAGTTCATCCACTTCGCGTGCACGTCCGAAGACATCAACAACACCTCGCACGCGCTGATGCTGTCGCGCGCCCGCGACCAGGTCGTGGTGCCGCGCCTGCGCGAAGTGGCCGCCAAGCTGAATGAAATGGCCATCGCCAACGCCGACCAGCCGCTGCTGTCGCGCACGCATGGCCAGCCGGCCAGCCCGACCACGCTGGGCAAGGAATTCGCCAACGTGGCCGCGCGCCTGAACCGCGCCATCGCCGCCGTCGAGGCCGTCGAGCCCCTGGCCAAGCTGAACGGCGCCACCGGCAACTACAACGCCCACCTGTCCGCCTATCCGGAAATCAACTGGCCCGAATTCAGCAAGCGCGTGCTGTCCGGGCTGGGCCTGACCCAGAACCGCCACACCATCCAGATCGAGCCGCATGACTGGATGTCCGCGCTGTTCGATGCGATCACCCGCGCCAACATCATCATCCTGGACCTGGATCGCGACATCTGGGGTTATGTGGCGCTGGGCTACTTCAAGCAGCGCCTGAAGGAAGGCGAGGTCGGTTCGTCGACCATGCCGCACAAGGTCAACCCGATCGACTTCGAAAACTCCGAAGGCAACCTGGGTCTGGCCAACGCCGTACTGCGCCATCTGGCCGACAAGCTGCCCATTTCCCGTTGGCAGCGCGACCTGACCGATTCCACCGTCCTGCGCAACCTGGGCGTGGGCCTGGGCTACTGCCTGGTGGCATGGGATGCCTGCATGCGCGGCCTGGGCAAGCTGGAAGTCAACACGGCCGCCATCGACGCCGATATCGACGCGTGCTGGGAAGTGCTGGCCGAACCGGTGCAGACCGTCATGCGCCGCTACGGTCTGCCGCAGCCCTACGAACAGCTCAAGGCCTTGACGCGCGGCAAGGGCATTACCGAAGAGGCCCTGCGAGAATTCATCCAGGGCCTGGCGCTGCCTGAAGAGCCCAAGGCCCGCCTGCTGGCGATGACCCCGCGCTCCTACATCGGCCTGGCGGCCGAGCTGGCCCGGGCGGTATAGTCGCCGTGCCGCGCGCGTCATGCGCGCGGCTTTCACGTTGTACCTACGGGAGATCGCAATGAAGAAGTTGTCCACGCTCGCAGCGCTGGCCTGTATGACGGTGGGTCCGCTGCTGGCGACGTCCGCCTCCGCGCAATTCGCCAAGCCCGAAGATGCGGTCAAGTACCGCCAGTCGGCGCTCTCGCTGATCGGCTCGCACTTTGGCCGCATGGCGCCGGTGGTCAAGGGCCAGGCGCCCTACGACGCCGCGCAGATCAAGGCCAACGTCGATGTGCTGAAGACGCTGTCGGCATTGCCTTGGGCGGGTTTCGGTCCGGGTACGGAAGGCGGCGACGCCCGTCCGGAAATCTGGAGCGATGCCGCGGGCTTCAAGCAGAAGCAGCAGGCGTTTCAGGACAACATCGTGAAGCTGTCGGCGGCTGCCGACGCAGGCGATCTGGACAAGCTGCGCGCGGCTTTCGGCGACGTGGGCGCCAGCTGCAAGGCCTGCCACGACGCGTACCGCAAGAAGAAGTAAGGTGCCGGGCCGGCCGTGCCGGTCCGCCGCCCACCAAGCAAAAAGCCCCGTCAAGGGGCTTTTTTCATGGGTGCGCGATCAGGAGAAGGACATGTCGGACACGATCTCGAGCGATCGTATCCACAGCACCAGTCCCGTCACGCAGGCGCCCAGCACCAGGGCGCGCAGCCAGACCGCCAGCCCATCCTGCGCGGGCGGCGTGCCGGCCGGGACATCCTTGGCGTCGACGTTGCCGGTGATGATGGCGCGCACCAGACGCTTGCGGCGCACGACCGCATACCAGATGACGGCCAGCAGGTGCAACGCGACCAGGCCGATGATGACCCACTCGTTGAGCTTGTGCCAGGACGTCATCGCGCTGGCGGTGGCTTCCGAGACATACCCGAACAAGGGGCCCTGCGTCATGATGTCGTCGGTGGTGAACAGGCCGCTGACTGCCTGAAAGCCCACGACCAGCAGCAAGGCCATGACCGACAGCGCGCCCAGCGGATTGTGGCCGGCGGGCGCGGCGGCGCCCTTCAGGTAGCGGACCACGGCGCCCGGGCCGCGCACGAAATGCGCGAAGCGGGCATAGCGCGGTCCGGCAAAGCCCCAGATCAGGCGAAACAGGATCAGACCCAGCGCCGTACAGCCGAAACGCACGTGCCAGTCCATGTACAGGCCGCCCATCTTGACGCTGACGAACGCGCCGACGATGCAGACGACGAGGGCCCAGTGAAAGAGTCGGGTGGGGAGGTCCCAGATACGGACCGCGAGACGATTGTTCTGCATGTTGAGATCGGCGGACGGGAGTTGCCCGGACTTTATCACGCACAAAGCAAACCGCCGCACTGGTCAGGCGGCGGTTTTGAGGCAGATCAGCGAGCGTTGCGGCGCACCGGTTCGATGCGATGCACGTGCTCGTGGCGGAACCGGATGCGTTGGCCCGGCGCCTTCTGTACGGCCGATCCGCAGGGCACGACTTCAGTGGTGTAGGTCGTCGTGCCGTTGATCGGCGCATTGAAGATGACCGTGGCGCGAATCTCGGGGCTGTCGGCCGGTTGCAGATAGACGATGTCGCCGATGTGGATAGGCATGTCGTCAAGCTGCGTGTGGGCCGGGCGTCGGATCAGGTCGGTGGTGGTGAAACGAGTGTTCATGTTGTGTTCTCTTTAGGTTCTAGTTATAGGAAAGCTGCGTCTTGCCATGGTGAACGCACCGGGCGGGAAAATTGCCGCCATGAGTGTGCGTGATGCGCTGCGTCCGCCGGATGTGATTGGACACGCGCTACATGACACTAACGCATTGCTGCTGCCGTCCTTTTGCGCATTCTCATGTTTTTTGCGCGCCGGGTCCGGCGAAGTGATGCCTTCGTCCAGTCTTGGAGGGCATCGATTCGGGCTGCGCGGCGAAAGACGAGATTGCCGGCGCATTGGCGTACGCCCGCGGGGTAGCGGGTGAAGCCATCATTTGGGTTGGGTTTGCTTCATGCCGGTCCGGACTGGCGGACGGGTGAAGGCGTTCCCGATGCGGCGCTGGGGTTGCGTTTTTTGCGTTGTACTTCGCTAGGACGCCAGCGCTGTCGGGCGGATCTTGGCAGGGGGTGGCCACAGGCGTTTAGCTTGGCCGGGCTGACCCTCAAAGGTCTGCTCTTTCAGATCCAACCGACGATATTATCGACATTTGAGCGATTATGCAAGCATTTTCTAAAAAGAGGGCGCGGGACGTGCGCCCTTGCCGATTAGTGCGTTGCGGGACGGGCCTGTCGCTGGGCCTCGATGATCAGGCCTTCCAGGCGTGGCGACATGCGCAGCGCCACCTGGGCGCCGGTCGTGCCATCGGGCTGCTGCTGGGTTTCCAGGGCGAGTTCGATACGTTCGTCGTCAAAGGCCTCCGGGGCCGCCTGGATTTCCACATAGCGCTCGAGCAAGGCATTGACCGCCTTTTGCGCATCCGCCAGCGCTTCCTCCGACAACTTGCCGTGGCCCAGGTATTGATTGACCACGCGCGCCAGGTCATTCATGAAATGAAGCAGGGCGTTTGCGCCGCGGCAGTCCGGCAGGGTGAAGCCCCAGGGCAGGGGGGAAGCGTTCTGAGTCATGTCGTCAGCCAAGGCAATGAGAGGAGGCGGCAACGGGCCGCCGAATGTTCGATTCTAGAGGATGCGTAAAGGCTGCGACGCGGGCGCGCGGCGCGGCGCGCACTGTGTCAACTCGCTTCGATGGCAACAAATTCCGCCCCTTCTGGCCCCATTGGCGGCGCTACCGGATAATCTGCCGGAATGGCCCGCCCCGTGCGGCCGTAATCTGCGGAATCGGAGTGCTAACAGGATGCGCATGGTTTGGGTTCGCGCGTGGGTGACAGGTATGGCGGTCGTCTCGATGTTGCTGGCGGCGTGCGTCAACAAGGAACCGCAGGAGCGCGCCGCATTCATACAGTTGCTGCAGGGGCGGATGAACAACGTGACGCTCGTGCCGATCGGCATGCTGGGCAAGTCGGAAAAGGAAGCCATTGGCGGCTACGACGACGCGTACGAGGTCATGACGGATTTCCAGGAGGCCTTGGCCAAGGCCGCAGCGCCCCTGCGCGAGGTGCTGTCGGTGGAGACGATCCAGTCCGTTGAAGAGATCGTGGCGCGCCGTGGCAGCCTGGAGGCCGCACGCAAGACGCTGGCCGGCAGTGCCGCCCAGGTCCAGGCGGCACGCGGCAAGGCAGACAAGGCGCGCGCGGATCTTGCCTTGCCCGCCGACCTGGCGCCCGTTTATGACGGCGTCTATGACGAGGCGGTGACGGCGCCGGCTGGAGAATTGATCGACGCGGCATCCCGGATGGATGCGATTGCCCGCGATGCGCTGGCCATTGCGGACTTCGTGGCGGCCAATGCCGCGGACATCCAGTTCGAAGATGGGCAAACAAAGGTGGCCAAGCCGACCTTGCAACAGGAGCTGAACCAGCGGTTGCAAGCATTGAACGCGCAGTCGGGTGGGCTGGAAGCCGCGCGCGCAACGCTGCTGCAGGCTGCCAGCGCGGGCTCGGCCGCGCCCTAGCCATGCGCCAGCCCCGTCGCGATCCCAGCGGCGCCCGGCCGCGCTTTGTACAATGCGGCTCTTGCGGCGCATGCCGTGCCTTGGACTGACTATGAGCGATTCTTCAGGCGTGCATTACAGGACCTTCGTGCTCCTGCTCGTGGTGGTCACCATCGCGTTCGGCTGGCTGTTGTGGCCGTTCTATGGCGCCGTCTTCTGGGGCACCATTCTTGCCATCCTTTTTGCGCCGTTGCAGCGCCGTCTGGTGGCGCGCATTGGCGGGCGGCGCAATCTGGCCGCGCTCATCTCGCTGCTGCTCGTGCTGCTGCTGGTGATTCTTCCGCTGGTCGTGATCAGCGGGTCGCTCGTGAACGAAGGGGCGAATTTCTACCAAAGCATCAAGTCCGGGCAAATCAACTTTGGCGCGTACTTCCAGCAGGCGATGGACGCACTGCCGCCGTCCGTGCACGCATTGCTGGCGCGCTTTGACCTGGCCGATATCGCAAGCCTGCAGGACAAGCTGACGGCCGGTGCAATGCAGGCCAGCCAGTTCCTGGCCACCCAGGCCTTGAACATCGGGCAGGACACGTTCCAGTTCGTGGTCAGCTTCGGCATCATGCTGTATCTGCTGTTCTTCCTGCTGCGCGACGGTCCGCTGCTGTCGGCGCGACTGCGCCGTGCCGTGCCGCTGAGCGACACGCACAAGCAGCACCTGTTCCGCAAGTTCACGACCGTGGTGCGCGCCACCGTCAAGGGTAACGTCGCGGTCGCGGCGGCGCAAGGCGCGCTGGGCGGCATCATCTTTTCCATCCTCTCGATCCAGGGTGCGCTGCTGTGGGGCGTCATCATGGCCTTCCTGTCGCTGCTGCCCGCGATCGGGGCCGGGCTGATCTGGGCGCCGGTGGCCGTGTACTTCCTGCTGACGGGGGCCGTGGTCAAGGGCGCGGTGCTCATTGCGTTCGGCGTGCTGGTCATCGGCATGGTCGACAACGTGCTGCGGCCCATTCTGGTGGGCAAGGACACGAAGATGCCGGACTACGTGATCCTGATCTCCACGTTGGGCGGCATGGCGCTGTTCGGGCTGAACGGATTCGTGATCGGTCCGCTCATCGCGGCGTTGTTCATGGCAAGCTGGGATCTGTTTTCGCCCGCGGCAGGCGACCCGGGGGGTGTGCACGCCGTGAGCGCGCCGCTGCCGGGCAACCCCGTGGCCGGTTCGCCGCCGGCGTCCGGGGGCGCCGGCGCGCGTGCGCAGGCAGCGCTTGCCAGGGATCGCCAGTCCCGCGACGAATGATCTCGCCGGGCGCCCGCGTGCGCCCGGCCGGGTGTAAGGTGTAGCAGCGCCGGCCGAACCGCGGCCGGCCTTTCGTGTCAACTTCGCCAAACAGGAGCGCGCCGGATATGGAATGGAAACTGCATCGGTCGGGCTGGATCGAGGAACGCAACTTCGACATTGAGTTCGCCGAAACGCCCGAGGGATACCACACGCGCGTGCGCGTCTTCGGCTTTCCGGTTCTTGAAGACACCAAGCACGTGTTCCCCAACGAAGCGCTGGCTGAAAAAGGCGCGCTGACGCTGCTCAAGAGCCAGTTTTCAGGCACGCCCGACCTGGAAGAGAGATAGCAGGGCGATGGGCAGACCGAGGGGCAGGCCGCGCCATGGCTGACGGCGAAACGGTTGCTGGCGTGCGCCGCCGCCGGGCGCGCCGCTATTCCATGCGGACGGGTCTGCTTGCCCTCGTCTTTGCCTGTATTACCCCGGCGCTCATCGTGGCGACGGTCGCCGTCTACGAAAGCTACGTCATCCAGAAAGAGCGGATCTTCCGCGACACCATCTTCCTGGCGCGCAATCTCACGGCGATCCTGGATCGCGAGCTCACCGGCGTCGAAGCCGGTCTGCAGATGCTGGCGTCCTCGCCGGATCTGGTCCAGGGCGATCTCGCCGGTTTCCATCGGCGCGCGCGCGAGTCCGTGCGCTTTCAGATCGCCGACACTTACGTGCTGACGAACAAGGAAGGCCGGCAGATCATCAACACGCAGGTGCCCTACGGCTCGGCCTTGCCAACCGGCAGGGCGCCCGATGAACTGGGTCGCGTCTTCCTGACGCGCATGCCGGTGCTGACAAGCCTGTTCACCGGCGGTCTGACCAAGGACCTCACCATCGCGCTCGGTGTGCCGGTCGTGCGGGACGGAGAGGTGGTGTACAGCCTGAACGTGGGACTGTCGCCCGAGCGCATCGGCAACGTCCTGGGCCGCCGCGCCCTGCCCGAGGGCTGGGTGGCCGCCGTGCTGGACGGCTCGGGAACCATCATCGCCCGCACCCGCGACACCTCCAAATTTGTGGGGCAGAAGGCGGTGCCGGCGCTGGCCCGCGCCGTGCAGCAGGAAGGCGAAGGCTCGTTGGAGACGATCACCAAGGAAGGCACGCCCGTCTACACCGCGTTCAGCCGGTCGACGCTGTCGGGCTGGACAGTCGCCGCCGGCGCGCCCATGCAATTGCTGACCACGGACCTGTACCGATCCATTGCGTGGATTGGTCTGGGCACGTTGTTCGCGTTCGGTTTGGGGTTGTGGCTGGCGCTCAGGCTTGCAAGCCGGCTCACGTCGGCCGTTCAGGGGCTGGTCGCGCCGGCGCTCGCGCTGGGCGAAGGCCGGACCGTGGAACTGCCCGCCACGCGCATCAAGGAAGCCCAGGAGGTGGGCGCCGCCATGCTGCAGGCGTCGCGCAAGCTGGCGCGCGCCCAGCACCTGGCGCACTACGATCCGCTCACCGGCCTGTGCAACCGGGTGCTGTTCGGCGAACTCGTGCTGCGTGAACTGGCGGTCGCCCAGCGCAGCGGCGATTCGTTCTCGATCCTGGCGATCGACCTGGACGGCTTCAAGGCGGTCAACGACATGCACGGGCACGCGGCCGGCGACACGGTCCTGAAAGAGGCGGCCGATCGCATGGCCAGCGCCATCCGGGTCTCGGACGTGGCGGCAAGGCTGGGCGGCGACGAATTCGCGGTGCTGCTGCTGGGCGCCAACCAGGAGAACGCGCGGCTGGTGGCCGAAGCCCTGGTCGAGAGCCTGTCCTTACCGTACCCCAATGTGCGCGTCGCGGTGTCGGCAAGCATCGGCATCGCGGTGTATCCCCAATCGGGCGCCACCATGTTGCAGTTGCTCGAGCGGGCCGATGTGGCGTTGTACCGCGCCAAGGGCCTGGGCAAGCGCCGGGTGGCGCAGGACCAGTAGGTCCGCCGCCGGTCGCCATGCGCGTCACATATCCTGGCGCGGCGACAGTGCGGTCAGGACCTCGCCCGATTTCAAGCGATAGCGCCTGTTGTCCAGCGCGACGACAGGGTCGCCTTCGGAGGTTCTGAGTATGTAGCGCGATGCGGCAAGCGGCATGGGGCTGGCGCCCGCGTCGTCCGCCCGCAAGAACACTTCAATGCGGTAAAGGCGCCCCGAATCCGTGCTTGCCAGCACGTCGCTCATCCTGCGTGTAGAAATGGCCATGCCGCTATTTCTCCGTTGGGTTTTCGCTAAACTTGCCGCCTTGGCGCCGGTCCGGTCTGATTGCCGGGCATGCGCGGCGCGCAATCGGAAACGGTAATGCAATTGAATCCTGGCCGGAACGCGGCCACTACCCTGGGTCTGCTGGCTATCCTGCTGTGGGGCACGGTCGTCGGCCTGATCCGGGGCGTCAGTGAAAACTTCGGCCCCATTGGCGGCGCCGCGCTGATCTATACGGGAGGGTCCATCTTCCTGGTGCTGTTGCTGGGATTGCCCAAGCTGCGCACGTTTCCCCGGTCGTATCTCATCGTGGGCAGCCTGCTGTTCGTCGCCTATGAGATATGCCTGTCGCTGTCGCTGGGATTCGCGGCCGATCGTGCGCAAGCCATCGAGCTGGGCATCGTCAATTACCTGTGGCCATGCCTGACGGTGGTGTTCGCCATGCTCATCAATGGGCAGCGGGCGAGCTGGTGGGTGGCGCCGGGCATCTTGTTGTCGGTTTGCGGCATCGTCTGGGTCGTGGGCGGAACGGGCGGGCTGTCAATTGAACGCACCGCCGCGAATGTGTCGAGCAATCCTCTGAGTTATGGACTGGCCTTCAGCGGCGCCATCATCTGGGCCGTTTACTGCAACGTGACCAAGCGCTTTGCGGACGGCAAGAATGGCGTCGCGCTGTTTTTCATGCTCACGGCAGCGGTCTTGTGGATCAAGTACCTGTTCAGCGCGGAACCCGCATTGGTGTTTGCCGCGCCCGCCACGGTCGAGTTGTGCGTGGCCGCTGGCGCCATGGCAAGCGGCTATGCACTGTGGAACGTCGGAATACTGCGGGGCAACCTGACCCTGCTGGCTACCGCGTCGTACTTCACGCCGGTCTTCTCCACCTTCTTTGCCGCGCTGTGGCTATCCACGCCGCTCACCCTGTCGTTCTGGCAGGGCGTGGCAATGGTCACTGCCGGTTCATTGTTGTGCTGGGCAGCGACGCGCGGCAGACCGGCCCGCAACGGATAGTCCGGGCCGTGTCGTGAGAGGGGGAGATTTACTCGACGAGCATCGTCAGGGCGACTGCGAACCCCAAGGGAACCAGCAGCAACGAGGCAAAAGTGGAACTGACAATCGCCGCCGATATCTTCAGCAAGGGCTCGGGCCCTGCGCTTCGTATCGTTTGAACCACCAACGCGACGATACCCATAACCATCAAACAGCTCATGAAAACTGCTACGTAAGTCATGTTGTCTCCGTCCTCGCCTGATTTAGGGGATGCGGCGCCGCTGTGCGGTCTTGATGTTTGTGTCGATTGTGCGCCTGTATTGCGAGACTGCACCCTAGGGTTTTCCTTGCCGGCGGGCGGCTTTGTGGCGTATTTGCCGCGCAGTGTGCAGCATGAAAATCGTGTGCGGACGCAGCAATTTCCGACGGCGGAACAGGCTTCGGCAACCCGGCGCGATTGCGCTACGATGGCGTGATCAAAACACCGGAGAGGCCGCCAGATGCCGCAAAAACTACGCCCTGGCACGCGCGCCACCTTGCAGGTCCGCCAGCTTTCGCCCGGCGAGTTTGCGTGGATCATTACCTTGCTCGATCCCGAATCCGGCAATGTGCGCAGCACCAATTATTCGGACAGGCGATATCCCAGCCAGGATGAAGCGTCGACGGCCGGCAAGGCCGCCGTCCTTGCATTTCTCGCGGACGACACGTCCGAACGCGCGCCGGCCGCAAGCGGCGGCAAGCGCAAGGACTGACGCCGCGCGCCGTCCTTCCATGGCGCCCGGCCGCTGAGCGGTCTTGGGCACGCCATTTGCTGATGCTCATGCAAGGCGCATCTTGCGCTGCTTGAGGAGAGGCAATCATGTCCCAGATCCCGCATCGAGAGCCCGGTCAGCCGGACGATCTCACGCCTGACGATCCGGCGCTCCCGGGAAACCCGCCTGCGGACGATCCGCGTCCGGACCCGGGCCGTCCCACGGACAACCCCGACGTCATCGACCCCACGCCGCCCGCGCCGGATCCCCGCGCGCCCGGCACCATCGACCTGGCCTGATTGCGGCCAGCATTACTTCAATTCCGATCCCTTCATCGAAGCAAGGAGGTTTCCATGCGCTCAATCCTGTTGTGGCTGCTCGGCGTGCCCATTCCCATCATCATCCTGCTGGCTCTGTTCTGGCACTGAAGGCCGGTGCGTCATTTCCGCTTTGGCACCCGCGTGTGCGCGGCTGCGTAAGTCTCTGGACAAGGATCGATCATGCAAAATACGTCTTCATTGAGCCAACCTTATGCCGATGGCGTGCCTCCACGTGAGTCCGCCATTTCGGCCGTGTCGTGGGCGGCGGTATTCGCCGGCGCGGTGATCGCCGCGGCGCTGTCGCTTGCATTGTTTGCCGGCGGCACCGGCCTCGGTTTTCTGTCCGTTTCGCCTTGGGGTGAGGAGGGCGTGTCGGCGCCCGCCATCGGCATTGGCATCATTGTCTGGATGCTGCTCACGCAGATCATTTCGTACGGCATCGGCGGCTATGTCGCCGGGCGCCTGCGGACGAAATGGGTCGACGTGCATTCCGATGAGGTCTACTTTCGCGACACCGCGCACGGCTTTCTGGTCTGGGCGCTGAGCGCCGTGGTCAGCGCCGCGCTGCTGGGCTCCGCGCTCGCGTCGATGGCTTCTGGCGTTGCCAAGGCCGGCGCTTCGGTGGCGGCCACGGCCGGCACGGCGGCAACCGCGGCGGCGACGGCCGGCGCGACCGGTGCGAGCAGTGGCGGTGGCATGGAGCGCGCAACCGACTATCTCACCGACACCCTGATGCGCTCGGAACGTCCCGAGGCCAACACCGATCCTGAAGCGGCGCGTGCCGAAGTTGGCCGCATCGTCGCCATGAGCATCACCCGCGGCGACATGACGCCGGCCGATCGCGACTACGTGGTGAAGGTCGTGGCCGCCCAGGCCGGTGTGGAACCCGCCGTCGCGCAGCGCCGCGTCGACGAGGCGATCCAGAACGCCAAGAAGACCGCGGAAGAAGCCAAGGTGAAGGCCAAGGAAGCTGCAGACGCAGCCCGCAAGGCTGCCGCGGCGTTCGCGTTGTGGGGCTTTGCATCGATGCTGATCGGCGCGTTCGTGGCGAGCCTGGCTGCCACCTGGGGCGGCCGCCGCCGCGATGCGGTCTATCGGGTTTAATGTGGTGCTTCGGGTGTAGATAATCCGCCCGAATGCAAAAGGGCCCGCACAGTGTGCGGGCCCTTTTAAATTCCTTGGTGGCGCATCCCTGATTCGAACAGGGGACCTGCGGATTATGATTCCGTCGCTCTAACCGGCTGAGCTAATGCGCCATCCTTTTTTCGCCGTTCGGTTTGCGTTGCAAGTGCCGATCAACGAAGAACGAAATTCTAGCACGAAGTTTTTTTGGAGTGCAAGTGGGCGCCAGCCAAATTTTTTCGGCCGGTCTGGACAACTTGTTCAGCCAGCGTTGGTGCGGTCGCGCGCCGCCCTTCAGGCATCCCGCGCGAGGCGGATGCCCGAGAACTGCCAGCGCGCCTCGGGCGGAAAGAAGTTGCGGTAGCTGGGCCGGATGTGGTCGCGCGGCGTTGCGCACGAGCCGCCCCGCAGCACGTACTGGTTGCACATGAACTTGCCGTTGTATTCGCCGACGGCGCCCGCGCTGGGCTGAAACCCGGGATAGGCGTCATAGCCGCTTGAGGTCCATTCCCACGCGTCGCCGAACAATTGCACGGGACCGCCCTGGCTGTGGCGCGCCGGGGCGGGGCGCGTGTCCAGGTGACCGTTTTCAAGCATGTTCGCGCGGGCCGAATAGGTGTCTTCCGACAACTGGCGCGCGGCGTATTCCCATTCCGCTTCGCGCGGCAGGCGCGCGCCGGCCCAGCGGGCGTAGGCGTCGGCCTCGAAGTAGCTGACGTGCGTGACCGGGGCGTGCAGCTCCAGGTCCTGCATGCCGCGCAGCGTGAAGACACGCCACGCATCGTCCGAGCTTTCCCAATACAGCGGGGCGCGCCAGCCTTGTGCGCTCACCATGTCCCACCCCATCGAGAGCCACAGTTCGGGCCGCTGGTACCCGCCATCCTGCATGAAGGCCAGGTATTCGCCCTGTGTCACGAGGCGATCGGACAGGGAGAAGGGCGTCAGCAGGACGTCGTGGGCCGGCCCTTCGTTGTCGAAGGCGAACCCGCGTCCGTCGTGGCCGATGCGCGTGATGCCGCCGTCGTACCGGGTCCAGCCCGGTGTGGTAGCGGGCGGCTGCGCGGGCTGGCCCGGCGCGACGTAAGCAGGCCTGAGCGGGTTGGCCGACAGCATGTGCTTCAGATCGGTCAGGATGAGTTCCTGATGCTGTTGCTCATGATTGAGTCCAAGCTCGAGCAGCGCGTCGAATTCGGGATCGTTGCCGCCCAGGCGCGAGATCAGCGCGTGCATCGCTTGGTCGACATGCTGCCGGTATTGCAGCACTTCCGACAGCGGCGGGCGCGACAACAGGCCGCGTTGGGGGCGCGGATGTTTTGCGCCGACGGCGTTGTAGTAGGAGTTGAAAAGCATCCGGTATTGCGGATGGAAGGGCGGACTGGACGCGTCATAGCGCGCCAGCAGGAAGGTCTCGAAGAACCAGGTGGTGTGCGCCAGATGCCATTTGACCGGACTGCAATCGGGCATGGATTGCACCTGGCAATCCTCCGGGCTCAAGGGCGCGGCCAAGGCGGCGGTGGTGGAGCGTACGGCGTCGTACCGGTCGTGCTGTCCGGCTTGTCCGCTGGCATAAGGCCCGATGGCGGGATGAGTCAGCAGGCATGCGGGGTCCATGGGGATATCTCCAGAATCGTGGGCGCCCTGCGTCAGGCGCGGGCGCTGAAAACAGAAAACCAGTCGCGGGCGTCCGACCAGTGCGCGATGTCGCGAAAGCCCGCGCGGTGGAGCAGATCGCTGAAGGCTTGCGGCGTGAATTTGTAGGAGTTCTCGGTGTGGATCCGTTCGCCGACCTTGAACTCGCGGTGGCCGCCGGGCCAGGCAACCTGCACGGCGCGCTGCGCCTCCAGGTGCATTTCGACACGCGAACGTTCGCTGTTGAAGAGCGCCACGTGGCGCCAGTCATCGACATTGAAATCGCTGCCGAGCACGGTGTTCACGTGGCGCAGCAGATTCAGGTTGAACGCGGCCGTCAGGTGCAGGGCGTCGTCATACGCCGGTTCCAGCACGCTCTTCGGTTTGACCCGATCGACGCCGACCACGAGTCCGCCGCCGGGACAGGCTTCCCGGATGCGCCGCAGCATGGCGTACGCGGCTTCGGGACCCAGATTGCCGATGCTGGAGCCGGGATAGAAGAACAGGCGTTGCTGTCCCGGAACGCCTTCGGGCATCGCCAGTTCATGTGAGAAATCCTGGCCGACAGCCGTGATCCGCATGTCCGGATACGAAAGCTTCAGGCGCCGCACGGCTGCCTGCAGATAGTCGGCCGAGATATCGACGGGCACATAGTGGCTGGGCCGCAGGCTGGCGAACAGCCGCTCGGCCTTGACGCAATCGCCGGCGCCCAGGTCGATCATGGCCTGCACGGGGCCGACGTGGCGCGCGATATCGATGCCGTGGCGCTGAAAGATCTCGTCTTCGCAACGCGTTGGATAGTATTCGGGCAGCTGCGTGATGGCCGTGAACAGCGACGAGCCGAGCGCGTCGTACAGGAACTTGGGATCGATGTGGGCGGCACTGTCGAGCAGCCCTTCGTGCAATTCGATCTGCTCGGCGCTGGGGTGCTGCGGCTCCTGCGCGATGAATTCGGGGGCGACGGCGGCGAGGAGTGCGGAAGGAGAAACCATGCGTTCAGTTCCTTTTTGGGGCGGTTGAAGCGCATTGCAAAGACTCATTGTGGCGGCTGGGGGGGTTTGCGTGTCAAGCGCCAGGCCTCTGAATGCAATGGACTTTTACGAAATCGAAATCGCGTTTGGCGGAATACGGGAAGGGGCCGCGAGGTCACGCGCAGGCGTTCCGACTCCGCCATCAGCAAGTTTCGGGCCGCTGAAATATCGGTTTACCGCTGGTTGCGAAAGCTCGGGCAGTTTTGGGCCGTTGGTGTGGACAATGGGACTTCCAAGAAAAAATCGAAGGAGCTAGCATGAATCGAAAGCACCAGCGCGCTGAAATGGCTTTGCATCGTGAACGCGTGAATGACAGCTTCCATGAGCTGCTCGCCGGCACGGAAGACCTTTTGCGTTCGACCGCCTCGTATACGGGCTCCGAAATCGAAGCGGCGCGCGCGCGCTTGAAGCGCCAGCTCGCCGATGCGCGTGAATCCGCTGGCGGCTGGGAAGGCGTCGCCCGCGAACGAGCCCGCCGGGCCACCGCTTACGCGGACGAATACGTGCATGAGAATGCATGGAAGTCGGTCGGCGTGGCGGCGATAGTGGGCGCCGTGCTCGGCTGCATTTTCGTGGCGGGTAATCGACGCTAGAGACGCATCATGAGCCCATTACCGGCATTGAGCCGGGGTGGGCCGCGCAATGCCCTGCAAGCACTGACGACCGACGCGCGCCGCTGGGCGCGCGCCGTCCTGTTTGCGTGCGTCGCATCCGTGCTCGCCGCCTGCGCCAGCGTCCCCGACGCGCAGGAGCGGCACGCGCGCGCCGCGCAAGCAGGCCTGTCCGCGGATGCGGCACAGGACAGCTATCGTCGCGGGCAAGGCATTGCTGCGGACCCTCAAACCCCCAAGGATGATTTTCTTGCACGGCACCTGGCGGTGGAGCAGGCGGTCAGCGGCGCGCCGCTGGTCAAGGGCAATCGGGTGCGCCTGCTTGCCGACGGGCCCAGCACGTACAAGGCGATGCTCCAATCCATCCCCAGGCGCGCCGCTACGTGCACATGGAAACGTACATTTTCGACGACGATGCGGAGGGCAATCGCTTTGCAGACGCGCTGATCGCGGCGCGCAACCGCGGCGCCGAGGTGTCGCTGATGGTGGACGCGGTCGGCACGATCAAGACGCCCGATGACCTTTTCCAGCGCATGCGCGACGCGGGCGTGCAGGTGGCGGTCTTCAATCCCGTCAATCCGGTCAACGCGCGCGCCGGCTGGTCACCCAATCAGCGCAACCACCGCAAGGTGCTGGTCGTCGACGGCAAGGTGGGCTACCTGGGCGGCATCAACGTCAGCAGCGTGTACGAGTCGTCTTCGTTCTCGGGCGGAAGCGGCTCCGGGTCGTCGGGATCCGGCGGCGGCTCGGGCGCCAAGGCGGGCGAGCCCGCCAAGGATGCCGACTCCGCGCCCTGGCGCGACACGCACCTGCGCATCGAAGGGCCGGCGGTGGCGCAGCTGGAACAGGTGTTGCAGGCCGGCTGGGCATCGCAGGCCAAGGAGCCCATCAAGGGCGGCGATTCGCACGTTGCGCCTGCGGTCGGCGACACCGCCGTCCGCATCCTTGCGAACCAGCCCGATCGCAGCGACGGCTACACGGTCTATCTGACGTTGATGTCGGCGTTCGAAAGCGCGCAGAAATCCATCCACATCACGATGGCGTACTTCGTGCCGGATCCGGCGTTCATCGAGGTGCTGCAATCCGCGGCGCGGCGCGGGGTGGACGTGGTGCTGGTGCTGCCGGGCTTCAGCGACTCGTCGCTGGTGTTTCATGCCGGGCGTTCGCACTACACCGATCTGCTGCGCTCGGGCGTGAAGATCTACGAACGCCGTGACGCCTTGCTGCATGCGAAGACGGCGGTGGTCGATGGCGTCTGGTCGACCGTGGGGTCCAGCAACATGGATTGGCGCAGCTTTGCGCTGAACTACGAGATCAACGCCGTGGTGCTGGGACCGGAGTTCGCGGCCGAGATGGAGGCGCTGTTCCAGCGCGACGTGGCCGATGCCGAGCAAGTGACGCCCGAGGCCTGGAAGGAGCGCGGCCTGGACGACCGCTTCATGGAGTCGTTCTCGCGCATGTTCGAGCGCTGGTTGTAGCGGGTGCGCGGGCGGCTCGGATCCTGTCCGCGCCGCCCGTCAGCGCCGTTCAGGAGTTGCCGGCCGCGGCGGCCTGTGCGGCGTGCTCGCGCGCCAGGGCCGTGGTGATGTCGTGGGTGGGCCGAAACGACTGCGCCTGCGCCATCGCCCAGCCTGCGCGGAAGACCTGGTGCCGGAACTCGCCGCGCAGCAACTCGCCAGGCGCCAGCTCCGGAAACAGCGCGGACAAGAGGCGGATTTCGCTGGGCGAGATGCGTCGCGCGATATGGTGCGGGCGCAACTGGCCCGGGTGGGTCAGGCCGGCTGCGGCCAGCAGTTCTGCAAGTGCATGCAGCGTGTTCTTGTGAAAATTGGCCACGCGCTGCGCCTTGTCGGGCACCACCAGCGCGCGTTGCCGTAGCGGATCCTGCGTGGTGACGCCGGTGGGGCATTTGCCGGTGTGGCAGGCCTGGGCCTGGATGCAGCCGATGGCAAACATGAAGCCGCGCGCGGCGTTGCACCAGTCGGCGCCCATCGCCATCACGCGGGCCATGTCGAACGCAGTGATGATCTTGCCGGACGCGCCCAGCTTGATGCGGTCGCGCAGGTTCACGCCGATCAGCGTGTTGTGCACGAGCCGCAGCGCCTCGCGCAGCGGCGTGCCCACGTGATCCACGAATTCCACGGGCGCTGCGCCCGTGCCGCCTTCCGCGCCGTCCACCACGATGAAGTCCGGGGTGATGCCGGTTTCAAGCATCGCCTTGACGATGGCGAACCACTCCCAGGGATGCCCCACACAGAACTTGAAGCCGACGGGCTTGCCGCCGGAGAGCTCGCGCAGGCGCGCCACGAATTTCATCAGGCCGATCGGACTGTCGAACGCGGAATGGCTGGCGGGCGAATTGCAGTCCTGCCAAGGCGCCACGCCCCGTGCCTCGGCGATTTCGATCGTCACCTTGCCCGCCGGCAGGATGCCGCCGTGGCCCGGCTTGGCGCCTTGCGACAGCTTGATCTCGATCATCTTGACCTGCGGCGTACAGGCGTTGCGCACAAACGCTTCTTCCGAAAACGCGCCGTGCTCGTCGCGGCAACCGAAATAGCCCGAGCCGATGTTCCAGACGAGGCTGCCGCCCGGCTGGCGATGGTAGCGGCTGATGCCGCCTTCGCCGGTGTCGTGCGCAAAGTCGCCTTGCCGCGCGCCTTCGTTCAGGGCCAGCACCGCGTTGGCCGACAGCGCGCCAAAGCTCATGGCCGACACGTTGAACACCGACATGGAATAGGGCTGCGTGCAGTCGGGCCCGCCCACGGTGACGCGAAAGTCCGTGTCGTTGATATGCGAGGGCGACATCGAATGGTTGATCCATTCGTAGCGGTCGCCGTAGACGTCTTCCTGCGTGCCGAAGGGGCGCTTGTCGATCTCGCGCTTGGCGCGCTGGTAGACGATGGAACGCTGCGCGCGGGAAAACGGCGAGGCCTGCGTGTCGTCCTCCAGGAAGTACTGCCGGATCTCGGGGCGGATGAATTCGAACAGGAATCGCAGGTTGCCGATGACCGGATAATTGCGGCGGATGGCGTGCCGAGGCTGGATCAGGTCGTACACGCCCAGCGCGCCCAGCAGCGCCAGCGGCACGGCTGCCGCAAGCCACCACAACGACGCGGTGGCGGCCAGGGCCGCGGTGATGGCCGCGCCTGCAAGGGTCAACAGAAAGGCCGTGAATCGGCCGGCAATCCAGTTCATGTCCGTCTCCGCTTTTCGGAATGCAGCAACCATACACCAGGGCCGCTGGCTGCCGGATGAATGGCGGGCCGCGTGCGCGTGCGCCGGCGCGTGCCTTGCGCAGCCGGAGGATAGGCTGAAAGGCGCATGTTCACTGGCTTGGCGGCCGGGCAAAAAAAATGGCCTCCTGCATCAGGAGGCCATTGTTGGAACACTGATTCTCAGCAGCTGGATGCCGGCGGTGTCTTTTCGACGGCCAGGCCGAACAGCGGACGCAGGTGCACGCCCAGTGCGCTGCCGGCAAACGCGGCAGGCAGCCACAGCCAGGCATGCAGGCTGCCCGACAGGATGCCGCTGAAGTAGGCGCCGATGTTGCAGCCGAAGGCCAGGCGCGAGCCATAGCCGAGCAGCAGGCCGCCGATCACGGCGCTCGCGAGCGAGCGCGCCGGCACCTTCCAGACGGGCGCGAACTTGCCGGCCGCGCTGGCGGCGGCCAGCGCGCCGAGCATGAGGCCGATGTCCATGACGGTGGTGACATCCTGGCGCAGCGGCGCGGCCAGCGACGGCTGCTTGGCCCAGTAGGCCCAGGTGGCGACGTCGCCGCCCAGGGCATCCAGCGTCTTGGCGCCCCACAAGGCGAAGGCGGACGTAATGCCCCAGGGGCGTCCGGCCAACGCCAGCGTTGCGAAGTTCAGCACGACGAGCGCCACGCCGCCCCACACGAGGGGCCACGGACCCTGCAGCAGCGAAACGGGGCGAGCCGTGCGCGAGGCGAAGGAAATCACGTGGCCATGACGGCGCTTTTCCAGCGTGGTGGCGACCCAGGCGATCAGCGCAAAGACGGCCAGATTGACGAGGATCGCGGGCGCCAGGCCCCAGGTCTTGATGAGCGACGTGGGCGCCAGCGCCGGCAGGCTGGACCACCAGCCGAAGTTGGCCGTGGCGATGACCGAACCCACGATGAAGAACAGCAGCGTCACCACCATGCGGGTGTTGCCGCCGCCCACCGCGAAGAGCGTGCCCGACGCGCATCCGCCGCCCAGCTGCATGCCGACGCCGAACAGGAACGCGCCCAGCAGGACCGAGACGCCCGGGGGCGACACGAAGCCGTTGACCGGCTGACCGAACAGCGTGCCGGCGGCCAGAAAGGGGAAGAACAGCAGCACGCCCACGGCGAGCATCAGCATCTGCGCGCGCAGGCCGGCCCCGCGGCGGTCCGATACGAACACGCGCCAGGCTTGCGTGAAACCGAACGACGCGTGGTACAGCGTGACGCCAAGCAGTGCGCCGACCACCCACAGCGCGCCCTGGCGCCAACTGACGGTCTGGTTGAGGTACAGGGCGCCGGCCAGGACCAGCAGCACCGCAATCCAGAGCGGCTTGCGATTGATGTGGATGGGCGGCAGGGCCGAGGGCAGCGGCAGGGAGGAGGCGTTGGCGCTCATGAAAATCCCGAGGATCAAGTCGTAAATGCAAACGGGTGCGAAAGGCGCACCCGTGGGAATGGACGTCAGTCTAGTCCTGTCAGTAAATATCTCAAACCAAGGATTCGTGCTTTAGCAATAACTTCAAGTTATATAGTGCCGCTGGTGAGTTCACGAGACGGGGTGCGCGCTGATCCACGCGACGAGCAGGCTGACCGTCACCACCGATGCCACGGTGCTGACCAGGATGGCGCGCGAGGTCACGCGGGCGTCGCGTCCATACATCTTGGCCAGCATGAACGGTCCGGTGCCGATGGGCAGCGCGCTCATCAGCACGGCCGTCCAGGCCCACAGCGGCGGCATCGAGAACACGTAGAACGCCAGCACCGCAGTCGCGGCCGGTTGCAGGAGCAGCTTGCCCAGCACCAGGCGCATCACGCCCGGTCCGGAGGCCGCGGTTTCCGTTTGCGCCAGAAAAAGGCCGATGGTCACCAGCGCGCACGGGCTGGCGGACGCGCCCAGCAAGGCCACATAGCGGTCGACGCCTTCGGGCAGACGGGCACCGGTTGCCGCCCAGGCAAGGCCGAGGACCGGGGCCGCCAGCAGCGGATTGCGGATCAGGGCGCGGCCTACCTTCAGCAGCGTCGCGGGCAGGTTGGGCGTCTGCTGCCGATCGAACTCGATGAGGGCGATGGCAAATCCGAAGAGCACGCTTGCGGTGAGCAGCGTGGTGAAAGTGGCGGGCGCCAGGCTGTCGGCGCCAAGCAGCGCCAGGCACAGCGGAATGCCCATGTATCCGGCGTTGGCGTAGGACGCCGCCAGGCCTTCGATGCTGCGGTCGGTGAGCGTCTGCGCGCGGCGCCCGCGCGCCAGGAACGAAACCACGAACGTGATGGCGATGCCGCCCGCAAACGCGCCGACGAAGCCCCAGTGCGCCATCTGCGCCAGGTCCACCTGCGTCATGGCGCGGAACAGCAGCGCGGGCAAGGACAGGTACACCACGTAGCGATTCAGCGCGTCGGTCGCGTGGGTGCCCAGGATGCGCCAGCGGGCGGCCAGCCAGCCGGTCAGTATCAGCGCAAAGACCGGCAGGGCGGCGGTGACGACGGCGTTCATGGGCGAGGGCGCAAGGGCGGAAAGGCGGTCATTCTACTTGGCGTCGCTGGCGGGCTTGCGGGTCACCAGCAGGATGCCCAGCGCGGCCAGCACCATGCCCGGCCAGGCCAGCGGGGGAATGGGTTCGCGCAGGATCAGCAGCGCAATGATCGCCGTGCAGGGCGGCACCAGGAAGAACAGCGCGGACACGCGGGAGGCCTCGCCGTGGCGGATCATGGCCAGCAGCAGGGTGATGGCGACCAGGGAGTTGCCGACGACCAGATAGGCGAGCGAGCCGAGCAAGGGGCCGGTCCATTCGATGCGCATGGGTTCCAGCCAGAATGCCAACGGCGCGGACACGGCAAGGCCCACGCCATACTGGACGAAGTTGGAGGCGACGGGATGGATCTGCGTGCCGAAGCGCTTTTCGTAGAGCGTGCCGCCCGTGAGGCAGAGCAGCGCGCCGACCGCGAACGCCAGCCCCAGCGGCGCCAGCACGTCGATCGAGGCCTTGGCCACGATCACGAGCGCGGCGCCCGCCACGCCCAGCGCCAGGCCGGCCCATCGCCGGGCGTCGACGCGTTCATGCGCGAGCGCGGGCGCCAGCAGGCCGATGAGGATGGGTTGAAGCGAGGTGATGAGGGCCACGCCGCCCGCCGACATTCCCTGCTTGAGCGAGAGGTAGGTGAAGCAGAAGTAGCCGGCCTGCAGCAGCAGGCCCACCATCGCCAGGTGCCCCCATGCGCTGGCCCGCGTGGGCAGCGGCGGCCGAAGCGCCAGCAGCAGCGGCGCAAGGATCAAGACAACGCACGCGTAGCGCAACGCCAGGAACGTCAGCGGATCGGCATAGGCCAGGCCCACCTTGAGCACGACAAAGCCGCTGGACCACAGCATAAGAAAGAGCGCGGGTGCGGCTTTCAACCAGGCAGGGGGCGCGGCAGGCGTCATGGCGGACCAAGGGCGGCAAGGGCAAGCCGCGATCGTACCCCTTTTCGCGCCTTCTTCATCCTTGCGAAAATGCGGCGTAGGATTCAGTTATTCATTTGCTGCAATGTAGGGGTAGGACATGTCGGCCAACAAAGAAGCAACGGTGCGTATTGCGCTGGGAACCTGGGATCGCTTGCGCGACGACGCTTATTCGGTGCGCCACGCGGTTTTCGTGGTCGAGCAGAACGTGCCGCCGGAAATCGAGATGGATGACGACGACGCGGTGTCGGTGCATGCCGTGGCGTATGGACCCGATGGCACGCCGATGGGCACGGGGCGCCTGTTGCCCGACGGTCACATCGGCCGCATGGCGGTTCACAAGCGCGCGCGCGGAATGGGCGTGGGCGGGCAGTTGCTCGATGCGCTGATCGGGCAGGGGCACGGCGACGGCCACCGCATGCTGGTGTTGCATGCCCAGACGCACGCCGCGGGCTTTTACGAGGCGCATGGCTTCAAGGCCGAAGGCGAAGAGTTCGTCGAGGCCGGCATCCCGCACGTGGTGATGACGCGCACGTTGAAGTAGGGAGCCGCGCTGTGGGCGTGCGCCGCAGCCGATGCGCGGCGGCGCCTCGCCCTGCGCAGTGTGGCGCGCACAAAGCAAAAACCCCGAACGCTTTCGCATTCGGGGTTTTTCTTTTGGCGCATCACGACAGGTACCTCGTGATGTAGTAATTGGTGCCCAGGAGAGGACTCGAACCTCCACACCTTGCGGCACACGGACCTGAACCGTGCGCGTCTACCAATTCCGCCACCTGGGCGCTGTTGCTTTACATGTTGCGTCGCTTTCGCTTCCGTTTCGTGTTCAGCAGCAGAGGAACGAGATTATGCACACTTTTTTTGAAGTGTGCAACTTGGTCTGCATTTTTTTCACTTTTTTTGTGCGGTCCGCTTTCGATATAGTGTCGGCCATGTCTCGATCCCTCTGTACGCGCTGCCTGCGCCCGCTGTCGCATTGCCTTTGCGCCCTGATCTCGTCGTTGTCCTGCCGCACCAGCGTGGTGGTCCTGCAGCATCCCAGCGAAGCGCGCCACGCGCTGAACACGGCGCGTCTGGCAGTGCTGGGAATCGCGGGCGCGCGCCGTGTCGTCGGTGAATATTTTTCCGAGGCGGAGTGGGCAGCGCCCGGGTACGCGCCGCGCCTGCTGTTTCCGGGAGAGGGCGCCGACGTGCTGACGCCGGGCTATGGCCAGGACATGGACTCGCCCATCCGGCTGATCGTGCCGGACGGCACGTGGGGGCATGCGCGCAAGCTGCTGCACATCAACCCGGCGCTTGCCGCGCTGCCGCGCGTCATGCTGCCGCCGGGCCTGTCGACGCGCTACCGTGTGCGCCATGCCGATGTGCCGGGCGCGTTGTCCACCATCGAGGCCGTGACGCACGCGCTCAATGCCATCGAGGCGCCGCGCAACTTCGACGCGCTGCTGGCGCCATTTGAGGCGTTGATCGATGGGCAGATCGACGGCATGGGCGCGGACCTTTACGCGCGTCATCATCTGAATCGCAAGGTGCCTTGGCGCTGACCGGGGAAAGCAAAACGCGTGGGGCAACGGAAATCCCCCGGCAAAGCAAAAGCCCCGCGGAAAGCAAAAGCCCCGGAAACCTTTCGATTTCCGGGGCTCTTAGCCTTTTGATCAAGCCAGTTTGAAACTGCCTTGATTAGAATTCCGTGGTGCCCAGGAGAGGACTCGAACCTCCACACCTTGCGGCACATGGACCTGAACCATGCGCGTCTACCAATTCCGCCACCTGGGCACTGAAAGATACTGTCAGAACTATGTGCTACGCTGCGTTCCAGTCGCGTGACTTGATTCAAGTTCTGAGCCTTGAACTAATCCATGCGTCCGAATGCAGTTGGTTTTACAATGGGTTTTTTTCAACCCGAGTTATCAGCTTTTTAATTCGGCTTCTAACTCTTCTGACCATTTCTGCTTCAGTGTTCAGCCTTGGGCGAACCACAGAAGCTGCGCATTATATACGGAAAATTTAGCTTTGGCAAAACGATCGAATAACGAATCGAATAACAACAGATCAACACCCTTGCCCGAAGCGCCGCCGGACTTCGACCCTGATGTTCCGTCCCGTGAAGCCATCCTGACAGCGCTGCGCGCCGCGGGTTCGCCGTTGTCGCCGGCTGAGCTGGCCGAACGCATGGGCGTCGAGCGCGAGGCGACGATGGTGGGCTTTGAGCGCCGCCTCGGTGCGATGGAGCGCGACGGGCAGTTGCTGCCCAATCGCAAGGGGGTGCTGCTGCTGGCGACCAAGCTCGATTTCGTGGCGGGCAAGGTGCTGGGGCATCGCGACGGCTTCGGATTCCTGCTGCGCGATGACGGCGGGCCGGATCTGTTCCTGTCGCCTCGCGAAATGCTCAAGGTGCTGCACGGCGACCGCGTGCTGGTCAAGCCGTCGGGCGAATACCGGGGCAAGCCGGAAGGCACCATCGTCGAAGTCATCGAGCGCCGCACCAACAAGCTGGTGGGCCGCTTCCTGCACGAGCACGGCCTGTCCATCGTCGTGCCCGAAGACCAGCGCATCAAGCACGACATCCTGATTCCGCCCAGCGACACCAACGGCGCCCAGCACGGGCAGGTGGTCGCGGTGGAAATCATGGCGCAGCCCACGCGCCACACGCAGCCGCTCGGCCGCGTGGCCGAGGTGCTGGGCGAGATCGACGATCCCGGCATGGAAATCGAAATTGCCGTGCGCAAGTTCGACGTGCCGGTCGACTTCACCGAAGGCGCCTTGAAGCAGGCCGCGCGCCTGCCCGACACGGTCCGCAAGTCCGACCTGAAAGACCGCGTCGATCTGCGCGACGTGCCGCTCATCACGATCGACGGCGAGGACGCGCGCGACTTCGACGACGCGGTGTACTGCGAGCCGGTCGAACTGGGCACGGGTCAACGCAAGCGTCCGGGCTGGCGCCTGCTGGTTGCCATTGCCGACGTCAGCCATTACGTGCGTCCGGGCGATGCGCTGGACGACGATGCGATGGAGCGCGGCACCAGCGTCTACTTCCCGCGCCGGGTCATCCCCATGTTGCCCGAGTCGCTGTCCAACGGCCTGTGCTCGCTCAACCCTGACGTCGACCGTCTGGTGCTGGTGTGCGACATGGTCATCCCGGCCAGCGGCGCCAAGGCCGGCACGGTCACGGCGTACCAGTTCTATAACGCGGTCATGCACTCGCACGCCCGCACCACCTACACCAACATCTGGGCGGCGCTGCAGCAGCCGGGCGGTCCGGCTGCGCATGCGATGCGCAGCGTGATGCCGCAGGTCCAGCACCTGTACGAGCTCTTCCAATTGCTGTCGCAAGGCCGCAAGAAGCGCGGCGCCATCGATTTCGACACGGTTGAAACCAAGATCGTCTGCAACGAGCTCGGCCGCATCGAACAGATCGTGCCGTCCGTGCGCAACGACGCGCACAAGCTGATCGAAGAGTGCATGCTGGCCGCGAACACCTGCGCGGCCGACTTCATGACGCGCAGCAAGCATCCCGGCCTGTACCGCATCCATGAGGGTCCCACGCCCGAGCGCCTGCAGTCGCTGCGCGAATTCCTGCGCACCATGGGGCTGTCGCTGGGCGGGGGCGACATGCCCACGGCCAAGGACTACGGCGATTTCCTGGATTCCGTGCGCGGGCGTCCCGACTACCAGCTGCTGCAGACCATGTGCCTGCGCTCGATGCAGCAGGCGGTCTACAGCCCCGACAACATGGGCCACTTCGGCCTGTCCTATCCGGGCTACAGCCACTTCACCTCGCCGATTCGCCGGTATCCCGACCTGCTCACGCACCGGGTCATCAAAGCGTTGCTCGCGGGGCAGCGGTATGTGCCCAGCCTGGACGATCACGCGGTTGTCATCGGCCGCAGCCAGCGCGAACACGAGCAGGCCATCTGGGAAAAGATGGGCTTGGTGCTGTCGGCCAGCGAGCGCCGCGCCGACGAGGCGTCGCGCGATGTCGAGGCCTGGCTCAAGTGCTGGTTCGTCAAGGAGCGCGTGGGCGAAGACTTTAGCGGCACGGTCACCGGCGTGGCAAGCTTCGGCATCTTCGTCACGCTGGACACGTTGCACGTCGAGGGCCTGGTGCACGTGTCGGAGCTGGGCGGCGAATACTTCCAGTTCAACGACGCCCTGCACGAACTGCGCGGCGAGCGTACCGGCATGCGTTACCGCCTGACCGACAAGGTGCAGGTGCAGGTCGCGCGCGTGGACCTGGAGGCGCGCCGCATCGAGTTCCGCCTGGTGCAGGGCACGAGCTTCGACGCGCTGCGCAAGGCGTCGGCGCGCGGGCCCGACGAACCCGTGCGCCGGGTCAAGAAGGCGGCTTCGCCCAAGCCCGCCGGCCTGAAGGGCCAGACCGCCAAGGAACGGCGCGCCGCGGCCAAGAAGGCCGGCAAGCCGCCCAAGGCCACGCAGCGGGCCGCGCCCGCCAAGAAGGCCGTCCGCAAGCGCCACTGACCGGCGGCGCGGATCCTTATGGCCATGCCGTCGTTCGGCGGCGTGGCCTAAGGGGGTAACATTGCGGTTAGTGCCGGCGCTGTCCGGTGGCCCGCCCCCTCTGGGGCGGGTATTCGTTTATCTAAAGGTATTGTTTTATGGCGTCGACCCAAGTCCTGGCCGGGTTTCACGCGGTTGTCGCGCGGCTGCGGCACGCGCCCGAGTCGATCAAGGAAATCTACGTCGAGGC
This sequence comes from Achromobacter sp. GbtcB20, assembly GCF_019091095.1. Lineage (NCBI taxonomy): Bacteria > Pseudomonadati > Pseudomonadota > Betaproteobacteria > Burkholderiales > Alcaligenaceae > Achromobacter > Achromobacter sp. GbtcB20. The sequence goes on along the minus strand of NZ_JAGXJZ010000012.1, from coordinate 77,578 downwards.
CTCGCGCCGCGACAAGCGCATGCAGACATTCATCGAGCAGGCCGAGCGCGCCGGCTGCCGGCTTCACCCGGTTCCGATGGAACGCCTGGACGGCCTGGCGCGCGGCACGCGTCACCAGGGCGTCGTGGCGCTGGCCGACGAGCGCCAATTGGCGGTGGATGTCGACGAAGTGCTCGACGTGATCGAAGGGCCGCCGCTGCTGCTGATCCTTGATGGCGTGACCGACCCGCACAATCTGGGCGCTTGCCTGCGCACCGCCGACGCGGCGGGTGTGCATGCGGTGATCGCGCCGCGCGACCGGGCGGTGGGGCTGAACGCTACCGTGCAGCGCGTCGCCTGCGGCGCGGCGGACACGGTGCCGTACTTGATGGTGACGAACCTGGCGCGCACCATGCGCAGCCTGAAGGACCGGGGCGTGTGGCTCGTCGGGACGGACGATCAGGCCACCGACAGCATGCACAAGGTCGATGCCCGCCAGCCGATGGCGTGGGTCATGGGCGCGGAAGGCGAGGGCATGCGCCGCCTCACGCGCGAGACCTGCGACCAGCTCGTGAACATCCCGATGCTGGGTTCGGTGGAAAGCCTGAACGTCAGCGTCGCCAGCGCCGTCTGCCTGTACGAGACCGTGCGCCAGCGCCAATCGTGACCCGTCCCACCCTGTAGATTCCCTTCTTCAATTGCGTCAGCCCATCATGCACCAGAACGGCTTTACCACCACGATTCTCCATTCCGACCGCAATCAATCCGTCGAGCACGGAGCGGTGCACAAGCCGATGCACCCGTCGTCCGAATTCGCTTACGACGACGCGCGCGAGCTGGCTGCCGTATTTCAGGGCAAGGCGGGCTTCACGTATGCGCGCCAGGGTACGCCGACCACGACGGCGCTTGAGGCCAAGATCAGCCAGATGGAAGGCGGCAAGGGCACGGTCAGCTTTTCAACGGGCATGGCCGCGCTGGCCGCCATTTTCACCACGCTGCTGCGCCGGGGCGATCACCTGGTGTCCAGCCAATATGTGTTCGGCAACACCAACAGCCTGTTCGGCACGCTGCAGGAACTGGGCGTGGAGATCACCTTCGTGGACGCGACGGATTCGGCGCAGGTGCGCGCCGCCATCCAGCCCAATACGCGCATGGTCTTTACCGAGACCATCGCCAACCCGGGCACGCAGGTGGCCGACCTGGCCGTGATCGGCGAGATCTGCCGCGAGAAGGGGCTGGTCTATGTCGTGGACAACACGCTGACCTCGCCGTGGATGTTCCGGCCGGCCTCGGTCGGCGCGTCGCTGGTGATGAATTCGCTGTCCAAGTACATCGGCGGACACGGCAATGCGCTAGGCGGCGCCGTGACCGACACCGGCCTGTACGACTGGGCCGGCAACGACAACATCTACGAAGCCTATCGCAAGGGCGCGTCCACCGGCTGGGGGCTTACGCAGATCAAGAAGAAGGGCCTGCGCGACATGGGCGGCACGCTGGCCGCCGAGCCCGCGCACCGCATCGCGGTGGGCGCCGAGACGCTGGCGCTGCGCATGGCCAAACATTGTTCCAACGCGCTGGCGCTGGCGCGTTTGCTGCAAGCGCATCCTGGCGTGGCGAAGGTGCATTATCCGGGCCTGGCCAGCCACCCCCAGCATGAGCGGGCGGCGGCATTGTTCGGGTCGCGATTCGGCGGTCTGCTGGGCGTCGAACTGGCGGACGGCGTCGATTGCTTCGACTTCCTGAACCGCCTGCGCGTGGTGCTGATGGCGACGCACCTGGGCGATACGCGCAGCCTGGCGCTGCCGGCGGCGCACACGATCTATTACGAGATGGGCGGGGAGCGCCGCAAGCAGATGGGCATTGCGGACAGCCTGATCCGCGTGTCGGTCGGCATCGAGGACGAGGCCGATTTGCTGTTTGATTTCGATCAGGCGCTCAATGGTTGCCTGAAGGGATAATTCGGCAGCCGCGGCGCTCCGGGCAGGGGCGCCAGCAACGCAATCGGGCAGGAACCCATGCTTATTCAGATCGCAGAAGTCTTTACGCCGCAAGAGGCTGCCGACATCCGCCAGCGGCTGGATGCCGCGGACTGGGTGGACGGCAAGGTGACCGCAGGCCATCAGTCGGCCCAGGTCAAGCGCAACCGGCAACTGTCCGAGCAGCATCCGCTGGCGCAAGAGCTCGGCACGCTGATCCTGCAGCGCCTGTCGGCAAACAACCTCTTCATGTCGGCGGCGCTGCCGCGCAAGATCTTCCCGCCGCTCTTTAACCGCTACGAAGGCGGCGAGGCGTTCGGCTATCACGTGGACAACGCCGTGCGCGGCATCGCCGGCTCGGCCGAGCGTGTGCGCACCGACCTGTCCGCGACGCTGTTCTTCTCGGACCCCGACAGCTACGACGGCGGCGAGCTCGTCATCGACGACACCTATGGCCCGCGTGCCGTGAAGCTGCCGGCCGGACACATGGTGCTGTATCCGGGGACGAGCCTGCATAAAGTCAATCCCGTAACGCGCGGCGCGCGCGTCAGTTCATTTTTCTGGATGCAGAGCCTGGTGCGCGAAGACAGCCAGCGTGCGCTGCTGCTGGACATGGACGTCGCCATCCAACGCTTGAATCAAGATGTGGCAGGACATGCCTCAATTGTTCAGCTCACCGGCATTTATCACAATCTGCTGCGCCGCTGGGCCGACGTTTGATGAAGCTTAAAGTGTTTTTTTGCGGGTGTCGCGCAAACCCCAAATGAGCGTTTTTGTTTATTGCGGAATCGGCTAAAAGCTAGTATTGACGCGGGTTGCCGTGAGGTTTTCGCTTGACAGCCGCTCTACGCCAAGGCCTAATACACGTCTGCGTCGCTGACGGTTTGCAGGCATTAAGCCAGCAAATCCTAGGCGGCGCAGCAGTTTAAAAGTTGTGCTTTGCAGCGCAAGAAAAAAGTTTATCCACTGTCTGTTCGTCGTTTGCCTGGTCTCGCGTCCATTTCTGGCATTCCTTCCTGACGGCCATGAACTGCCGCCCCGGGCAGACTCCACACCTTGTGAGGGGTACACCTGCATGAACAAAACCGAACTCATCGATCACATCGCCAGCAAGGCCGATATCTCCAAGGCTGCAGCCGGCCGTTCGCTCGACGCCCTGATCGGTGCCGTGAAGACCACGCTGAAGAAGGGCGGTACGGTCACGCTGGTCGGTTTCGGCACGTTTGCCGTGTCGGCTCGCGCCGCGCGCACCGGCCGCAACCCGCGCACTGGCGAAACCATCAAGATCAAGAAGGCCAAGGTGCCGAAGTTCCGTCCGGGCAAGGCCCTGAAGGACGCTGTCAACTGATAGGACGGCAGCCGATCGCATGGCGCACGGCGCTGCGATTTGCCCACAAGTACGCGGTCCGGTATACTCCGGCCCGCGTATTGCTTTTGAGTACCCCAAATTGGCAATGTCCCCGCGCAAATGCGCCGGGCGATTGCACCGAAATGGGTGCTTAGCTCAGTTGGTAGAGCGGCGCCTTTACACGGCGTAGGTCACAGGTTCGACCCCTGTAGCACCCACCAGAAGCCCTCGCAGTTCACATCGAACCCGCACACATCCCGCCTCCGGCGACGTGGCGGGTTTTTTGTTTTCCGGGCCAGATTGCGTCGGTGCGTCTCTTCGAATTGAACCTCTGATCCGCATGGGTCTGGCCCCCCCCATGGCTAACGCGCCGTCACGGGCATGCCTCATGCTGCCTGCCTTTTCATAAGCGTTTTATTGATGCTGCCTTGATTCCGATCAGCAGTGTTACGCTGTTCCATTCGAAATACAACGTGCGAATCATTCGCATTTAAGATACTATGACGGGCTTGTACCGGTCAGCCGGCGCCGCGGTCTTGTGCGCGTCAACTTCCTGGCAGGCCGGAAAAGTCAATGCACCCTGGCTGATTCATGCCTAGTCTTCAACCCGGTTGGAATTCTTCTTCGCGGTCTTCTTTTGGTATTCGCGCAGGCGCTGGCCTGGCGGTCGTTGCGCTTCATGCAGCGGTGATCGGCGCCATTTTCATGGCGCCGGAGAGTCGTCCTGAATTGGAGGAACCCGAGGCGATCATGGTGAGCGTGGTGGATGCGCCCGTTCCCCAGATCGCCAAAGCCGAACCTACGCCCGAAGTGCCGCAGCCGGTCACCGAGACGCCGCCCGAGCCGGAACCCGAGATCGAGCCCGAACCCGAGCCCGAACCGGAATTGAAACCGGAACCCGAGCCGGAGCCGGAACCCGAGCCGGTGGTCGAAAAGCCGCCCATGCCGGCGCCCAAGCCGCCTCCGCCCAAACCCAAGCCGAAGCCCAAGCCCAAGCCTCAGCCCAAGCAGGAGGTCAAGCCCGAGCCCAAGCCCGAGACGCCGCCGCAGCAGACGCCGCCCAGCGGCGCGCCGGAAGGCACGCAGGCGCCGCAAGGCCCGACGCAGGGCCCGCCGCCCGATCAGCCCGTGCTGGTCTCGAGCATTGAATTCCAGGGCGCGCGTCCGATGCCCAACTATCCGATGGCATCGCGCCGCATGCGGGAAGAGGGGCGTGTCGTGGTGCTGGTGGAAATCAACACCCAGGGCCTGGTCGAGCGCGCGACCATCGACGCTTCGTCGGGGTTTCCGCGCCTGGACGAATCGGCGCTGGCAGCCGCCCGCAAAGGCCGTTTCAAGCCGTATACCCGCAATGGCGTGGCCTATCCCGCCAAAGCAAAAATTCCGTTCGATTTCGTAATGAGGAACTGAGATGTCCAACGCACTGCATAGCGCCACCCTGGTGGCGCAGGCGACCACCAGCCCGGCAGCAGCGCCGGCTGCCGCCGCCGCGCCCGCAGCCCAGCAGGCCGCCACGACGGGCGGCGAGGTCGCCCAGCAAGCTGCCGGCGCCGTTCAGCAGGCCGCTGGCGCCGTCCAGCAGTCGGCCGACGCGCTGCACAGCGCCGCCGCAGCGATTCCGCCCGCGCCGGCGCCGGTCCCCGACATGGGCTTTCTGCACTTCGTCGCGCAGAGCGACTTCGTGGGCAAGAGCCTGTTCGTCATCCTGATCCTCATGTCGCTGGTGACCTGGTATCTCATCCTGGTCAAGGCCGCCAGCAATGTCAGCATGCGCAAGCGTTCCGCCGACTTCCTGAACAAGTTCTGGAACGCCAGCTCGCTGGAACAGGTCGAGCACGAAATCAACACACACGGCGCGCGCGATCCGTTCTCGCATCTGGCCAGCCACGCCATGCACGCGCAGGCGCACCACAACAAGTTCGGCGCGACCAAGCTGGAAGAGTCGGGCAGCAATTCGGATTTCGTCACGCGCACCATGCGCAAGGTCATCGACGAAGAAACCGCCAAGCTGGAAAACGGCCTGACCGTGCTGGCCTCGGTGGGTTCGACGGCGCCGTTCGTCGGCCTGTTCGGTACGGTGTGGGGCGTGTATCACGCACTGGTCGGTATCGGCCTGTCCGACGGCGTGACCATCAACCGCATCGCCGGTCCGGTGGGCGAGGCCCTCATCATGACGGGCCTGGGCCTGGCGGTGGCAATTCCGGCCGTCCTGGCGTACAACACGTTCGTGCGCAACAACCGCGTGTTCCTGTCGCGCCTGGATGCCTTTGCGCATGATCTGTTTGCGTTCCTGACCACCGGCCAGCAAGTTGCACTGTCCGACGGCAAGGTGCGCGCGCTGCGTCGCCAGAACGGCCACGCGGTCCAACGCGGGAGCGAATGATGGCCTTTGGCAGCTTTGAGGGTAAAGGGTCCGGAAGCCATGCGGTGTCCGAGATCAACATGGTGCCCCTGATCGACGTCATGCTGGTGCTGCTGGTGATCTTCATCATCACGGCGCCGCTCTTGGCGCACTCGATCAAGATCAACATGCCCCAGGTGGCCGCCGAGCAGATCGAGGAAGAGCCCAAGACCGTGGACCTGGCCATCGATGCCAGCGGCGCGCTGTTCTGGGACGAGAAGCCGGTCAATATCGACGACCTGCCCAATCGCTTCAAGTCGATCGCCGGCACCAAGCCGCAGCCCGAGATCCGCATCCGCGCCGATCAGAACACCCGTTACGAAACGCTGGCCAAGGTCATGGCCTCGGCGCGCCGTTCGGGCATGACCCGGATCGGTTTCGTCACGACGCCGCCCTCTGGCGGCGCCCCGGCGGCCGGTGCGCCGGCAGGGGCGACGGCGCCCGCCGCGGCACCGTCCGGCCGGTGAACGAATCCGGAAAGGGGGGCGCATTTCGCGCCCCTTTTTTTTTGGATCGCGCTAGAATCGCGGCATGCGAGTTCTGGTAATCGAAGACGACACCACCCTGGGCCATGCGCTCCAGGAATTCCTGGCCGACCAGGGTTATGCGGTCGACTGGCTGACCGACGGCGACCGGGTTCTGGGCGCGTTGGCAGGCCAGCCGTATGACCTGATGCTGCTCGACCTCAACCTTCCCGGCATGAGCGGCTTGGACGTGCTGCGCCAGCTGCGCCAGGACGGCAATCAGGTTCCCGTGCTCATCCTTACCGCCCGCGATGGCATCGAAGACCGCGTTGCCGGTCTGGACGCCGGGGCGGACGACTACGTCACCAAGCCTTTTGAACTGCCCGAGCTTGCCGCGCGCGTGCGCGCCTTCGGCCGCCGCCGCGCGGGCCAGGCCCAGCCGCTCATCGAAGTCGGCCCGCTGGTGTTCGACACCGTTGGCCGCGAAGTGCGCGCCAACGGCCAGCGCTTGTCGCTGTCGGTGCGCGAGCTTTCCGTCCTCGAAATGCTGATGGCCCGCGTGGGCCGCGTCGTGACCAAGCGCCAGATCGTCAATTCCCTGTCCGCCTGGGATGCGGATTTCAGCGAGAATGCGGTCGAAGTCTATGTGTACCGCTTGCGCAAGCGCCTGGAAGGCACGGGCGCCAGCATCCAGACGGTACGCGGCTTTGGCTACATGCTGGATGTGGAAGCGGCCTGACGGGCCGGCCGCGGCCGGCGACCGCCAGCCGCGCGCATTCATCCGCCTCATTAAGGGCTTCGCGCCATGACGCAGGAACGCACCCCCCAACCGTCTCCGGCTGCGCGGCCTCCCATGCTTCCCTCCCGTTCATTGGCCCGGCATCTGGTCATCCGCCTGATGCCGCCCATCCTGCTGCTCGTCCTGCTGGACCTGGCGGCCACCTGGGTCATCACCCACAAGATCGACATGTCGTTGTGGATGCTGGAAGACTTCTTCTGGCTGATGGTCGTGGGCCAGGTGGCGCTGATTGCGCTGTTCGCGTGGGTGGTGATGCAGGGCGTGCGCTCCGGGCTGCGGTCGGTGAATCACCTGTCCGAAGAAATCCGGCAACGCTCCATCGACGACATGCAGCCGCTCGAGGTCGCCGGCGTGCCGGTGGAGATCGAGCCGCTGGTCACCCACACCAATGACCTGTTGCTGCGGCTGGATGCATCGCTGGCCGCGCAGCGCCGCTTCATCGGCCATGCCGCGCACCAGCTGCGCACGCCGTTGTCGGGCCTGCGGCTGGAATCCGAACTCATGCTGGCGCGTCCCTTGCCCGACGATGTCCGCGCCCGCGCCGAGCGCATCAAGGCCGTCAGCGACCGCATGATCCGGCTGGGCCAGCAGCTTCTGGTGCTGGCGCGCGCCGACCCGAATGCCCGGCCCCAGGACAGTTTCGTGCGCATCGATCTGTGCGAATGGGTGCGCGTGCATGGCGCGGAATGGTTTCCGCGCGTGCGCGAGGCGCACTACGAACTGGACCTGGCCGCGCCCGAAACGCCCATCTGGATCGACGCGGATCCCTTGCTGCTGGCCGAGCTCCTGGGCAACCTGATCGACAACGCGCTGCGCTATGGCAACCCCACGGGCCGCATCACGCTGATCGTCGGTGCCAATCCCCCCTCGCTGACCGTTGAAGACGACGGTCCCGGCATCCCGCCCGAAGAGCGCGACCGCGTGTTCGAGGCGTTCTACCGGTCGCCCACGGCCACGGCCGGCGGCTCGGGGTTGGGACTAGCCATCGTGCGTGAGATCGCGCATGCGCACGGCGCGTGGTGGAAGCTCACGAGCCGGCCCGATTTTTCCGGAACGCGGCTGTCCGTCGTGTTCCCCGGCCCCCGCAAGGGGGCTCAACTCACTCGCCAAGAACCTGCATCATGAGCCAAGGCACGGTCAGCGCTGCTTCTTTGCCCCCCGGCCACCCCGGCGGCGCGCACGCGCCGTCGTCGCGCGCCGCCCTGATCCTGGGCGCCCTGGGCGTGGTGTACGGCGATATCGGCACCAGCCCGCTGTACACCCTGCGCGCCTGCCTGACCGGCCTGAGCGTGCATACCGATCTGGAACCGGCCCACCTGCTGGGCGTGCTGTCCATCCTGTTCTGGATGCTGATGGTGGTGGTGTCCCTGAAATACGTCATGCTGGTGCTGCGCGCGGACAACCGCGGCGAGGGCGGCACGCTGGCGCTGCTGGAGCTGGCGGTGCGTGCCCGCGAGGGCAAGCTGCGCTGGATCCTGATCGTGCTGGGCATCTTCGGCGCGGCGCTGTTCTACGGCGACAGCATGATCACCCCGGCAATTTCCGTCTTGTCGGCCCTGGAAGGCATCGGCATCGTGTCGCACACGCTGGACCGCTGGGTGGTGCCGATCGCACTGGTGGTCCTCATCGCGCTGTTTGCGATCCAGTCGCGCGGCACGGCGACGATGGGCAAGCTGTTTGGCCCCGTGATGTTCCTGTGGTTCGCCACGCTGGCCGCGCTGGGCGGCTGGCAGATCTGGCAGACGCCCGAGATTCTGGCCGCGCTGAATCCGATATGGGGGCTGCGCTTCATCGTGGAAGCGCCGTGGGTGAGCTTTGTGCTGCTGGGCGCGGTGGTGCTGGCGCTGACTGGCGCCGAGGCGCTGTATGCCGACATGGGTCATTTTGGGCGCCCGGCGATCCGCCGCGCCTGGTTCAGCATGGTGCTGCCGGCGCTGACGCTGTGCTACTTCGGCCAGGGAGCGCTGCTGCTGCGCGATCCCACCGCGATCCGCAATCCCTTTTTCCTGATGGCCCCGGAATGGGGGCTTGCCCCGCTGGTCGCGCTGGCCACCGTCGCCACCATCGTCGCCTCGCAGGCGGTCATCTCGGGCGCCTATTCGGTGACGCGCCAGGCGGTGCAGCTGGGCTTCTGGCCGCGCATGCAGATCCTGCACACGTCCGCCATCGAAAAAGGCCAGATCTACCTGCCGCAGGTCAACGCGTTGCTGCTGTGCGCGGTGCTTGTCCTGGTGCTGTGGTTCCGCAACTCCGACAACCTGGCAGCCGCCTATGGCTTCGCCGTGACGGGCACGATGCTCACGACGTCGGTGCTGGCGTTCGCGGTGCTGCCGCGCGGCACCACGGGCGTCAAGCGCATGATGTGGTTCCTGGTGCTGGGCTTGTTGCTGCTGCTGGACGTGCTGCTGTTTTCGGCCAACGTCTTCAAGATCCACGAGGGCGGCTGGCTGCCGCTGGTAGTGGCGATCGTGGTGTTCACGCTGATGATGACGTGGCGCCGCGGCCGGCACCTGCTGTCCGACATGCAGCAGCGCGACCGCCAGCCGCTCAAGGAATTCATGGAGCAGCTTGAGCAATACCCGCCGTCGCGGGTGCCGGGCACCGCGATCTTCATGACGATGAATTCGGGCAATGTCCCGTCGGCACTGCTGCATAACCTGAAGCACAACAAGGTGCTGCACGACCAGGTGCTGTTCCTGACGATCCTGTCGGCCGACGTGCCGTACATCGCGCCGGAAGAGCGCTTCGAGGTGAACCGGCTCAGCGCATCGAGTTGGGCCGCGACGATCAACTACGGGTTCAAGGAAGATCCGGACGTGCCGGAGGCGCTGCGCCTGATCGCAGAGGGCTACCCCGAACTGGATCTGGAACCGATGCGCACGTCGTACTTCCTGTCGCGCCAGACCGTGGTGGCGGCCAAAAAGCCCGCCTTGTCGCGCTGGCGGCGCGCGGTCTTCTCGTTCATGGCGCGCAACTCCACCCGCAGCACCAAGTTCTTCAAGATCCCGGCGAACCGGGTGGTGGAAATGGGCATGCAGGTCGAACTCTAGGCGCGCCGCGCCGCGGTCAGGCGAAAAAAAACCCTCGGTGTGAAAACCGAGGGTTTTTTATTGGACCTTGAAGCGTTACTTCTTCGAGGTCGCGTCCTTCAGTTGGGGCAGCGACGTGCCACTGGAGGCGAGCAGGCCGGTCTTGACGTACGTGAACAGCTTTTCGCGCGTGTCGACGATGTCGAGGTTGCGCATGGTGAGCTGGCCGATGCGATCCGCCGGCGTGAAGGGGGCGTTTTCCACCTTCTCCATGGACAGGCGCTCGGGCGCGTACGTGAGGTTGGGCGACACGGTGTTGAGCAGCGAGTAGTCGTTGCCGCGGCGCAGTTCGATGGTGACTTCGCCGGTGACGGCGCGGGCAACCCAGCGCTGGGCGGTTTCACGCAGCATGATGGCTTGCGGATCGAACCAGCGGCCCTGGTACAGCAGGCGGCCCAGCTTGCGGCCGTTTTCGCGGTACTGCTCGATGGTGTCTTCGTTGTGGATGCCGGTGACCAGGCGCTCGTAGGCGATGAAGAGCAGGGCGAGGCCCGGGGCTTCATAGATGCCGCGGCTCTTGGCCTCGATGATGCGGTTTTCGATCTGGTCGCTCATGCCCAGGCCGTGACGGCCGCCGATGCGGTTGGCTTCGAGCATCAGTTCGACGGGGTCGGCGTAATCAACGCCGTTCAAGGCGACGGGCTGGCCTTCTTCGAAGCGCACCGTGACTTCCTCGGCCTTGACGGCGACGTCGTCGCGCCAGAACGCCACGCCCATGATGGGCTTGACGATGCGGATGCCGGAGTTCAGGTGCTCCAGGTCCTTGGCTTCGTGCGTGGCGCCGAGCAGGTTGGAGTCGGTGGAGTAGGCCTTTTCAGCCGACATCTTGTAGTCGAAACCGGCCTGGCGCATGTATTCGGACATTTCCGAACGGCCGCCGAGTTCGTCGATGAAGCGCTGGTCCAGCCAGGGCTTGTAGATCTTCAGTTCCGGGTTGGTGAGCAGACCGTAGCGGTAGAAGCGCTCGATGTCGTTGCCCTTGAACGTGCTGCCGTCGCCCCAGATATTGACGTTGTCTTCCTTCATGGCGGCGACCAGCATCGTGCCCGTGACGGCGCGGCCGATGGGCGTCGTGTTGAAGTACGTGATGCCGGCGGTCGAGATGTGGAAGGCGCCCGATTGCAGGGCGGCGATGCCTTCGGCCACGAGCTGCGCGCGGCAGTCGATCAGGCGGGCGTTTTCGGCGCCGTAGGCCATGGCCTTGCGGGGAATCTCGTCGTAGTCGGATTCGTCGGGCTGGCCCAGGTTGGCGGTGTAGGCGTAGGGAATGGCGCCGTTGTTGCGCATCCAGAGGAGCGCCGCGCTGGTGTCCAGGCCGCCGGAAAAGGCGATGCCGACTTTCTGGCCGGTGGGCAGGTTCGGGAGGATAGTGGTCATTGTTTGAGGTGAGACGCCAACAGGACTTTGACAGCAACGAGCCGCCAAACAAGAAAAGTAGCCCGCCATTTTAACTCTTTTGAGGGGGGCTGGCCTTGGGAGCGAACAGATCGGCAAGCCGCAGTTCGCGGATGAGTTGGCCCGTGGCGGCGGCCAGCCGGGTGGCCGGGCGATGGCGCGGGCTGGCCAGCACCAGGTTGTTGGTGATCGTGGGCGAACCGATGGCGCACAGGGACAGTTCATGCTCGGCGGCCGGGCCGCGCGCGGCCGAGCGGGGCAGGATGGCGTAGGCGTCGCCCTGCGCCGCCAGTTCGACGATGGTCTGCACGGCGTCGACCTCGGCCGCCACTTTGAGCCGCACGCCCTGCGCGCGGCAGACGCTTTCCACGAGGGTGCGGATGGCGTTGGGCAGGCTGGGCAGCACCAGGGGATAGTCGCCCAGCCGCGCGACCGGCACGTGATCGGGCAGGGGCGGCTGATGGCCCGCGGCGGCCGCCAGGACGAGATCTTCGCGAAACAGCGATTCGTAGGCCAGCTGCGGAGACGGGGCCGGGTCATAGAGCAAGGCCAGGTCCACGCGGCCGGCGAGCAGCCATTCGCGGACCTGCGCGCTCAAGCCTTCGGCCACCGCGATGGAGGCATCGGGAAAGTTCTGGCGGAACGCCTGCACGAGCGGGGGCGTGAGCACGCGCGCGATGCGCGGCGGCAGGCCGATCATGACCTTGCCCGTGGGCGTTTCGCGCAGCGTCTGGAGATCTTCCTTGGCGCGTTCCGCCAGCGTCAGCAAGGCACGGGCGTGCTCCAAAAAGCGCAGGCCGGCCTCCGTGGGTTCGGCGCCGCGGCCGTTGCGGTAGAGCAGGTGCTGGCCCAGCTCTACCTCCAGCAGCCGCACCTGGCGGCTGAGCGTGGGCTGCGCGACGTCCAGCATCTCTGCGGCGCGCGAGAAGCTGCGGCGCTCGGCCACCCGCACGAAGTATTCGATCTGCTTGAGATCCATCGGATATTAGCTTTTTCGATATCAGAAATATCAGGTATAGCATTGTTTGCCAGGCCACATTCCGCGAGGATGGCGTTTTGCAATGAGGAAGTCCCCCGTGCCCGATTGCCGTCCGCCGCTCGCCTCGCCGTCCCGTCCCCGCCATGCGCTGCCGCCGGGCGCGTGCGACGCGCATTGCCATATCTTCGGGCCGGACGTCGTGTTTCCGTACGCGCAGGGCCGTTCCTACACGCCGCCGGACGCGCCGTACGCCAGCATGGCGGCGCTGCACGCCCATCTGGGCATCGAGCGGGCCGTCGTCGTGCAGGCCAATTGCCATGGGTCGGATCACCGCGCCTTGCTGGACGCGCTGGCGCGCAGCGCAGGACGGTATCGCGGCGTGGCGTTGCTGGGCGCCGACGCCACGGCGGCCAGCGTCAAGGCGCTGCATGAAGGCGGCGTGCGGGCCGCGCGCTTCAATTTCGTGCCGCATCTGGGCGGCGCGCCCGATCCGGCCGTGTTCGACCATGTGGTGGCGCTGATTGCGCCGCTGGGCTGGCACCTTTGCCTGCACGTGGACGGCGCGATGCTGCCGGAATTGCTGCCGCGCCTGCTCGCGTTGCCGGTGCCGTTCGTCGTGGATCACATGGGTCGGCTGAAGGCATCGGACGGGCTCGATTCGCCGGCGATGCGGGCGCTGCTCAGCCTGGCCGACGTCGACGCGGCCTGGGTCAAGGTGTCCGGCATCGACCGCATTGCCGCCGGCAGGCGGCCGTTCGCCGAAGGCATCCCGTTCGTGCGCACGCTCGTTCAGGCCATGCCGGACCGCACGCTGTGGGGCACGGACTGGCCGCATCCGAATGTGGCGGGCGACATGCCGGACGACGGCGAGCTGGTCGACACGTTTTTCGAGGCCTGCCCGGACGCCGGGCTGCGTCAGCGCGTGCTGGTGGACAACCCCGCGCGGCTTTACGGATTTCAGTAGTACCGAGACCGCGGAACGAGGGCCAGGATGCCCGAGCCGCAAGCACACCCCCAATCAACGAGGAGACACCATGTTCAAGAAAATCATCTCGGCCGCCGTGCTGAGCCTGGCCGCCGCGGGTGCGGCTCATGCCGACGGTCCCGTGCGCCTCATCATTGCGTTCCCGCCGGGCGGCCCGGTGGACCTGGTGGGCCGCGTGCTGGCCGAGCAGCTGGGCAAGGAGCTCAAGCAGAACGTCATCGTCGAGAACAAGGCGGGGGCCAATGGCAACATCGCGGCCGCCTACGTGGCCAAGGCGCCTGCCGACGGCTCGGTGCTGTTCCTGACCAGCGTTGGCGCGGTGGCGATCAGCCCGGCGCTGTACAAGGACCTGCCTTATGATCCGGCGCGCGATTTCGCGCCGGTGTCGCGCGTGGTGAACAATGCCACGGTGTTCGTGGTGAACCCATCCAATCCGGCCACCGATGCAGCCGACTTCGTGAAGAAGTCGCAAGCCGCGTCGCAGTCGGTCGCCATCGGCTCGTCGGGCATCGGCAGCATTCCGCACCTGACGCTGGAAATGTTTGCCGATTCCAGCAAGGCCAAGGTGCTGCACGTGCCTTACAAGGGCGCGGCGCCCGTCATCAACGACGTGATGGGCAATCAGGTATCCGGGTTCTTTGGCGACGTGCCGGGCCTCATCGGCCACATCCAGGGCGGCAAGCTCAAGCCCCTGGGCGTGGCGGCGCCGACCCGCCATCCGCTGCTGCCCGATGTGAAGACGCTGGCCGAGCAAGGCATCCCCGGCGTCGAGTCCAATAACTGGTACGGCCTTGTCGCGCCGGCGGGCACCCCTGCCGCTACCGTGGACAAGCTGAACCAGGCCGTGCGCGCCGCGTTGGGCAACGAAACCGTGCGTGCCCGCCTGGAGAAGTTCGGCGCCGAGGCCGCGCCCAGCACGCCGCAGGAATTGGGCGCGCTGATCGCCGCCGACCGCGAGAAGTGGACCGCGCTGATCCAGCGCAAGAACATCCGTCCGGAGTAAGCATGAGCGCCCGCCGCATTGAACCCGTCGTGCCGGGCACCCGCCCGGAGTTGGCCGTGCTGGAGGCGCGCATTGCAGCCGCGCGCGGCCGCATCTCGCCGCTGTACCAGGTGTTGCTGAACAGTCCGGCCGTGGTCGAGGGCTGGGAAGCCATGCTGACCGCGATCCGGCAGAACACGTCGCTGGCGCCGCGGTTGCGCGAGCTGATCATCCTGCGCGTGGCAACGTTGAACAACGCGCCGTACGAGTTCGAGGCGCACGTGCCGCACGCGCTGGCGGGCGGCATGCCGCAGGCTGTCATCGACGTGCTGCGCGGCAATCCCGCTCCGGATCAGGTACAGGGCCTGGAACCTGGCGAGGCCGAGGTGCTGGCGCTGACCGACGCCATGACGCGCGATATCGAGGTGCCGGACGCGGTGTTCGCGCCGCTGCGCGCGCGCTATGACGACGCGCAACTGGTGGAACTGACCGCGACGGTGGGCGCGTACAACATGGTGTCGCGCTTCCTGGTCGCCTTGCGCGTCGGACATTGAAAGGAGAGCGCTGTGCAGGAAACGATATTGCTGGTGTCGCTGGGCGAGCGGTTTGACGAGACGCGCATTCAGGATCTGGCCGGGCGTCTCGCGGACGGCCTGGAGGATGTGAAGATCAGCGCCTTTGCCGCGCTGGGAGCCGAAGACACCTACGTATACGTGCGCGGGGCCCGTGCATTGCCGCAGATCCAGGCCCGCCTGAATGAACTGGCGCCCGGCGCGCACGCGCGGGTGCTGCATCTGACGCTGGATTTGCCGGGCGCGTCGGCGGGACAGGAGGCGCCGTGGCATTACATCGTCGAAACCGACGTGCTGCCCGAGGCCGAGGCCGACCTGAACGCCTGGTACGACCAGGAGCACCTGCCCGGCCTGGCGTCGGTGCCCGGCACGGTGCGCGCGCAGCGCTGGGAATGCCGCGATGCGTCGCCGAGGTACCTGGCCTGCTACGACCTGCACACGCAGGAAACCTTCGGCAGCCCGCCGTGGCTGGCCGTGCGCGCGACCGACTGGAGCAGCCGCGTGCGGCCGTCCTTTCGCAACACGCGGCGCACGATGTTCAGGAAGATCCTGTAGCGCCGTTGCGCCACAAAAGAGAAGGGGCCCGGACATCGCGCGATGTCCGGGCCCCTTTTTACCTGCGGGAGGGCGTCAGTCGACCTGACCCAGCAGCAGGAATTCCATCAGCGCCTTCTGCACGTGCAGGCGGTTCTCGGCCTCGTCCCAGACCACGCTCTGCGGGCCGTCGATCACTTCGCCGGTCACTTCCTCGCCCCGATGGGCGGGCAGGCAGTGCATGAAGACGGCCTGCGGGTCGGCGGCGGCCATCATTTCGGCATCCACGCACCAGTCGGCAAACGCGGCGCGGCGCTCTTCGTTTTCAGCCTCGTAGCCCATGCTGGTCCAGACGTCGGTCGTGACCAGGTGCGCGCCCTTGCACGCTTCCATGGGATCCTTGAACTGGCGCAGCACCTTGTCGGGCGGCGTGCCGATGCGGGCGGCTTCAAGTTCGTAGCCGGCCGGCGTGGACACGTGCAGCGTGAAGCCCAGCATTTCGGCCGCCTGCAGCCACGTGTAGGCCATGTTGTTGGCGTCGCCCACCCAGGCGACCGTCTTGCCGGCAATGGGGCCGCGGTGCTCGATGTAGGTGAAGATGTCGGCCAGGATCTGGCAGGGGTGGAATTCGTTGGTCAGGCCGTTGATCACGGGCACGCGCGAATGCGACGCGAAGCGCTCGATGCGGGTCTGCTCGAACGTGCGGATCATGACGATGTCGACCATGCGCGAGATCACGCGCGCGGTGTCCTCGATGGGCTCGGAGCGGCCGAGCTGCGAATCGTTGGACGTCAGGTTGATGACCGAGCCGCCCATCTGGTACATGCCGGCCTCGAACGACACGCGGGTGCGCGTGCTGGCCTTTTCGAACACCATTGCCAGCGTGCGGTCGTGCAGCGGCATGTGGGGCTCATAGCGTTTGAACTTTTCCTTGATCAGGCGCGCGCGGTCCAGCACGTAGGCGATCTCGGCGGACGAGAAGTCCTTGAACTGCAGAAAGTGCCGCAGCGGGCCATTTTGAGTCGTGGGAGGAGTCATGTTGATGTCGCAGGTCATTGGGCCCGGCCAGGCTCGTGGCCCGGCAGGGACGTTGATTATGGTTTTTCGGCCAGGAACTGTTGGATGAGCGGAACCAGGAGGGAGACGATCTGGTCGGCCTCTTCCCGGGTCAGGATCAGCGGCGGCAGCATGCGGATGACGCGGTCGCGCGTGACGTTGATGAGCAGGCCCGCTTCCAGGGCGCGTAGCGCCAGGACGCCGCAGGGGCGGGCCAGTTCGATGCCCAGCATGAGGCCGCGGCCGCGGATGTCGGCCACGCCGGGCGTGCCGGCCAGCGCGCCGGCCAGGCGGTCTTTCAGGTATTCGCCCACGGCATGGGCGTTTTCAAGCAGGTTTTCGGATTCCAGCGCATCGAGCACTGCGAGGCCCGCGGCGCACACCAGCGGCCCGCCGCCGAACGTGGTGCCGTGGCTGCCCGGCGTGAAGACGCCCGCGGCGGGGCCTGCCGCCAGCATCGCGCCGATGGGCACGCCACCCGCCAGCCCCTTGGCCAGCGTCATGACGTCGGGACGGATATCGGCCCATTGATGCGCGAACCACTTGCCGGTGCGTCCGATGCCGGACTGCACTTCGTCGATCATCAGCAGCCAGCCGCGCTCGGTGCACAACTGGCGCAGCGCCTGCAGGTAGGCGATGTCGGACGGGCGGATGCCGCCTTCGCCCTGCAGGACTTCCAGCAGCACCGCGGTGGTGCGGGGCTCGGCGTCGCCCGCGGCGCGCACCGCTTCAAGGTTGTTGTACGGCACCTGGATGAAGCCGCTGGGCAGGGGTTCGAAGCCCTTGCGCGCCTTGTCGCTGCCGGTGGCCGCCAGCGTGGCCAGCGTGCGGCCATGCCAGGACGAATCCATCGTGATGATGTGGGCGTGCTTGTTGCCGCGCTGGTACGCGTAGTAGCGGGCGAGCTTGATGGCCGCTTCGTTGGCTTCGGAGCCGCTGTTGTTGAACGCGACTTCCTGCATGCCGGACAGCGCCGTCAGCCGGGCGGCCAGCGCGGTCTGCTGGGGGATTTCGTAGATGTTGGAGGTATGGATGACGCGGGCGGCCTGCTCGGTGATGGCGGCGACCAGCTTGGGATGGGCATGGCCCAGGCACGAGACGCCGATGCCGGCCAGGGCATCCAGGTACTTTCGGCCGTCAGCGTCCCACAGCCAGACACCCTGGCCGTGCGTGAACGATACCGGCAGCCGGGCATAGATATTGGCCAGAGGCGAGCTCATCGCGGATCCTCCTGGGGGAATGGCATCGACAGCGTGCCCGCTTCCAAGGGGCGAATCGGGGGCGAATCGCGGTTTGAAAGAGGGCAAAGGATCAATCATATACAATTCGCGGCGCGGCACGCATGTTTGATCACGCCGAAGATCCGGCTTTCGTGAAAGGCGTCCCGCAGTGAAGAACACATGGCAACTCGCGTCAGACAATTCGTAATTCATGGCGTTACCGAAAGCGGTAGCCGTTTCCGCCCCAGCGATTGGGCAGAACGGCTCGCCGGCGTAATGGCACAGTTCCGGCCGGCCGGCTGTGCTGGTAACCACCTCACTTATTCGCCTTATGTGCTGCCCGTCGTGATCGATGGCGTGCGCGGGATCGTGGTCGACCTGCGCCTGCGCGACCTGGAGCCGCTGGCCTACAAGTTCGTGGTGGATTTCGCCCGCGACAACAACCTCAAGACGGAAGAACGCGAAATCTAGGCCCCCAGAACGAAAAAGCGCCCCAACCGGGCGCTTTTCTCATTCTGCGGCCCTGCACGCCCATCGGGCGGGCCGGGCGCTACCCGCCGCGCGGGCGCTGGCCCGCACGGCGGCAGGCATATCACTTGGCGTAGACCAGGTCGCGCAGTCCCAGCGACAGTCCTGGCCAATAGGTGATGACCATCAGGCACAGGATCACGACGCCGACGAAGGGCACCAGCGGCTTGACGATACGCTCGAGCGGCAGCTTGGCCACCGCGCAGGCCGCGAACAGGTTCACCCCGAACGGCGGCGTGATCATGCCCAGCGCCAGGTTGACCACCATGATGATGCCGAAGTGCACCGGGTCCACGCCGAACTGCAGCGCCACCGGCAGCAGCAGCGGGGCCAGCACGACGATCGACGCCGAGGTCTCGATGAACATGCCGATGACGAACAGCGCCGCGTTCACGCCCATCAGGAATCCGAACTTTGTGTCGAAAACCTGGGCTAGCCACGTGCCCAGCGCGTCCGGAATGCCGGCGCGGTTGAGCAGGAAGCTGAACAGGCCGGCGTTGGCGATCACGAACATGATGACCGCGGTCGACACAACCGACTTGTGCAGCGTGTCCGACAACTGGCGGAACGTGAGGCGGCGGTAGATGACCTTGCCCACGAAGACGGCGTACATCACGGCCACGACCGAGGCCTCGGTCGGCGTGAAGACGCCGCCGTAGATGCCGCCCAGGATGATGACGGGCATCAGCAGCGCCAGCCACGCGCGCTTGAACGACGGCCACAGCGGCAGGCGGCCTTCGCCGTCGCGCTTGCCCAGGTTGTTGCGCTTGGCGTAGAGCCAGACGTAGAACATCAGCGCCACCCCGATCAGGATGCCGGGCATGACGCCGGCGATGAACAGCTCGCCGGTGGACGTGTCGGTGGACACGGCAAACAGGATCATCGGGATCGACGGCGGAATGATGACGCCAAGTTCCGCCGCGCTGGCCTGCAATGACGCCGCAAAGGGGGCGGGATAGCCGTGCCGGATCATCGCGGGGATCAGGATCGCGCCGACCGCGAAGGTGGTGGCCACGCTGGAGCCGGCGACCGCCGCGAAGATCATGCAGGTCAGCACGCAGGTGCAGGCCAGGCCGCCCTGGATGCCGCCCACCACGCTCTTGGCGAATTCCACCATGCGTTCGGAGATGCCGCCGGCTTCCATCAGGTTGCCGGCCAGGATGAAGAAGGGGATGGCCACGAGCGGGTACTTGTCCAGCGCGGCGAACAACTGCTGCGCGACGACCAGCCAGGGCAGGCCCGCGGCGCCGACGCCCGCCAGGCTGGCCAGCCCGATCGACACGGCGACCGGCACGGACAGCCCGAAGAAAATCAGCATCGAGACAATCATTAATTGGGACATGGCGATTTCTGCTGCTCAGGTTCGATAAGGGGCGGCTCAGCCTTGCGCGTCGTTGCGCACGGGCACGTCTTCTTCGTCGCCGGCGCACCAGCGGGCCAGCACGGCGATGGCCGCCAGCGTGGCGCCCACGGGGATCGCCAGGTAGATCCAGGAAATCGAGATGTCCAGGCTCGGCACGTTCTGGAAACGCACGCGGTAGGTCATGTTGCCGCCGATCCAGGCCAGAAAGCCGAGAAAACCGGCGCAGATGAGGCCGATGATGGCTTCCAGTACCCGGCGCCGCTTGCTGCCCAGCATGTTGCGCAGCAGTTCCACGCTGATCATGGCGCCGTGGCGGAAGGCCAGGGCCACGCCCAGCAGCACGGTCCAGATGAGAAGCGCGCGGGTGAGGACCTCGCTCCAGTCGGCCGGCGAATGCAGCACGAACCGGGCGATGACCTGATAGAACGCGGCCGCTGCGGCGGCGACCAAGAGGAGTTGGGCGAATGCCGAGACCAGCTTGAACAGGCCGCGGTCGAAGGCGCAGAGCAAACGCATGGTGAATTCCGTTGGCGAAAGTCGCGAAAAAAATAGGGCGGGCGCGCGGCGAAAGCCGGCCCCGCCGTCAGGCGAGCGGCCCCGCCACGGGGGCCGCGCCGGCTTACTTGGTGTCGCGGATCGAGTCGATCAGCTTCTTGTCGAACTTCTTGTAGTACTCGGGGTAGGCGGGTTCCACGGCGGCGGCGAAGGCGGCGCGGTCCACTTCGGTGACTTGCATGCCTTCCTTCTTCAGCTGCTCGACGCCCGTCTTCTCGATGTTGTCGACGTAGGCGCGCATGGCCTGGGCCGATTCCTTGCCGGCCTTGTCGAAGTTGGCCTTGTCGGCGGCCGACAGGCCTTCATAGACGTTGGCCGACATCAGCACCAGGGCCGGGCCGTACACGTGGCCGGTCAGCGACAGGTACTTCTGCATCTGCGACAGCTTGGCCGACGTGATCACGGACAGCGGGTTTTCCTGGCCGTCGATGGTGCCCTGCTGAAGGGCGGTGGCCACTTCGGGCCAGGCCATCGGCGTGGGCAGGATGCCGATCTGGCGGAAGGCGGTGATGTGGATGGGGTTTTCCGTGGTGCGGATCTTCAGGCCCTTGGCATCCGCCGGGGTCTTGACCGGACGCACGTTGTTGGTCAGGTGGCGAAAGCCCTGTTCGCCCCAGGCCAGCGCCACGATGCCGCGGCTGGGGAACTTGGCCAACATGTCCTGGCCGATCTTGCTGTCGAGCACGGCACGGGCGTGCGGCAGGTCGCGCAAGAGGAAGGGAATATCGAAAACGCCGGTTTCGGGAACAAAATTGAGGGTTGCACCGGTCGAAACGATCGCGAGATCGATGGTGCCGATCTGCAGGCCCTCGATGACCTCGCGTTCGCCGCCCAGCGCACTGTTGGCGAATTGCTGGACCTTGAACTTGCCGTTGGAAGAGGCCTCGATGGACTTGGCCATCGCGTCGGCGCCGGCGCCGTAGTGCGACGAGGTCGACAGGGCGTAGGCCATCTTCAGGGTGGTCTGTGCCGCCGAGGGCAGGGATGTGGCGGCCGCGCAGGCGGCCAGAATCGTGGCCGCAAGCCAGGATTTACGCATTGTCTTCTCCGGAATTGGTTATCTTTAGGGGCGGCTTTGCCTCCCGCCCCGGGATGATATCGGGAATCAGATCGCTTTCTTACCGTTGGCTAACATAGTTGAATGATGGATTTCCCTGATATGTCACAGGCCAAGCGCCCCGGTTTCTGGTCCACCCTGCGCCTGGGCGCCCGGATGATGATGCGCGATGCGCGCGCCGGCGAACTGCGCCTCCTGGTGCTGGCCCTGGTTGTGGCGGTGGCGGCGGTTACCAGCGTGGGCTTTCTGGCGGACCGCGTCGGACGCGCGCTGGAACGCGATGCCGGCCAGATGCTGGGCGCCGATCTGGTGCTGGACGCCGACGAGCCCGTGCCGGCCGCCTTCAAGGATCAGGCGCGCGAGCGCGGCCTCACCGTGTCCAGCACATGGCAGTTTCCTTCCATGGTGGGCGCCGGCGACGGCGCACAGCTTGCCGCCCTGAAGGCCGTGGAACCCGGCTACCCGCTGCGCGGGGCGCTGCGGGTGGCGGATGCGCCGTTCGCGCCCAACGCGCCCACGCGCGACGTGCCGCCCGAAGGCGCGGTGTGGGTCGACGCGCAATTGCTGGCGCTGCTGAACCTGAAGGTGGGTGACACGCTCAATGTGGGCGACGCCCACCTGCGCATCGACCGCGTCATCACCTATGAGCCGGACAAGGGCATGCAGTTTGTCAACGTGGCCCCGCGCGTGCTGCTGCGCGCCAGCGACCTGCCGGCCACCGGCCTGATCGCGCCGGGCAGCCGCATCGGGTATGCCATGCTGATCGCCGGTCAGCCGGACGCCGTGGCCGGGTATTCCGCCTGGCTGAACCAGAACCTCAAGCGCGGCCAGAAGATCGCCACGCTGGAGTCGGGCCGCCCCGAAGTGCGCCGCACGCTGGACCGCGCGCAGCGTTTCCTGTCGCTGGTGGCGCTGCTGGCGGTGCTGATCTCGGCCGTGGCCGTGGCGCTGGCGGCGGGGCGCTACATGACGCGGCACCGCGACGGCATCGCGGTCATGCGCTGCCTGGGCGCCGTGCAGTCGCAGGTCGCGCGGATGCTGACGCTGGAATTCACGTTGGTTGGCCTGTTCTCGTCCGCGGCCGGCTGCCTGCTGGGCTTTGGCGTGCACCAGGTGCTGGTGATGCTGCTGGGGTCGCTGATCGACACCACGCTGCCGGCGCCATCGGCCATTCCGGCGCTGCAGGGCCTGTTGACCGGGCTGCTGCTGCTCCTGGGCTTTGCGCTGCCCGCGCTGGCGCAGCTTCGGCACGTGCCGCCCGCCCGCGTCCTGCGGCGCGATGCGGACACGATCAGCGCGCGTAGCGCCTTCGGATACGTGCTGGGCGCGGCGGGGTTCGCGCTGCTCATCTGGTGGTTCGCGGGCGACGCCAAGCTGGGCGGCGTGGTGGCGGGCGGCTTCCTGGGGGCCTTCGGCGTGTTCGCTCTGGTGGCCTGGCTGTGCATTCTGGGACTGGCGCGGGTGCGCCGCCTGGCGGCCGGGTTTCCGGCGCTGCGTTTTGCGCTGGCGGGCGTGGTGCGCCGCCGGGCGGCCACGATCACGCAGGTCTGCGCGCTGGCTGTCGGGTTGATGGCGCTGCTGCTGCTGACCATGACCCGCACCGATCTGATCCAGGGGTGGCAGCGCACCATGCCGCCGGACGCGCCCAACCGGTTCCTGATCAACGTGCAGCCAGACCAGCGCCAGGCCGTGACCGATGCGCTGACGCGCGAAGGGCTGGGCCGCATCACGTTATCGCCGATGGTGCGTGGCCGGCTGATCGCGGTCAACGGCAAGCCGGTGGGACCGGACGACTACGAAGAACCGCGCGCCAAGCGCCTGGTGGACCGCGAATTCAACCTGTCCTATGGCGATGCGCTGCCGTCTTCCAACCTCATCGAGCAGGGCCGCTGGCTGGCGCCGGGCTCGGCCGAGGTCTCGCTGGAGGCGGGGCTGGCGCAGTCCCTGCGCATCGGGCTAGGCGACAAGATGACGTTCGATGTGGCCGGCCAGCAGGTCGAAGTGGCCGTGTCGAGCATCCGCCGGGTGGATTGGGATACGATGCGCGTCAATTTTTTCGCCATCCTGACCCCCGCCGCACTGGCCGACATGCCTCAAAGCTGGATCACGTCCTTTTACCTGCCGCCTGACAAGGCGGCGGTGTTGCCCGCGCTGGTGCGGGAGTTTCCGAACCTGACGGTGTTCGACGTGGGCGCCATCCTGCAGCAGTTGCAATCCGTGTTGAATGAAGTGGGCCGCGCGGTGCAGCTCCTGTTCCTGTTCACCCTGGCCGCCGGCGTGCTGGTGCTGTCCGCGGCGCTGACCGCGACGCGCGATGAGCGGATGCGTGAGGCGGCGGTGCTGCGCGCGCTCGGCGCCACGCGCCGTCAGCTTGCCCGTTCCCAGCGCATCGAGCTGTGGGCGGTGGGCGGGCTGGCCGGCCTTTTGGCGGCGGCTGGCGCCACGGCGATCGCTTGGGTTTTGTCAACGCAGGTGTTCGACTTCACCATTACCCTCAGCCTCTGGCCATGGCTGGCCGGCATCGGCGCAGGCATGCTGGGCGCCTGGGCGGGCGGCGCGCTTGCCCTGCGCGGCGTGCTGCGCACACCGCCGCTTGTCACACTTCGAGAAACCTGATGACGTCCCGCGTCCACACCATTACAGAACCCGTGGAAAACTCCCGCACCATGTTTGACCTTCTTGGCGGCGAAGCTGGCGTGCGCGCCCTCGTCGACCGTTTCTATGACCTGATGGACGTGGAGCCCGACCTCAAGGAACTGCGCGCCGCCCACGGCCCCAGCCTGGACGAGGCGCGCGACAAGCTCTTCTGGTTCCTGTGCGGGTACTTCGGCGGGCCGGACCACTATATCGAGCGCTTCGGGCATCCCCGCCTGCGGGCCCGCCATCTGCCGTTTTCCATCGGCGAGGTCGAGCGCGACCAGTGGGTGGCCTGCATCGGACGCGCGATGGAAGACGAGGGCATCGAGCCCGTCCTGATCGAGCGCCTGCTCGAATCGTTCTACGGCGTTGCCGACTGGATGCGCAATCGTGAAGGGTGACGATCAATCCGGCGCGCGGCGCACCGCCTGGGAGGGTCCGCTGGCCGGGGCCATGCTCAGCGACACGCGGCGCGTGGCCGACGCGGGGCCGGAAGTCTTCAATCCCGCGCACTACGGCGACCGGGCGCGGCCCGTGGACGTCGGCGGTCGCCAGGCCGCGTGGTTCGTGGAGGGGCAGGGCTGGCAGGGCGTGCTGCGGCGCTACCGCCGCGGCGGCATGATCGCCCGCATCAGCCGCGACGCGTATCTGTGGAACGGCGAGTCGCGCACCCGAAGCTTCCGCGAATACCGCCTGCTGGCCGCGCTGCGCGCGCAAGGGCTGCCGGTGCCCGCCCCGCTGGCGGCGGCCTACTGGCGTCAGGGCCCGATCTACCGCGCCGCCATCGTGGTCGAGCGCATCCCCGGCGTGCGGCCCTTGGCGCAGGCGCTGACCGAACCGCTATGGCAGCCGGTGGCCGACGCCATCGTCCGCATGCACCGGGCGGGCGTCTGGCACGCCGACCTGAACGCCTTCAACATCCTCATCGGCAACGACGGCCGGGTCTGGCTCATCGACTTCGACCGCGGCACGCAGGGCGCGTTGTCCGAGCGTCAGCGCCAGGCCAATCTGGACCGGCTGCGCCGGTCGCTGCGCAAGGTGGCTGGCGAGGCCGGCGACCGATTCTGGATGCGCCTGCGCGACAGTTACTGGACGGCCTGGGGCATCGGCATCCAGCCCTGACCGCCGGCCCGCCGGGCGCGGCCGCCACGGGGGCAATTGCGCCAATTACCCCGCAAAGTTGGGCAGGTCAGCGCTAAAAGGCTTTATCATTTCGCCTTTTGGTACTCCTGTCATAAACGGCATAGAGCAAGGGGGCTGGACATAATGGAACTGAAGGCGGGAATGCGCTGGGCGCTCGGCGCGGTGCTGGCTGCGGCAGCGACATCGGCGGCGGTGGCGCAGAACAAGGTCGTCAATGTCTACAACTGGGCCGAATACACGGCCCCGGACACGATCCCGGGTTTCGAGAAGGAAACCGGCATCAAGGTCCGCTATGACGTCTATGACAGCAACGACGCCTTGCAGGCCAAATTGCTGGCCGGCAAGTCGGGTTACGACGTCGTTGTCCCGTCCACCCATTACGCCTCGCGCCAGATCGAAGCCGGCCTGTTCCAGAAGCTGGACAAGTCCAAGATCCCCAACTGGAAGTACCTGGATCCGGAAATCATGGCGCTGGTCGCCACGGTCGATCCCGGCAACGAACACGCCATTCCGTGGGGCTACGGCACCAACGGCCTGGGCTACAACGTCACCAAGGTCAAGCAGATCATGGGTGACGACGTGGACCTGGCCAGCTGGGACATGATCTTCAAGCCCGAGAACGCCGCCAAGCTCAAGGAGTGCGGCATCTCGATGCTGGACGAAGCCGCGCAGGTCTTCCCGGCCGTGCTCAAGTACCTGGGCAAGGACCCCAACAGCACCAACGCCGCCGACTACCAGGCCGCGATGGAAGTGTTGAAGAAGATCCGCCCGTATATCCGCCAGTTCAGTTCGTCGGGCTACATCGACGAGCTGGCCGTGGGCGACCTGTGCATGGTCTACGGCTTTTCCGGCGACGTCATGATCGCCCGCAAGCGCGCGCAGGACGCCAAGAAGCCCTATGAAGTGAACTACTTCATTCCCAAGGGCGGCGCGCCGGCGTGGTTCGACCTGATGGTCATCCCCAAGGATGCGCCGCATCCCGAAGAGGCGCTGGCCTTCATCAACTACATCGAAACGCCGAAGGTCCATGCGGCCATCACCAACACCATGTTCTATCCCAACGCCAACAAAGAGGCGCGGCAGTACGTGAACAAGGATGTGGCTGAGAATCCCATGATCTACCCGCCCGCCGACGTCTCCAAGACCCTGTACGTGATCAAGGCGCTGCCCTTGAACATTTCACGTCTGCAGAACAAGTTGTGGTCCGAGCTGAAGTTGGGAAATTAGTCATCATGAACGATAGCCGTTACTCGGCGCAGCACGCGGCGGACCCGGACGAGTTCGTCCGGGTTTCCGACGTGGTAAAGATCTTTGGCGACGTGGTGGCCGTGCGCTCGGTCAACCTGTCCGTCAAACGCAATGAAATCTTCGCGCTGCTGGGCAGCTCGGGCAGCGGCAAGTCCACCTTGCTGCGCATGCTGGCGGGCTTCGAGGAAGCCACCTCGGGCCAGATCCTGCTGGACGGCGAGGACATCACCAGCGTGCCGCCGTACCGCCGGCCCGTGAACATGATGTTCCAGTCGTACGCGCTCTTCCCGCACATGACGGTCGAGGCCAACGTGGCCTTTGGCCTGAAGCAGGAAGGCGTGGACCGCGCGGAAATCCATGACCGCGTGTTCGAGGCCCTGGACCTGGTGCAGATGGCGGGCTATTCGCGCCGCAAGCCCAACCAGCTCTCGGGCGGGCAGCAGCAGCGCGTGGCGCTGGCGCGCAGCCTGGTCAAGCGTCCCAAGCTGCTGCTGCTGGACGAGCCCATGTCGGCGCTGGACAAGCAGATCCGCCAGAAGACGCAGATCGAACTCGTGAAGATCCTCGAGCAGGTCGGCGTGACCTGCATCATGGTCACCCACGACCAGGAAGAAGCCATGACCATGGCGCACCGCCTGGCCGTCATGACCGAAGGCCAGATTGTCCAGTGCGGCACGCCCCAGGACGTCTACGCGTTCCCGAACTCGCGCTTTGTCGCCAGCTTCATCGGGTCGACCAACATGTTCACCGGCACCATCGTGGTCGACGAGCCCGACCACGTGGCCATCGAATGCGCCGAGCTGACCCGTCCGCTTTACGTGAACCACGGCGTGAGCGAGCCGCTGGGCATGGAGGTGCACGTGTCCATCCGCCCCGAGCGCCTCTTGGTGTCGCGCGAGCAGCCCGATGGCGACTACAACTGGGCGCACGGCATGGTCAGCCACATGGCCTGGATGGGCAGCTACGCCCTCTACCAGATCCGCCTGGATTCCGGCAAGACGGTCGAGGCCAGCGTGCCCAGCCGGCTCCTTGCCCAGATGGATGCGCCGGGCATCGACGAAGAAATCTTCGTCAGCTGGGACGCCGACAGCGCGACGGTGCTTGCGTCATGATCCGTTTTTCGCCCCGCGACTGGCTCCCGTCGGGCCGGGCACTGGCGGTGGTGCCGCCGTTCGCCTGGCTGGTGCTGTTTCTGCTGGTGCCGTTCCTGCTGGTGCTGAAGATCAGCTTTGCCGAAATGAAGTTCGGCATTCCGCCGTATACGTCGCTGGCGCAGTTCCAGGACGAGGCGATCCAGTTCAGCCTGCACCTGCGCGGCTACATCCTGCTGTTCACGGAAAACCAGTATTTCCGCACGTACCTCAGCTCGGTCAAGATCGCCGGCATCACCACGCTGGTCTGCGTGTTGATCGGCTATCCCATCGCGTACTACATTGCCCGTTCGTCCGCGCGCGTGCGCAACCTGCTGCTGCTGGCGGTGATCCTGCCGTTCTGGACCTCGCTGCTGCTGCGCGTGTATGCCTGGGTGGGCATCCTGCGCAACGACGGCCTGCTCAACAACCTGCTGCAGAGCCTGGGCCTGATCTCCAGTCCGCTCGAGATCTACCGCACCGACCTGGCCGTGTACATCGGCATGGTCTACGCCTATCTGCCGTTCTTCATCCTGCCGCTGTACGCGACGCTGGTGAAGATGGACCTGCGCCTCCTGGAGGCCGCCTATGACCTGGGCGCCAAACCCTGGCAGGCGTTCTGGCAGATCACGGTCCCGATGTCCCGCCAGGGCGTGATCGCGGGCGCCATGCTCGTGTTCATCCCGGCCGTCGGCGAATACGTGATCCCGGAAATGCTGGGCGGGGCCAATACGCTGATGATCGGCCGCGTGATGTGGAATGAATTCTTCAACAACGCCGACTGGCCGATGGCGTCGGCCGTGACGTGCGTGATGGTGTTGCTGCTGCTCGTGCCGCTGGTGTACTTCCAGTACAGCCAGGTCAAGCAGCAGGGGGGAGGCCGCAAATGAACGGTCCGAACAAGACGCTGCGCGCCGTGGTGCTGGGGCTGGGCTACTTCTTTCTGTACGTGCCCATCATCAGCCTGATGGTGTTTTCGTTCAACGAGTCGCCGTCCGTCACGTCGTGGACGGGGTTCTCGCTGCGCTGGTATCACTCGCTGGCCAACGACGACGCGCTGTTGCGCGCCGCCTGGCTGTCGTTCCGCATTGCCGTGCTGACGGCCACCGCGGCGGTCGTCATCGGCACCTGGGCCGGCTACGTGCTGGGCCGCATGGGGCGCTTTCGCGGCTTTGCGCTCTACGTCGGCATGCTGAGCGCGCCGCTGGTGATCCCCGAGGTCGTGCTGGGCATCTCGCTGCTCCTGATGTTCGTCGAAGTGCGCGGCGCGCTGGGCTGGCCCGAGCAGAACGGCATGTTCACGATCTGGGTGGGGCACGTGACGCTGTGCATGGCGTTCGTGGCCGTCGTCATCCAGACCCGCATCCGCGACCTGGACCGCTCGCTGGAAGAGGCCGCGCTGGATCTGGGCGCCACCCCGATCACGGTGTTCTTCAAGATCACGCTGCCGCTCATCGCGCCCGCGCTGGCGTCGGCCTGGCTGCTCGCCTTCACGCTGTCGCTGGACGACGTCGTCATCGCGTCGTTCCTGTCCGGCCCCGGTTCCAGCACGCTGCCCATGGAGGTCTTCTCCCGGGTGCGGCTGGGCCTGAAGCCCGAGATCAACGCGCTGGCCACCCTGTTCATCCTGGCGGTGGGCACGTGCGTGATCCTCGCCAACCGCATGCAATGGCGCAAGGAGTCCGAATCCAAATGACGCAAACCACCCTGTATGGCCTGACCAAGTGCAGCACGTGCGTGAAGGCGCGCGACTGGCTCACCGAGCACGGCGTCGACCACGCTTTCGTGGACTATCGCGACAATCCGGTGGCGGCCGCGACGCTCAAATCCTGGGCCGAGCAGGTCGGCGGCTGGGAAAAGCTGGTCAACCGCGCCTCGATGACGTGGCGCAATCTGCCCGAAGACCGCAAGACCGCGCACACCGACGCCCAGTGGACCAAGCTGATCGCCGAATACCCGGCGCTGGTGCGCCGTCCGGTGACGGTCACGCCGGATGGCGAGGTGAGTGTTGGTTTCAGTGAAAAGCGCTACGGCGAACGTTTCGCCTGAGGCCGGGGGCGGGCCCGGCCGGGCCCTGCCGGACGCCTTCTTCGACCGCGATGCAGCCCAGCTTGCGCGCGAGTTGCCCGGCAAGGTGATCCGCCACCGGGTCGGCGGCCTGTGGCTGTCGGCCCGCATCATCGAGACCGAGGCCTACTATCTGGAAGAGCGGGGCAGCCATGCCTCGCTGGGCTACACCCACAAGCGCCGCGCCCTGTTCATGGACGGCGGCACCATCTACATGTATTACGCCCGCGGGGGCGATTCGCTGAACTTCAGCGCGGGCGGCCCCGGCAACGCGGTGCTGATCAAGTCCGCCTATCCGTGGACGGACGCGCTGTCCGGCCCCGAAGCCCTGGACCGGATGCGCGAGCTCAATCCCGATGCGCAAGGACGGCCCCGGGCTTTGGGCGCGCTCTGCGCGGGGCAGACCCTGCTGTGCCGGTCGCTGGGCCTGAAAGTGCCCGAGTGGGATGCGCGCCGCTTCGATCCCGAGGCCCTGTACGTCGAAGACGTGGGCGAGTCCCCGCCGTATCTGATCTGCACCACGCGCCTGGGCATCCCCACGGGGCGCGACGAGCACCTGAGCTACCGGTTCGTGGATCCGGCCTACGCCGCCTTCTGCACGCGCAATCCGCTGCGGCGCGGCCAGCGCGCGGGACAGGACTATGTGTGGGTGGACCGGCAGGGCATCGTGCTGCCCGAGGCGCCGGCCGGCGGTTAGAGGCCGGCTTCGCGGACGCGCCGGGCAAGCGATTCGCGCAGTTCGGCGTACTTGCGCTGCAGGCGCCGGCGGTTCAAGCGCTTGCTCCATGCATACAGCGGGATCAGCGGCAGCACGCCGAAGCCGTCGATCAGGTACAGCCCCTTCTTGCCGTCGGCGTTCTGGCCCACCGCGATGTTGCTGCTGGACATGTCATGCACCACCACGTGCGCGTCGGCCAGGTCGTCGAAGAATTCGTCCAGCTGCGCCCGCAGGGCCTCGTCAAACTGACCCTTCATGGCAAGTTCGGTCAAGGTCGGCGCCATATTGCCCGCCTCGTCCGTGATCTTTTCGACAACCAGTCCCAGCCCAAGCGAGGTCTGCGCCACACCGAAAATGCGCGCCATGGGCACCTGCCACACGCCGGAGGGGCGGGTTGTGGTGGTGACGTATTCCGAGATCTCGTTCAGGTAGACGCGGTAGGCGCTTTCGCGCTGATATTGCTTGTACCAGCGTTTGAACGGCCGCGCTTCCAGGTAGATCGCCCGTGCGCGCATATCCATGACCTTGACGAGCAGGGACGGGGAATGCGGGTGCTGGAAAATGTGCCGGTCCCCGCCGGTCGCGAGCGGCGTGGCCGAATCCAGGTTCAGCGGTCCGAACACGGATTGATATGACACGGGAGGCGTGCTGGCGGGGCGGTCGGCAGAGTTCAAAGAAGCGGGGCGGTTCATTCGGATGGCCGCCAGTTTAATCCGGTTGCTCCCGCCGCGTCTTCGCGCCCGCCGCGCCGGCTGGAAACGGGGGCAGAATGCGACCTACAATTCGCGCTTTGGAGAGCCCTTTCTTGAACGACATTCTGCTTTGGGTCGCCGCGGGTGGCGCGGTGCTTGCCTTCGTGGCCGCGGTGCTGGCCTGGCTGCGTCCGTCCGCGTCGGACGCCCGCCTTGAGGCCTTGCTGGAAGGCCTGGAAAGAACCGAGCGCGCGCTGCGCGCCGACATCGCCGAAGGCCAGCGCGGCCTGCGCAGCGAGTTTTCAGAATCCACGCGCGGGCTGCGTCAGGAGCTGGCGCAGTCGCATGGCGACCTGCGCGCGGGGCTGTCGCGCGATGCGCAGGCCGCCCGCGCCGAGTCCGCCGAATCGCTGGCGCGCTTTGCCGCGGGGTTCTCGGAGCAACTGCAGGGCCTCATCCAGATCAACGAGCGGCGCCTGATGGAAGTGCGCGCCACGGTCGATCAACGGCTGCAGTCGCTGCAATCGGACAACAGCGCCAAGCTCGATGAAATGCGCCGTACTGTCGACGAAAAGCTGCACGCCACCCTGGAGCAGCGCCTGGGCGAGTCCTTCAAGCTGGTGTCGGACCGTCTTGAAGCCGTGCACAAGGGGTTGGGCGAAAT
Organism: Achromobacter sp. GbtcB20; assembly: GCF_019091095.1. NCBI lineage: Bacteria > Pseudomonadati > Pseudomonadota > Betaproteobacteria > Burkholderiales > Alcaligenaceae > Achromobacter > Achromobacter sp. GbtcB20. Next base: position 45,997 of record NZ_JAGXJZ010000012.1, on the reverse strand, counting down.
GCAGGCGCTGGCGGCCGGGGTCGGCGACCTCAAGCGTGTGCTGACCAACGTGAAGTCGCGCGGCACGTGGGGCGAAGTGCAACTGGCGCGCCTGATCGAAGACAACATGACGCCGGATCAGTACGCCAGCAACGTCAAGCCTGTGCCGGGCAGCGATGCCGCCGTCGAATTCGCCATCCGGCTGCCGGGGCGCGGCGATGGCGGGGATCCCGTCTGGCTGCCGATCGACGCCAAATTTCCCAAGGAAGAGTACGAGCGCCTGATGGATGCGCAGGAAGCGGCCGACGCCGAAGGCGTGAAGGCGGCCGGGGCCGCGTTGGGCCGCGCGGTCGAAGTGCAGGCGCGGCTGATTGCCGGCAAGTACATCGCGCCGCCGCACACGACCGATTTCGCCATCATGTTCCTGCCAACGGAAGGCCTGTATGCCGAGGTGCTGCGCCGCCCCGGCCTCCTGGACAAGCTGCACGACCTGCGGGTCAACGTGGCGGGGCCAAGCAATCTGGCCGCGCTGCTGAACAGCCTGCAGATGGGATTTCGCACGCTGGCGATCGAACAGCGTTCCTCCGAGGTCTGGCAGGTGCTGCGGGCCGTCAAGACAGAGTTCGGCAAGTTCGGCGAATCGCTGGCCAGCGTCAAGAAGACCCTGGACACCGCCAGCAACAAGATCGGCCAGACCGAGGTCCGCACGCGCGCCATGCTGCGCAACCTGAAGGGCGTGGAGGCCCTGCCCGAAGCCGATGCCCTGCGTCTGCTGGGCGCCAGCGCGGCGGACGCCGCCGACCCCGACGACGACACCGACGAGACCCGCGCACCGTCCACCGGCGGCGTCTGAGGCGGGAACACCGAAGTCCGGGGCCCCGTCCGCCCCGGCGCGTGCTTGTTGCCCGCCCTCGCAGCCGATATCCTCATGCATGCGGCACTTCGCCGTCGATACCTGGAGCATCGTCAGCATGAGCATCGCCGAACGCCATGATTCCTCTTCTCTCGACGCGACGGCGCTGGGCGCCGATATCGCCCTGGGCGCCACCACGGCGCTGGTTGCCATGCAGCAGGCGGTGGATCGCGTCGCGGCCCGCAATCCGTCCATTAACGCCGCCTGCGGCGTGCAGGCCGAGGCCGGCTTGCGGCTGGCCGAGGCGATGGACGCCGAACTTGCGTCGCTGACGTCCGAACAACGCCAGGCGCTGCTGCGCGACCGGCCATTTCTGGGCGTGCCGACCCTGCTCAAGGACCTGGCCACGGCCGCCATCGGCCTGCCCAGCATGATGGGGTCCGTTCTGTACGGCAAGGTCCAATGGAACCTCGACGCCGACATCGTCAAGCGCTATCGCCGCGCCGGGCTGATTCCGTTTGGCCGCACGACCAGCGCCGAGCTTGGCCTGAGCCCCACGACGGAATCGCCGGTCTATGGCCCGGCCACGCAGAATCCCTGGAAAAAGGGTCATAGCGCGGGCGGTTCCAGCGGCGGCGCCGGGGCGGCGCTGGCCAGCGGGATGGTGCGCATCGCCCATGGCAGCGATGGCGGCGGGTCGATCCGCATTCCCGCCTCGTGCTGCGGCGTGCTGGGGCTCAAGCCCTCGCGCGGCCTCATGCCGCTGGGTCCGCTGAAAGGAGAAGGGTGGGGCGGCCTGGCCACCGAACACATGATGACGCTGTCGGTGCGCGATTGCGCGGCGGCGCTGGACATCAGTGCGGGCGCGGACGTGGGTGCGCCTTATGCGGCGCCCGTCCAGCCCGCGCAATCCTATCGTGGCGTGGTGGCCCGCGTTGCCGCCGATCCGCGCGCGGCGCCCCGCCGGCGCATCGCGTTCATCAACACCACCTACGAAGGCGGCGCGATCCATCCCGATGTCGCCGCCACGCTGGACGAGGCCGCCGCGTTCTTCGCCGCGCTGGGTCATGAACTGGTGCCCGCCGCGCCGCCCGTCGGCTCCGAGGAAGTCCTGTCGCCGATGCTGCCCCTGATCGCCAGCGCGGCCGCCAACGCCATCGACAGCTTTGTCGCCGCGCGCGGCCGCCGCCTGGCCGCCGACGAATTGCAGCCCACCACGCTCGGCGCGCGCGAGTACGCCCGCGCCATCTCGGGCGCGCAGTACGTGGCCTGCGTGGACACCTGCCACGAAATCACCCGCCGCATCGGGCGCTTCCTGCATCGCGACGGCGCCCAGGGCTACGACCTGTTCCTCAGTCCGGTCCTGGCGCTGCCGCCCGCGCCTATCGGGCGCTACGCCATGGACAACGCCGACTATCTGGCCTACCGTCTGGGCAAGAAGGGCGTCATCGGCTATTCGCCATTCGCCCCGTTGGCCAACCTGACCGGCATGCCCGCCATTTCGATCCCCTTCGGCATGTCTGCGGACGGGCTGCCCATCGGTATCCAGGTAATGGGTCCGCTCGGCGCCGAGGCGCAATTGCTGGAGCTGGCTGCCCAGGTCGAAACGCTGCGGCCCTGGCCCTTGACGGCGCCCATGGCCCGATAGCTGCCACCGGGCGCCGCCGCCCCGCGCCGGCCGGCCAAACCAGGGAGATCGCATGTCATCGTTTGCGACGCATACCGTGTTCAACCAGGTGCCGCCCCTGGAAGACTATTCCCTGTACGACACCGATCCGGCGCTGCGCGAGGCCGTGCGGCGCGAGGGCGCCGAGGCCTGGGCGGGCGATCTTGCCGCGCACGGCGCCTGGTTGGGCCGGGCGCAGACGCTGGCCGCCGGCGCCGAGGCCAACCGCTGTCCGCCCCGCCTGGTCAGCTTCGACCGGGCCGGCCATCGCGTGGACCGCGTCGAATTCCACCCCGCCTGGAACGTGCTGATGAGCGGCATCATGGCGCGCGGCCTGCATAGCCGCGCGTGGATGCAGCCCGCGCCGGGCGCGCAGGTGGCGCGCGCGGCTGCCTATCTGATGCAGGGGCAGGTCGAGGCCGGCACGCTATGTCCCACCACCATGACTTTTGCCGCCGTGCCGCTGCTGCAACGCGAGCCCGCCGGCGTGGTGGACTTTGCCGGCCAGTGGCTGCCGGCCCTGTACGCGCGGGAGTTCGATGGCAGCGACGCGCCGCTTGCCGCCAAGCGCAGCGCGCTGATCGGCATGGGCATGACCGAAAAGCAGGGCGGTTCGGACCTGCGCGCGGTCACCACGCGCGCCATGCCGCTGGGTGCGCCCGGCCGCGGATGCGCGTATCAGCTCGTGGGGCACAAATGGTTCTTTTCGGTGCCGCAGGCCGATGCCCACCTGGTCCTGGCGCAGACCGACGAGGGGCTGAGCTGCTTTTTCGTTCCGCGCTGGATACCGGATGGCCCCCGCAACGCGGTGCGCGTGCGGCGGTTGAAGGACAAGCTGGGCAACTGGAGCAACGCCAGCTCGGAAGTCGAATTCGAGGATGCCTGGGGCGTGATGGTCGGCGAGCCCGGCCGCGGCCTGTCGGTGCTGCTGGAGATGGCGGGCACCACGCGGCTGGACTGCGTGCTGGGCAGCGCGGCGCTCCTGCGCCAGGCGCTGGCGCAGTCGGCGCACCACGCGCTGCACCGGCAGGCCTTCGGCAAGCCGCTGGTCGAGCACCCGCTGATGCGCAATGTGCTGACCGACCTGGCGCTGGAAAGCGAAGCGGCCATGGTCCTGGCGCTGCGTCTGGCGCGTGCCGTGGACGAGCGCGCCGACGCGGGCGCGCGCGCGCTTGTGCGCGTGGGCACGCCGGCCGCCAAGCTGTGGGTCTGCAAGCGCGCGGTTGCCGCCGTGGCCGAGTGCATGGAGGTCTGGGGCGGCAACGGTTACGTCGAGGAAGGCCCGATGCCGCGCCTTTACCGCGAAACGCCCGTCAATTCGATCTGGGAAGGCTCGGGCAACGTCATGGCGCTGGACGTGTTGCGGGCGCTGCAACGCGAACCCGATGCGCTGCCGGCGCTGGAGGCCGAATTGGCCCGCGCCGCAGGGCAGTACCAGGATTTCGACGCGGCGCTGGCGCGTTGGCGCGCCATGTTGGCGGATGGCGAGCACGCGCAATTCCACGCGCGCCGCATCGCCGCCGGGCTGGCGCGCCTGTGGCAGGCGGCGCTGCTCATCGAGCACGCGCCCGCCGCCGTGTCGCAGGCCTTCGTCGCCAGCCGCCTGCGGGAGACGGGCGGCATGTTCGGCGAACTGGGCGCGGGGGACGATACAGCTGGCGTCGCCACGCCGGGCGTCGACACGCCGGCGATCCTGGCGCGCGCCTGGCCCGCCATCGCCGCATGCTAAATTTCCCGGCTCAAGCAACTTTTCCGCACTTCTACCGCCATGCTCTCCCAGCAAGAACTCAAGCAGCAAGCCGCCGACGCGGCCCTGGAATTCGTCGAACAGGTCGCCGGCCCGGACGTCATCATCGGCGTGGGCACCGGTTCCACCGCCGACCTGTTCATCGACGGCCTGGCGCGATTCAAGGGCCGCATCGGCGGGACGGTCGCCAGCTCCGAGCGCAGCGCGGCTCATCTTGCCGGCCATGGCCTCAAAGTGCTGGACCTGAACGACGTCTCGACCATGCCCATCTACGTGGACGGCGCCGACGAGATCAACGCCGACCTGCACATGATCAAGGGCGGCGGCGGGGCTTTGACGCGCGAGAAAATCGTGGCCTCGGTGGCCGAGCGCTTCATCTGCATCGCCGATGAATCCAAGCTGGTGCAGACGCTGGGCAAGTTTCCGCTGCCGCTCGAGGTCATCCCGATGGCGCGCGAGTCCGTGGCCCGCGCGCTGACCGCGCTGGGCGGCCAGCCCCGCCTGCGCGACGGCTTTGTCACCGACAACGGCAACATCATCCTGGACGTGTCGGGCCTCACCCTCTCGGACGCGCCCGCGTTCGAAGCCATCGTCAACAACCTGCCGGGCGTCGTGACCTGCGGCCTGTTTGCGTTGTCCGGCGCCGACGTGGCCCTGCTGGCCACCCAGAACGGCATCCGCCGCCTGGACCGCCGCGCCTGATTCCGGCGGCCAGGGCTGGTCCCGCCGAACCGCCTTGCGGGGGGCGGGGCCGCGATTCATAATCCTGTCACACTTGGGTCATAACCTTGCCGGTTGTGCAGGCCCATCTCGTAACTTCTCTCAACTTCGGGGCAATGCAATGAGATCAACCACGCAGGGAGCCCGGATGACGGAGCATACAAACAAGCAGTTCGACGCCGATCTGGAAAGCGTCCGTTCGCAATTCTTGCAAATGGGCGGCGTGGTGGAAGCCATGATCCAGGAGGCGATCGATGCGCTGGCCAGCGGCGACATGACGCTGGTTGAAAAGGTGCGCGAGCGGGAAAAGGAAGTCAACCGCCACGAAGTCGAGATCGACGAGAGCATCAGCCGCATCCTGGCCCGGCATCAGCCCACCGCCATCGACCTGCGCATGCTGATGGCCGTGTCCAAGATGCTGACCGACATGGAACGCTCCGGCGACGAGGCCGAGAAGGTCGCGACCGTCGCCCGCCGCGTCCACGAAGGCGAACTGCGCCACATTCCCGTGATCGAACTGCGCCACATGGCTGCCAACGTGCGCAACATGCTGCACCAGGCGCTGGACGCGTTCGCCCGCCTCGACCCCATCCAGGCCGCCGCCGTCGTGCGCAGCGACAAGGAAGTCGACAAGGAATGGAAGGGCGCGCTGCGCCACCTGATCACGTACATGATCGAAGATCCGCGCACGATCTCGCGCGCCATCGACATGATCTTCATCGCGCGCGCGCTCGAACGCATTGGCGACCACGCCAAGAACATGTCCGAACGCGTGATCTACATGGTCAAGGGCGCCGACGTGCGCCACACCGGCGTGAAGAACACCGAGCGCCTGGCGCGCGGCGAAGAAGAATCCGAGGATACCTCGGACCAGTAAACGGCAAGACCGGCTGCCGCTTCACAGCGGCAGCGCCGCTCCCTGGCACAGCCGGGGATCCGGCACACCCGGCTTGCCGCCGTCGATGCGGCCCGCCAGCCGGCGTCCAAAGACCGGCATGGCCGGCGCACTGACCTCCAGGTCGTACCAGCCCTCGCAACCCGCATACTTGAGTTCGACCGCGCCGCCCGCGGGTACGTGCGCCATCGCGCGCCAGCCATCGTTCATCTGCGATTCCACCCGCACCGGTTGGGGCGCGTCGCCCTGGTTCACGAGCCGCAGGCGCAGGCCCGAGGTGACGGGCACCAGTTGCGCTTCCAGCGTGCCCGCATCGCGCGCATCGCCGCGGAACTGCCGGTGAAAGCCGTCCGGCCCCAATAGCCAGAGGTCGTATCTGCGGTCCGCGCCCAGCTTCCAGCCGTCGTCCAGGCGCGCGCCCGCACCGACCGTGTAGCGCCGGGGCGCGCGCGCCAGCGCGAGCCGATCGTACACGTGCAACACGGCGCCCGCGCTGCCCGGATTGCGCAGCGTCAGGCGGTAGTGTTCGCCGTCGGCCGCCATCTGGCCCACGGCCTCCAGCGTGTAGGGCAGGGGACAGGTGTGGCGGTTGCTGTCCGGGTGATGCGAATTCCGGTCGCCAGCGAAATCGAATGCCGTCGTCAGGTCGCCGGCCACCGCGCGGCGCCAGGCGCTGATGTTGGGTTCGGCCACGCCGAACCGCATTTCCAGAAATCGGATGACCGAGGTGTGGTCGAACACCTGCGAATTGACCCATCCGCCGCGGCTCCAGGGCGATACCACCAGCATCGGCACGCGCGGCCCCAGGCCGAAGGCGCGCCCGTGCATGCCCGCCGGATCGTCGGCCGTGGACGCGCTGGGACCCTGCCGCGCGTCGTGGTATTCGCCGTCCAGCTCCACGGTCGACAGGCCGCCCGACTCGCCGTCCGGATGTCGCGCTGGCGGCGCGGGCGGGGGCATGTGGTCGAAGAAGCAATCGTTTTCGTCGTAGGTGACGAACAGCACGCACCGGCTCCAGGTGTCGGAACTGGACGTCAGGATGTCCAGCACCCGCTCGGTATAGGCGCCGCCTCGCCGGGGCGAGGAAACTTCGGGATGCTCCGAGTCGGCCGTGGGCGCGATGATCCACGAGACGGCGGGCAGCGTGCCCTGCGCTACATCGCGCGCCAGGTCGTCCAGCGTGCGGGTGGCCAGCGCGCGGTCGCGCAGCGGCGCGTCCCCGGCGCTGCCCTCGTGTTGCCGCCGGTACTGCCGGAATCCCGCGAGCGGATTGTCGTTGTAGTTGTCCGCCATGTCCTGGTAGATGCGCCAGTCCATGCCCGCGTCCTGCAGACGCTCGGGGTACGTGGTCCAGGCGTAGCCTTCGCCCGCGGGGCCCAGCCGGTCAAAGGTGTTGACCAGCGCGGGTCCGCCGGCCGCGCCCAGCGGATCGTTCGTCCCGGTCCACAGGAACAGCCGGTTCGGATTGGTGCCTGCCTGGATCGAGCAGTGATAGGCATCGCACAGCGTGAAGGCGTTGGCCAGGGCGGTCTGAAACGGCACGTCGGCGCTGCGGTAGACGCCCAGCCCCAGCCGGCTCTTGGCGGACAGCCATTGGTCCATGCGGCCGTCGTTCCAGGCGCGCTGCGAGTCGTCCCAGGTATGCGGCGTGATGTAGCCGACGGGCTTGTCGCTGGGAACCTCAGCCTGCAGATCGTAGGGGCGGCATCGCGCCTGGCCATCGGTCTGCGTCATCACCGTGCCCGCGCGGGTGGGCGCGGGATGCGGATCCGCGAACCCGCGCACGCCGGGCAGCGTGCCGAAGTAATGGTCGAAGGACCGGTTTTCCTGCATCAGGATCACGACGTGGCGTACATCTTTCAGTGTGCCGGTCTTGCGGTCGGGTTCGATCTGCAAGGCACGCGCGATGACAGGGGACGGGTCGGGACTGATGGGCGGGCGCGATTCTTCTTTCATGACAGCTTTAATACGGTCGGCATTCTTTGAATCTTAAGGCCTTGGCCGGTGTGCGATTGACGCTCGGAAGACACTCGGGCAGGACGGATGCCGGCGTGCCGCAAAAACAAAGCCCCTCGCATGCGAGGGGCTTTGCCAAGCCGCGCGCCTGTGGGCGCGGCGGGGGCGGGCCGGATCAGGCCGAGGGCGGAACGTAGCCGTCGGCTTCGACGCTGCCGTCTTCGAAAAGATAGCGTTCCATTTGCTGCTGCAGGTACTTGCGTGCGCGGGCGTCGGCCAGGTTCAGGCGGTTTTCGTTCACCAGGCGGGTCTGCACGCCTTTCCAGTCTTCCCAGGCTTCCTTGGAAATGCTTTGCCAGATGCGGGTGCCGAGTTCACCGGGATAGGGCGGGTAGTCCAGTCCTTCGGCTTCACGCTTCAGTTTCACACAGTTGACGATACGGGCCATGGTTCGCTGCCGGAAAAATGAATAACGCGTCATTTTAGCGGGCTTGGCGTGCGTCGGGCGCCAAGCCCCTTCCGCTGGCGGTGCAATGGCCCCGCAGGCCGGTCTTAGAGCTTCTTGATGAAGACCAGGCTGTTGCGGGAACGGTTGTAGTTGGTCTGCTTTTCGCGGGGCAGGTCGGTGATGCCGCCCTGCACGAAACCGCGCTTGATGAACCAGTGCGAGGTGCGGGTGGTCAGCACGAACAGCCGCTTGGCGCCCAGCGCGCGGGCGCGCGACTCCATGTGGCGCAGCAGGATTTCGCCTTCGCCCGACCCTTGCCATTCCGGGTGCACGATCAGGCAGGCCATTTCGGCCATCTGCTCCTCGTGAAAGTCATGCAGCGCCGCGCAGCCGTAGATGACGCCGTCGTGCTCCAGCACGGTGAAGTTTTCGACGTCGCGCTCGACCACGCTGCGCGGGCGCGGCACCAGCGTGCCGTCGGCTTCCAGCGGCTCGATGAGGCTGAGGATGGCGCCCACGTCGTCGATGGTGGCCGGGCGCAGGTCGTCCAGCGTGTCCTCGACGACCATGGTGCCCACGCCGTCGTGGGTGAAGATCTCGAGCAGCACGCTGCCGTCCAGTTGGAACGGCAGCAGGTGGGCGCGCGCCACGCCGCGCTTGACCGCGAGCGAGGCGTATTGCAGGAAGGAATGGGTCTCTTCGTCCAGCTCGCCGGCCGCCAGCAGGGCGTCGGCATCCACACGCGCCAGTTCGGTGTCCAGCGTGCCGTCGTCGTTCAGCACGCCTTGCGAGCTGGACAGGAAGATCAGTTTTTCGGCGCGCAGTCCCACGGCCACGCTGGTGGCCAGGTCTTCCATCGCCAGATTGAAGGCATCGCCCGTGGGCGAGAAACCCAGCGGCGACAGCAGCACGACCGACGAGCCTTTCTCGATGGCGAACTTCAGCGCTTCCACGTCGATCTTGCGCACCTGGCCGGTGTGCTTGTAGTCCACGCCATCCAGCACGCCCGCCGGACGCGCGGTCACGAAATTGCCGGAGATGACGCGGATGTGCGCGTGCGACATGGGCGTGTTGGGCAGCCCCTGGCTGAACGCGGCCTCGATGTCCAGGCGGATCTCGCCGGCGGCCTCCTTGGCGCATTCCAGTGCGGCGGCGTCGGTGGGGGACAGGCCCCGGTCGAACTGCTGCGTGTAGCCTTTCAGGCGCAGCTGCTCGTTGACCTGGGGCCGCGAGCCATGCACCAGCACCAGCCGGATGCCCAGCGACGAGAGCAGGGACAGATCCTGGACCAGGGCGTTCAGCGCGCCGGCCTGCACCAGTTCGCCGCCAAACGCCACCACGAAGGTCTTGCCTCGGAACGCATGCACGTAGGGGGCCACGTCTCGGAACCATCGCACAAATTGCGCGGCGGCGAATTCAGGGGCTTCAAGGGCGGAGACGGTGTCTGGTTCCAGGTCGGGCATGATGTGTGTTGCTTAAGATCCTATGGGTCGCGGGACGGCGCGGGCCGAGGGGCCATGCGCAGAGCACCGCCCCGGGGGCGGCGCTAGGCGGAATTATAGGGCTCGCGCCTGCCGCGCCCACGGCGGGCGCGGCAGGCGTTGTTGCGGGCGCCCCACAGGCGGTCGCGCTTTGCGGTCCCGGCAGGCGAGCGGACCGCAAGGCGCGCGTCAATGCCGCGATAGCTGGCGGTGTTCCAGCCGGCTGAGCAGCCGCACCACCGGCCACAGCAGCGCCAGGTAGAAAAGCGCCGCCAGCACGATGGGCGACGGGTTGTAGACCAGCGACTGGGCGTCGCGGGCCACCCGAAGCAGCTCGGGCAGCGCCACGGCGCTGGCCAGCGTGGTCAGCTTGACCACTTCGAGCGTGTTGCTGATGAGGTCCGGCATGACATTGCGCGTGGCCTGCGGGATCTGGACGTGCCACATCGTTTGCCAGGCCGACAGGCCGGTGGACCGCGCCGCCTCGATCTGGCCGCGCGGCACGCTTTCCAGGCCGGCGCGAAAGACCTCGCCGTAGTAGGACGAGTTGTTCAGCATGAAGCCCACGGCCACCGCCAGCAATTTGGGCAGGTCCAGCCCCAGGAACGGCGCACCGAAATAGATGAAGATCAGCAGCACCAGCGGCGGCAGCGCGCGAAAGAAGTCGATGTAGATGGCCAGCAGCACGCGCGACCAGCGCGCCTTCAGCGTGACCGACAGCACCCCGATAAGCAGCCCCGAGGCCAGCCCCACGGGGATCACCATGGCCGACAGCATCAGCGTGCGGCCCAGGCCCTGCAAGAGGTAAGGCGCGACGTTGACATAGATGTTCAGGTTGAAGAAATTCTGCAGGATTTCGTCCATGCGGTTCCCCTGGGGCCCGTTTGGGGCCCGTTCCGGGCTCCCTTGTTGTGCCGGGCGGGTGTGATCAGCCTCGCTTCCCGCCCGGTATGTATTCGTAAAGATGCGTTCGCGCAGTGCTTCCCGTCAGTGCTTCCCGTCAGTGCTTCCACTTGAAGCGCGTTTCGGTCCAGCGCCCCAGCACGACCACGGGCAGGAAGATCAGCAGGCACGCCACCGCGGCCAAGGTCAGCGGCGTGGCGTTGCCCGCATTGCTGCTGGCCGATTGCGCGTTGTTGAGCACTTCGCTCAAGCCCACGACAGAGCCCAGCGCGGTGCTTTTGGTGATGGCGATGACGCGGTTGGTCAGCGGCGCGACCGTCAGCCGCATGGCCTGCGGCATCACCACATACACCATGCTTTGCAGCCAGTTCAGCCCCGTCGAGCGCGCCGCCTCGGCCTGGCCGCGCGGCACGGACAGGATGCCCGCCCAGAAGATTTCCTCGGCAAAAGCGGCCAGCACCAGCGACAGCGACAGCCAGCACGCCATGAACGCCGACATCGAGAGGTTGATGTACGGGAACGCGAAGAACAGCACCATGATCACCACCAGCGGCGGCAGCGCGCGCAGGATGTCGGCAAAGCAGATGATCAGGAAATTCACCGGCCGGATGCGCAGCGCGCGCACCACGGCCAGGACGAGGCCGAGCGCCACGCCTGTCGCGGCCACGGCCAGGCCCAGTTGCAGCGTGACCCACATGCCGGCCAGGATGTCGGGCAGGTAGCGCCAGGCGACTTCCGCATTGAAGAACGAGAACAGCAGGGCATTCAGATCCATGGCGCACTCTTCAAACCGCGTTACGCGGCATGTTCCGCCATGCTGGCCAGGAAGGCCTGCGTGCGGGGTTGTCGGGGGGCGCCGAAGACGTCCTGCGGCGGGCCTTGTTCGACGATCACCCCGCCGTCCATGAACACGACCCGGTCGGCTGCCGCGCGGGCAAAGCCCATTTCGTGGCTGACCACCATCATCGTCATGCCGTCGCGCTTGAGTTCACGCATCACGTTCAGCACGCTCCCCACCAGCTCCGGGTCCAGCGCGCTGGTCGGCTCGTCGAACAGCACCACCTTGGGCCGCAGCGCCAGCGAACGCGCGATGCCCACGCGCTGCTGCTGGCCGCCGGACAACTGGTCGGGATAGGCTTTTGCCTTGTCGGCCAGCCCCACGCGGTCCAGCGCCTCCATGCCGCGGCGGTCGGCCTCGGCACGCGCCAGCTTCTGCACCTTGCGCAGCGCCAGCGTGATGTTCGACAGCACGGACATGTGGCGGTACAGGTTGAAGTGCTGGAACACCATGCCGATGTTCTGGCGGATGCGGTTCAGCTCGGCGGCGGGGGCGGTGATTTCCTCTCCGTCGACGTGGATGCTGCCGGCTGTCGGCTCCTCCAGCCGGTTGCAGCAGCGCAACAGGCTGCTCTTGCCCGAGCCGGACGGGCCGATCATGAAGACCAGCTCGCCCTTGCCCACGTCCAGGTCGATCCCTTTCAGGACCGCGTTGTCGCCATAGGACTTGTGCAGCCCGGCGATTTTCAGGATCGGCGTTTCCATTGAAAGCTCCTCAAAGCGCGGGCGGGAGGCCGCGTGGCGGCTTCCCCCCTGTCGTTGGCGGTGCGCCGGAAAATCAGCTGCAGCGCAGCTCGACCGGCTTGGCGTCGTAGCCCGGCAGGTCCGGCACGCCCTGGCCCGGCGTCACCGTGACCGCCGCGGAGCCCGGGGCAGGCGTGAAGCCGAACCACTTCTGCGCCAGCTTGGACACCGTGCCGTCCTGCTTGAGGCACTTGAGCGCCATCGACACGCGGTCGCGGCCCGCCTGGTCGTCCAGCCGGAACGCCAGCGCCCACACCAGGCCCGTCTTGATCGTGTAGCTGGTGCGCACCGCCGGGTTCTGCTTGGCCGCCCACGCCGCCACGGTGTTGCCCGCCAGGTTGGCGTCCGCGCGGCCGGCCTGCACGGCCTGCACAGCGTCGGCGTTGGAGGCGTACACGTCATACGTGAAACCGTACTTGGCGGCGTTGTCGCGCGCCCAGTTCTCGTAGGCCGACCCCTTGTTGACCGCCAGTTTGCGGCCCTTCAGGTCATCCAGCCCCTTGATTTCCTTGCCGTTCTTGCCGATCACGAAGGTATAGTCCGTGTTCAGGTAGCCTTCGGAAAACAGCAGGGCGCGGGCGCGTTCCTCGGTGGCCGTGGTGGGCGCCAGCACGAAGTCGTACTTCTTGGCGTTCAGCCCCGGAATCAGCGCCGCGTATTCGGTGCCCTCGATCTTGATCGTCGTGCCCAACTGCTTGGCGATGGCTTGGCCGAGTTCGATGTTGAAGCCGTCCAGGCCGCCGCCCAGCTTGGGCATGGCGTGCGGGGCGAACGTGGCATCCACGCCGGTGGTCAGCGGCTGGGCGGCAACCGCGGCCAGGCTGGCGCCGGCCAGGCACAACGTGAGGCCGCAGCGGCCGGCAAAAGTCAGGGTGCGGAGAAGGCGGGTCATGGCAGGTCCTTTAGGGAAGAGGCGTCTTGCCCAGGGCGGGTCCGGTTCCCACGCGCTCGAGGATCAAGCCGTAGTGTTCCGGACGCCGGTGGGCGGCGAAGTTGAAGATGTGCTGCTTGAAGGTGTCTCCCAGCGCCAGATCGGCCTGGCAGAAAATCACCTCGTCCTCCTCCCCCTGCGCCTGCGCCACGATCTCGCCCGTGGGCGCGACGATGGCCGATCCGGCGATCAGGTGGCTGCCGTCCTCGTTGCCGGTCTTGCCTGCGGCAGCCACCCAGACCGCGTTCTGGTACGCGGCCGCCTGCAGACTGAGCAGGTGGTGGAACATGCGCAAGTGGACCGGTTCGTTCCAGTGGATGTTCAATGACGGCGTGTTGTATCCCAGCGCCACGATCTCGGCGCCCTGCAGCGCGAGCACGCGCCAGGTCTCCGTCCAGCGGCGGTCGTTGCACAGGCACATGCCGATGCGCGTGCCCAGCGTTTCCCAGACATTGAAGCCGTCGTTGCCGACTTCGAAGAACTTCTTTTCCAGGTGCTGGAAGGGCGCGTCAGGCTTGTGGTCGCTGTGGCCTGGCAGATGGATCTTGCGGTAGCGTCCGACGATGCGCGCGTTGGCGTCGACCAGGATGCTGGTGTTGTAGCGCCGGCCGTCCGAGGCGATTTCCGCATAGCCCAGATAAAACCCGATGCCCAGTTCCCGGGCGGTGTCGAACAGCACGCGGGTCTCGGGGCCGGGCATCTCCTTTTCGAAGTAGCGTGCCATCGCCTCTTCTTCGGTCATCCAGTAGCGCGGAAAGAAGGTGGTCAGCGCCAGTTCCGGAAACACCACCATGCGCGCGCCGCGTCCGTGCGCCTCGCGCATCATCTCAAGCAGGCGGGCCACCGCCTGCCGCCGGGTTTCTTCGGGTTGCACCGGACCCATCTGCGCGACCGCCAGGCCGAAGGGACGTTTGCTCATGCCGTGATCCTTTGCTCAGTGACTCAGGCGGCGCTATCGGCCGAAAAGTATTTGCGCACCAGCGCGTTGGGGTTGCCGGTCAGGCGCTGACGCAGCACCGGTTCCGGCGTGCCGCGCTTGATGAAGCGGCCGCTGCCGCGCGCCACGTGCAACTGTCCGTCCTCGACGGCGATGCGGCCGCGGCTGATGACCACTTCGGGCCAGCCGCGCACCGTCCTGCCTTCGTAGGGCGTGTAGCCGACGTTGTCGTGCAGCATGGACGCGGAGATCGTCACTTCGCGTTCCGGGTTCCAGATGGCGATGTCGGCGTCCGCGCCCACGGCGATCGTTCCTTTCTGCGGATACAGGCCGTAGGTGCGGGCGTGATTGGCTGCGGTCAGCGCGACGAAGCGTTCGATGGAAATGCGCCCGCCCAGCACGCCTTCGGAGAACAGCAGCGGCATGCGCACCTCCAGTCCCGGCACGCCATTGGCCACGTCCTTGAAGGTGGTGGCCTCGCCCTTGGGCAGCTTGCCGCTGGCATCGAAGCGGTAGGGCGCGTGGTCGGACGAATAGATCTGCAGCGTGCCGTCGGCCAGGCCCTGCCAGACGGCCTCTTGCGAGGCCGCATCGCGCGGGGGCGGGCTGCAGCAGAACTTGGCGCCTTCCAGTCCCGGCGCGTCGATGTCGTCGGCCGTCAGGAACAGGTATTGCGGGCAGCTTTCGGCGTGGATCGGCAGCCCCAGCGCCTGCGACGAATGCACCACGCGCACGGCTTCCAGCCCGGCCACGTGCACGATCAGGATCGGGACATCCATCATTCGGGCCAGCGTCACGGCGCGGTTCGTCGCCTCGCTTTCGGCCAGCGGCGTGTGGGCCACCGCGTGATACTTGGGCGCCGTCATGCCGCGTTCGGCCAGGCGGCGCGCCACCCAGCGGATCATGTCGTTGTTCTCGGCGTGCACCATGACCAGCGCGCCCTCGCGGTCTGCGACCTCCAGCACGTCCAGCAGCTGGTAGTCGTCCAGCTTCAGGCGGTCGTAGGTCATGAAGACCTTGAAAGACGTGATGCCGTTCTTGATGAGCGCGGGCAGGTCATGCTTGAGCGCCTGTTCCGTGGGGTCGGACAGGATCAGGTGAAAGCCATAATCGATGACGGCCTTTTCCTCGGCGCGGCGGGCGTAGTCGGCCACGACTTCAGGCAGCGCGTTGCCGCGATGCTGTGCCGCGAAGGGGATGATGGTGGTCGTGCCGCCGAACGCCGCGGACACGGTTGCGCTGTAGAAGTCGTCGGCGCACATGATGCCCATGCCCGACAGCTGCTCGACGTGGCAGTGGCTGTCGATGCCGCCGGGCAGCACCCAGCGGCCCGCGGCGTCGATGTCGCGCGCGCCCGGCGGCAGGCCCTGGCCCAGCGCGACGATCACGCCGTCGCGCACGCCGATGTCGGCATGGAAGGTGTCGGCGGCCGTGCTGATGCGGCCGTTGCGGATCGTCAGGTCGAATGCTGCGGTGTCGGTCATGGATAGGGTTTCCGCGCGAAGGGGGGGTCAGAGCGTGCCGGGATAGATGCCGCCGTCCAGCACGAGGTTCTGCCCCGTCATGAAACCGGCGCGCGCGCCGCACAGGAAGGCGCAGGCGTCGCCGAACTCGGCGGGGTCGCCATAGCGGCCCGCGGGGATGCCCGCCAGCCGCGCAGCCAGCACGTCGTCCACCGTCTTGCCGCTGTCGCGCGCGCCGCGCTCGGCCGTCTGGCGCAGGCGGTCCGTCAGGAACGGGCCGGGCAGCAGGTTGTTGATCGTGACGCCGTGACGCACGGTCTGGCGCGCCAGGCCCGCGACAAATCCGGTCAGCCCGGCGCGCGCGCCATTGGACAGGCCCAGGATGTCGATCGGCATCTTCACGGCGGCCGACGTGATGTTCACGATGCGGCCGAAGCGGCGCGCGATCATGCCGTCCACCGTGGCGCGGATCAGCGCGATCGGCGTCAGCATGTTGGCGTCCAGCGCCGCAATCCAGTCCTCGCGCGACCATTCTCGGAAGTCGCCCGGCTTGGGCCCGCCCGCGTTGGTGACCAGGATGTCGGGCTCGGGGCATGCCGCAAGCAGCGCCTGTCTTCCGGCCTCGGTGGTGACGTCGGCGGCCACCGTGACGACCGAGGCGCCCGTTTCGCGGCGGATGGCGTCAGCCGCGGCGTCCAGCGTGGCCGCGGTGCGCGCGGCCATCACCAGATTCACGCCTTCGCGCGCCAGCGATAGCGCGCAGGCGTAGCCCAGACCCTTGCTCGATGCGCACACCAGCGCGTGCTTTCCCTTGATGCCCAGATCCATGCGTGCGCTCCTTTTCAGCCTTGCACGGGTTGGCGGCCGGTGGCGGCCAGGGACAATCCGACGCGCGCGACCGTGGCTTCCAGTTCGGCCGCGGTCACCGGATCGATGCGCATCCCCGGTGCGCGCAACGCATGACTCTTGATGGCGCCGCGGCGCTGGTACACGTATTTGCGCAGCGCCAGTCCGATCTTGGGCTGGAACTCGTAGCGGATCAGCGGGCAGTAGCGGTCGAAGATCGCGGCGGCGCCGGCGTGGTCGCCGCTGGCGTAGCGTTCGTAGATGGCGACGAGGATCTCCGGAAACGCAAAGCCGGTCATGGTGCCGACCGCGCCGCGCTGCAATTCCTCCAGGAAGTACACGCCGCCCAATCCGCCGAAGATCGCCATCTCCGCGTCGGGCACCAGTTCGCGGATGCGGCTGATCTTCTGGCCCACCGGCGGCTCTTCCATCTTGATCATGTGCACGCCGCCTTCGCGGCCCAGGCGCGCCACCACCTCGGGCCGGATCTCGGTGCCGAAGGAATCCGGAAAGTCGTGGATCACGACCGGGATCTTCACGGCGTCCGCCACCGCCTTGTAATAGTCGAACAGCAGCGCATCGCTGGCGTTGTCCAGGGGGGCGGCGAACACGGCCGAGGCGCCCAGTTCCTGAGCTTCGCGGGCCTGCTCGATGGCGCCGGCAATGCCGTGGGCGCGCACGCCGACCCACACCGGCACGCGGCCATTCGTGTGCTTGACGAAGGTTTCCAGGACCAGCCTGCGCTCGGCGTTCGACAGCTTGTGAAGCTCGCCGAGAAACCCGAGGATGGCCAGGCCGGTGACGCCGGTTTCCAGCAGGAAGTCGACCAGCGTCCGGATGCTGTCGGCATCGACGCGCAGGGCATCGTCAAAGGGCGTGGGGCAAATGGTGAAGACGCCTTTGGCGTCGATGGAGGCTGCCATCTTTTCTCCGTCAGGATGCGTGAAAACCGAAATCGGGAACGACGTTTCGATGTCATCCTAAAGCGGAACTTTTAGAACTCCACTTGCTTTTTTATTGCCTTGGTATAACAGCCGGTTAAGTCAAGGTTTACCCTTGGCAGGGTTTGCCTGGACCTGCGCCGACAGCTCGAAACCCTGCTCCTGCAGCGTGTGGCGCAGCACGTCCACGAAGGCTTGCGCAAGCTGCGACAGGGGCTCGAATCGTGACTGCACCAGGCTCGCCGTGAGGATCTTGGCCTGGTCGATCGGACGCACCACGAAGTCGCCTTGCGTGCGGCTCTTGACCGAAAATTCATCGACGATCGCGATGCCCGCGCCAGCCTGCACCAGCGAGCACGCGTTCTGCGGCGAGCTCACTTCGACAGCAAGCCGGCGGGTCTGGCCGGCCTCGTGGTACATCTGCTCGACCAGCATCCCGAACGGCGTGTCGCCGCCGTAGGAAATCAGCGGGTAGGGCAGCAGGTCGCCGATCGACAGCAGCGAGCGATGGGCAAGCGGATGGTTGTAGGGGCAGATGCAGACGAGCCTGGCCTGCCCGATCGGCTGGGTCAGCAGGTTGGGGTGCTGGACCGGCAGGATCACGACGCCCAGTTCGGCGCGGTTGTCCAGCAGCATCTGCGTGAGGGGCTGCTGCGTAAGCGGCTGGAAGGTGATCTTGACGTCCGGATGCGTTTCGCGAAAGCGCGAGATCGTCAGCGGCACGAGCATGTGGCCGATGCTGGGGCTGGACACCAGGTGCAGGATGCCGCTGCGCCGCTCCGACAGTTCCGAGGCCAGCTCGCCCACGCGGCGCACGCCCGCATAGACGGTTTCCACTTCGCGAAAGAGTTGCCGGGATTCGGGCGTGGGATAGAGCCTGCCCTTGATGCGTTCGAACAGCGCGAAGCCCAGGCGCTGTTCCGTGTGCGACAGCAGCCGGCTGACCGCAGGCTGCGAGACGAACAGCAGCTTGGCCGCCCCGCTGATCGAGCCCGTGGTCATCACCGCCCGGAAGACTTCGATTTGCCGCAGATTCAGTTGCATGGCGCGCCCGCTCCGAATTGACGCGACGAGCATAACAAAGGGTTAAGGGCAGCGCACAAATTGACAATACATGCTCAGGCCGTGCGCGGCTAGACTGGCGCCGTACCTTGCCCCGGACCGCGCCCGCGCGTCGCCAACACCAGGACGGACGAATGGAACAGACCCTGTTTGTGATCAATCCCAACTCCACGCAGGCCGTGACGGACGCGTTCGACGCGGCGCTGGAACCGCTGCGCATGGCCGGTGGTCCGCGCATCCGGTGCCTGACGCTGGCCGAGGGCCCCGCAGGCGTGCAGACCCAGCTGGACGTCGAAAGCGTGACCCTGCCGCTGGCCGCCCTGGTGCGCAAGCTGGACGCCGACCACGGCGCCGCCGCCGCCGGCTACGTCATAGCCTGCTTCAGCGATCCGGGCTTGCATGCCGTGCGAGAAGCCACCCGCAAGCCGGTGTTGGGCATCAGCGAATGCGGCATGCTGACCGCCCTGACGCTGGGCCAGCGCGTTGGCGTGATCGCGATCCTGCGCCAGTCGCTGCCGCGTCACGGGCGGATGTTCGGCGCAATCGGCCTGGCCGGCCGCGTGGCGGCCGAGCTGCCGCTGGATCTGGGCGTGGTGGAACTGTCCGACGAAGCCCGCACGCGCGAGCGCCTGCTGCATGTCGGCGCGCGGCTGCGCGACGAACATCAGGCCGACGTGCTGGTGCTGGGCTGCGCGGGCATGGCCGCCTATCGGGGCTGGTTGCAGGCCGAGCTGGGCCTGCCCGTGGTCGAGCCGACCCAGGCTGCCGCGGCGATGGCGATCGGCCGCATCCGCCTGAACTGGCACGGCGCCTGAGGCCACCATGCGCAACCATGAACTGATCGAGCGGCTGTCGCATCTGGTGGGCGATGGCGGACTGGTGCTGGATGCCGACGGCCAGGCGCCCTACGTGCGCGACTGGCTGGGCAAGTGGCAGGGCAGCACGCCCGTGGTGGTGCGGCCGCGCAACGCCACGGAGGTGTCCGCGGTCATGCGGCTGTGTCACCAGACCCGCACGCCGGTGGTGCCGCAGGGCGGCAATACCGGGATGAGCGGCGGCGCCACGCCGGATGGCAGCGGCGCGCAAGTGATCCTGAGCCTGAACCGGATGAAGCGCATCCGCGAGGTGGACCCGGTCAACAACACCTTGTGCGCCGACGCCGGCGTGCTGCTGGCCGACGTGCAGGCGGCCGCTCGCGAGGCGGGCCGCTTCTTTCCGCTTAGCCTGGGCGCGGAGGGCAGCTGCACCATCGGCGGCAATCTGGCCACCAATGCCGGCGGCACCGCGGTGCTGCGCTATGGCAACACGCGCGACCTGGCGCTGGGACTGGAGGTGGTGCTGCCGGACGGCCGGGTCTGGAACGGCCTGCGCGGGCTGCGCAAGGACAACACCGGCTACGACCTGAAAAGCCTGTTCATCGGCTCGGAGGGCACGCTGGGCATCATCACCGGCGCGGTGCTCAAGCTGTATCCCGCGCCGGCGGGCCGCGTGGCGGCCTGGGTGGGGGCCGAGACGCCCGCCCAGGTCGTGGGGTTGCTGAGCCGCCTGCAGAGCGTCTGCGGCGAACGGCTGACCGCGTTCGAGATGATGTCGGCGCGCTGCCTGGATCTGGTGGTGGCGCACGTCAGCGGCGCGGCCAGCCCGCTCGCCGGCCGTCACGCGTATTACGCCTTGGTGGAACTGTCCGACACGGAACCGGCCGGCCTGCCGGCTTTGCTGGAAGCCGCGTTGGGGGCGGCGCTGGAGGCCGGCGTCATCCAGGATTGCGTCGTCGCCATGAACGACACGCAGGTGCAGACCCTGTGGCGCCTGCGCGAGGGCATCTCGCAGGCGCAGGTGCGTGCGGGCAAGGCGGTCAAGCACGACATCGCGCTGCCGATCTCGCGCCTGGCGGCGTTTGTGGAGGAAGCGGATCTGGCGCTGGTCTCGGATTTTCCGGGGCTGCCCATCATCAACTTCGGCCACATCGGCGATGGCAACCTGCATTACAACGTGCTGCTGCCGCTGGACGTGGCGCCGGCCGAGTATGCCCGGCTGACCGCCGCGCTGAACCGGCGCGTGCATGACCTGGTGGCGCAGCGCGGGGGCAGCATCAGCGCCGAGCATGGCGTGGGCCAGTTGCGGCGCGACGAGCTGCGCCGCTACAAATCCCCGGTCGAAATGGACCTGATGCTGATGATCAAGCGGGCGCTCGATCCCAACCAGCTCATGAACCCGGGCAAGCTGCTGTAGGACAGCCGAGGCGGGCCGGGCAGGGGGCGCGCGCGCGAAGTCCGCCAGAAATTTATAATGGCGGGCTAATCGGATAAATCCTACATGCCTGAATCCTCCAGCCCGCGGGCGGCGAAGCAACCGGCGCCGCGCGCCAGCGACGCGGAAAAGCCCGGGGAACAATCCCGGAAAGACACCCGGGAACCCGCCCGGGCCCGGCCCGAAGGCCGCTTGGCCGCACCTCGTCCCGAACGGCCCATTCCGGCCGTCACCTATCCCGAAGACCTGCCCGTCAGCGCGCGGCGGCAGGAGATCGCGCGCGCCATCGCCGGTCATCAGGTCGTCATCGTCAGCGGCGAGACCGGCTCGGGCAAGACCACCCAGCTGCCCAAGATCTGCCTGGAACTGGGCCGCGGCCGCCAGAAGATGATCGGCCACACGCAGCCGCGCCGCCTGGCGGCGACGTCGGTGGCCAAGCGCATCGCCGAAGAACTGAACACGCCCATGGGCGAAGTTGTCGGCTACCAGGTTCGGTTCAACGACCGCACCGGTCCCAACGCGTCCATCAAGCTGATGACGGACGGCATCCTGCTGGCCGAATCGCAGCGCGATCCGCTCCTGCGCCGCTACGACACGATCATCATCGACGAGGCGCACGAGCGCAGCCTGAACATCGATTTTCTGCTGGGCTACCTGAAGCAGCTTTTGCCGCGGCGCCCGGACCTCAAGCTCATCATCACCTCGGCCACCATCGATGCCGAGCGCTTTGCCAAGCACTTTGCCGCCTCGGAAGACAAGCCCGCGCCGGTCATCGAAGTCTCCGGCCGCCTGTATCCCGTCGAAGTGCGCTACCGGCCCGTGCGCGAAGAGCCCGCCGCCGCCGCCGACGACGCGCCCGCGCCCAACAAGGCCGGCCGCGATCGCGAGCGCATGTCGGGCGACGAAGAGCGCGACCTGATCGACGCCATCGTCGATGCCGTCGACGAATGCGCGCGGCATGGCCCTGGCGACGTGCTGGTGTTCCTGCCCGGCGAACGCGAAATCCGCGAATCGGCCGAAGCGCTGCGCAAGCGCCATCCTGCTGGCACGGAAGTCCTGCCGCTCTTTGCGCGGCTGTCGCAGGCCGAGCAGGAACAGATCTTCCGCCCGCGCGGCAACGCGCGGCGCATCGTGCTGGCCACCAACGTGGCCGAAACCTCGCTGACCGTGCCCGGCATCCGTTTCGTGGTCGACAGCGGGCTTGCCCGCATCAAGCGCTATTCGTGGCGCAACAAGGTCGAGCAGCTGCGCATCGAGCCCATCAGCCGCGCCTCCGCCAACCAGCGCGCCGGCCGATGCGGCCGGGTGGGGCCGGGCGTCTGCATCCGGCTCTACGACGAGCTGGACTTCAACAACCGGGCCGCCTTCACCGATCCCGAAGTGCTGCGTTCGTCGCTGGCCTCGGTGATCCTGCGGATGAAGTCGCTCAAGCTTGACGACATCGAGCAGTTTCCGTTCGTCGAGGCGCCGCCGGGACGGGCGGTGGCCGACGGCTACCACCTGTTGCAGGAACTGGGCGCCATCGAGCTGGCGTTGGCGTCCGACCCCGACACGGATGCGGGCCGCACGGGCGCCTCGTTCGTCCTGACCCGCACCGGCGTCGAGCTGGCCAAGCTGCCGGTCGACCCGCGCATCGGCCGGATGATCCTGGCCGCGCGCGAACACCAGTGCCTGGCCGAAATGCTGATCATCGCCTCGGCGCTGTCCGTGCAGGATCCGCGCGACCGCCCCATGCAGGAGCGCGAGGCCGCCGAGGCCGCGCACGCCAAGTTCGGCGACGACAAGTCCGAGTTCGTCTCGTTCCTGAAGCTGTGGCGCTGGTATGGCGAGCAGGTGCAGCACAAGGCCTCGCAGCGCAAGCTGGTGAGCCTCTTGCGTCAGAACTTCCTGTCGCCGATCCGCCTGCGCGAATGGCACGACGTGCACACGCAGCTTGCGGCGCTGGTGGGCGAGCAGGGCTGGCGCGTCAACCAGTCCGAAGCCACGTATGAACAGCTGCACATGGCGCTCCTGTCCGGCCTGCTGGGCAACATCGGGTTCAAGAGCGATGAGGGCGGCAGCTACCTGGGCGCGCGCGATATCCGCTTCCACATCCATCCGGGTTCGCGCCTGGCCAAGAAGGCCGGCCGCTGGATCATGGCGGCCGAACTGGTCGAGACCACCCGCCTGTATGCGCGCTGCGTGGCGCGCATCGACCCGGTATGGCTGGAGAAGGTCGGCGCGCACCTGATCCGCAAGAACTGGTCCGACCCGCGCTGGGAAAAGAAGGCCGGGCAGGTGGTGGCCAACGAGCGCGCCACGCTGTATGGCCTGGCCATTTACACCGGCCGGCGCATTCACTACGGCCGCGTGAACCCCACGCATGCGCGCGAACTCTTCATCCGCCAGGCGCTGGTGCCGGGCGAAATCGACACGCGCCTGCCGTTCGTCGCGCACAACCGCAAGCTCATCGCGGGCATCGAAAAGCTGGAACACCAGACTCGCCGGCCGGACATCCTGGTCGACGACGAACTCATCTACGCGTTTTACGACCGGCAACTGCCCGCCGACATTTCGCAGACCGCGTCGCTGGAAAAGTGGGTAAGCGGCCTGGACAAGGCGGCCGCCGCCAAGCTGATGCTGACGCGCGACGAGCTGATGCGCCACGAGGCCGCCGGCGTCACGACCGATGTCTTCCCCAAGAAGGTGGAGTGGCAGGGCGTGTCGATGGCGCTGGACTACCACTTCGAACCCGGCTCGCCGCGAGACGGCGTCACGCTGTCGGTGCCGCTTTTCGCGCTGAACCAGATCGATCCCGCGCGCTGCGAGTGGCTGGTGCCCGGGATGCTGAAGGAAAAGGTGCACCTGCTGCTCAAGTCGTTGCCGCAGAAGCTGCGCCGCCATTGCGTGCCGCTGCCCGACTACGCCGCCGGCTTCTACGACCGCTGGTTCGACCGCCAGGCCGATCCGCAGCAGGGGCTGGTGGACGCGATCATCGCCGACATGTGGGATCAGGTGCAGGTGCGTCCGGCCGTGGGCGACTTCAAGCTCGAGACCTTGCCCGCGCATCTGTTCATGAACTTCCGCGTCGTGGACGAGCACGGCCGCATGCTGGCCGCCGGACGCAACCTGGCGCAACTGCGGGCCGAGTTCGGCAAGCAGGCCCAGGCCACCTTCCAGCAGCTGGCGGCCAGCGACACTCAGGTCGCGCAGGCGCTGGCGCACGAAAACCTGACTTCCTGGTCGTTCGGCCCCTTGCCCGAGATCATGGAGATCAAGCGCCGGGGCCAGTCCGTCATCGGCTATCCGGCGCTGGTGGACCGCGGCGCGCATTGCGACCTGGATGTCTTCGACGATCCGGACGAGGCGCGCAAGCACCATCGCGCGGGTCTGCTCAAGCTCTTCCGGCTGGGCCTGCGCGAACAGGTCAAGTTCCTGGAAAAGAACCTGACCGATCTCACCAAGATCAGCATGCTGTACATGACGCTGGGCACGCAGGAAGAACTGCGCGACCAGATCATCGACTGCGCGCTGGGGCAGGCCTGCCTGGCCGAACCGTGGCCGGTGAACGAACAGCAATTTGAAGCGCGCCGCGCCGAGGGCAAGGGCCGGCTGGGCCTCTTGGCCCAGGAAGTCGCGCGGCTGGCGGGTGCGGTCCTGACGGAATACGCGGCGCTGCAGCGCAAGCTGCCGCAAGCCAAGCCGCATGCGGCGGCCTACGCAGACCTGCAGCAGCAGCTTGGCGCGCTGATGCCCAAATGGTTCATCCGCGACACCCCGTACGCGCAGTTGTCGCACTTTCCGCGATACCTGAAGGCGGCGGTGGCGCGCATCGACAAGCTGCGCGCCGATCCGGCGCGGGATGCAAAGCTGGTGGCGGAAATGGCGCCGCTGGTCACGCAGTACCAGCGGGCGCGGGCGGCGCTCAAGGGCGCGCCCGATCCCCGGCTGGACGAGTTCCGCTGGCTGCTCGAGGAATTGCGCGTGGCGCTTTTTGCGCAAGAGCTGCGCACGCCGATGCCCGTGTCGGTGAAACGCCTGATGAAAAGCTGGGAGTCCCTGCAGCGCTAGGCTGGGTGTCTGACACCCTGGAGCCGGCGCCCCGCCTGCCAGGGGCCCGTCCGGGTGTCAGACACCGGTGCACGTGCGTTGTTACAGCGCCAGAAACCCGACGACCACCAAAGCGATCAGCCCGTACTTCGTGGCTTTGTACGCCGTGCGGTTCCACTTCTTGAACGCCTTGCGCTTCTGGTCGATCACCCAGTGCGCGTGGGTCAGCTTGTTGATGGCGCCGGTCTGGTCGCCGCCGTCGTTGGGCGAGCTGGCCGCGGACATGACCTTGCGGCCGAACCAGCGGTTGAAGGCCTCGGCCCAGCGCCACTTCAGCGGGCGTTCGACGTCGCAGAACAGGATGATCCGGTTCTGGTCCGTCTTGTTGTAGGCCTCGTGCACGTAGGTTTCGTCGAACACCACGCTTTCGCCATCGCGCCAGCTGTAGTGTTCGCCGTCCACGATGATGTGGCAGCCATCGTCGTTGGGCGTGGCCAGGCCCAGGTGATAGCGCAGCGACCCGGCGAACGGGTCGCGGTGCGGATTCAGTTGGCCGCCCGGGGGCAGTTCGGCAAACATGGCGGCCTTGACCTTGGGCAGGCCTTTCAGGATGGCGACAGTTTTGGGGCAAAGTTCTTCGGCCGACGGGTGGCGGGCGTCGTACCACTTCAGGTAGAAGCGCTTCCAGCCGTACTTGAAGAATGAGTTAAAGCCGATGTCGTTATGGGTGTCGGCCGCCTTGATCCGGCGAAGCTCGGCCATCTGCATGGCTTCCTCGCGGATCGTTTCCCAGTTGTCGTCCAGCACCTTCAGTTCGGCGATTTCGCTGGTGGTCAGGTAGGGGGTGGTGGGCACCCGCGACGTCAGGACCATGAACGCGTTGATCGGCGCCAGCAGCACCGAGTGGTCCAGCAACTGCCGGCCCAGCGGCAGCTTGACGCGGCCGCGGAAGTGCGCGAACAGGATGGCGGCAAGCCAGATCCCGGGTATTAACCATTTCATAGGTAGATCTCGTCGTGCAACGGGGTGGTGCGGTATGGGCGGTATTGTCCCACAAGCGGGCGACGCCAATCAGCCAGCAGGGCGCGCGGCCTGCCGGATTCTGATTCAAAGGATTGCCCTCTGGAGGTCGGCCGCTGGGTACAATTCCGCCATGTCCGAAGCCGTAACGACCCCGACCCCATTTGTTCACCTGCGCGTCCACTCCGAGTTTTCGGTCGTCGACGGCACGGTGCGTATTCCCGACCTCATCAAGCGTGTGGCCAAGCTGGGCCAGCCCGCCGTCGCCCTGACCGATCTGTCGAACCTGTTCGGACTGATCAAGTTCTACAAGGGCGCGCGCGGCGCGGGGGTCAAGCCCATTGCCGGCTGCGATGTCTGGATCTCCAACGACGAAGATCCCGCCAAGCCATTTCGCCTGCTGTTGCTGGTGCGCAACCACCAGGGCTACCTGAATCTCTGCGAACTGCTGTCCAAGGCCTTCCTGACGAACCAGGGCAAGGGCCGCGCGGAAATCCGCCGCGAATGGCTGCAAGGGCAGGCCGGTCTCATCGCCTTGTCCGGCGGACGGGCCGGCGACGTCGGGCAGGCGCTGGAGGCCGGCAATGCCGTCTCGGCGCTGGCCTTGGCCCGCCAGTGGGCGCTGATGTTCCCCGGCAGCTACTACATCGAATTGCAGCGCGCCGGCATGGACGGCGACGAAGGCTACTGCCAGGCCGCCATGCGGCTGGCCGCCGAAGCCGGCCTGCCGGTGGTCGCCACCCATCCCGTGCAGTTCCTGGATGAATTCGAATTCCAGGCCCATGAGGCCCGTGTCTGCATCGCCGAAGGCGAGATCCTGGCCAACCCGCGCCGCGTGCGCCGGTTCTCCAAAGAGCAGTACCTGCTCAGCTCCGAGGAAATGGCGCGCCGGTTCGCCGACGTGCCGTCGGCGCTGGCCAATACGGTCGAAATCGCCAAGCGCTGCAACCTGAGCCTGGTGCTGGGCAAGCCGCGCCTGCCCAATTTCCCCACGCCGGACGGCGTGACGCTCGACGATTACCTGGTCCAGCTCTCCGAGCAGGGCCTGGAAAAGCGCATGGAGTTCCTGTTCCCGGACGAAGCCGAGCGCGAGTCCAAGCGCGAGCAGTATTACGAGCGGCTGCGCTGGGAGTGCAAGACCATCATCCAGATGGGCTTTCCCGGCTACTTCCTGATCGTGCAGGACTTCATCAACTGGGGTAAGAACAACGGCGTGCCGGTTGGACCGGGCCGGGGCTCGGGCGCCGGTTCGCTGGTGGCCTACGCGCTGGGCATCACCGACCTCGATCCCATCCGCTATGACCTGCTGTTCGAGCGCTTCCTGAATCCCGAGCGGGTCTCCATGCCCGACTTCGATATCGACTTCTGCCAGGACAACCGCGAACGGGTTATCGACTACGTCAAGGAAAAATACGGCCGCGCCGCCGTCAGCCAGATCGCGACCTTCGGCACGCTGGGCGCAAAGGCCGTGGTGCGCGACGCGGGCCGCGTGCTGGACATGCCCTACATGTTCTGCGATGGCCTGTCCAAGCTGATCCCGTTCAACCCGATGGATCCCTGGACGCTGGAGCGCACGCTCAAGGACGAGCCCGCCTTCAAGGACCGCTACGAGCAGGAAGAAGAAGTCCGCTCGCTGGTCGACCTGGCCAAGCCGCTCGAAGGCCTGACCCGCAACATCGGCATGCACGCGGGCGGGGTGCTGATTGCGCCCGGCAAGCTCACCGACTTCTGCCCGCTGTACTGCCAGCCGGGGCAGGAGAACAGCGCGGTCTCGCAGTTCGACAAGGACGACGTGGAGGCCGCGGGCCTGGTGAAGTTCGACTTCCTGGGGCTGCGCAACCTGACGATTCTGGACTGGGCCGTGCGCTACGTGCGCCAGTTCAACGCCGAAAAGCGCGACTTCGACGTCATGGCGCTGGCCCTGGACGATCCGGCGGCCTACAAGATCCTGTGCGACGCCAACACCACCGCGGTGTTCCAGCTTGAATCGCGCGGCATGAAAGAGCTGCTCAAGAAGCTGCGGCCCAATACGTTCGAAGACATCATCGCCATGCTGGCCCTGTATCGTCCAGGGCCGCTGGAATCGGGCATGGTGGACGACTTCGTGAACCGCAAGCACGGGCGCGCGGCCGTCGATTATTTCCACCCGGACCTGGAAGCCACCCTGAAGAGCACCTACGGGGTCATCGTCTACCAGGAACAGGTGATGCTGATCTCGCAGATCATCGGGGGCTACTCGCTGGGCGGCGCCGACCTGCTGCGCCGGGCCATGGGCAAGAAAAAGCCCGAGGAAATGGCCAAGCACCGCGAGCTCTTCGAACAGGGCGCCAAGGAAAAGGGCCACGATCCCGACCTGGCGGTCAAGCTGTTCGACCTGATGGAGAAGTTCGCCGGCTACGGCTTCAACAAGTCGCACTCGGCCGCGTACGCGCTGATCTCCTACCAAACCGCCTGGCTGAAGGCCTACCACCCGACCGAGTTCCTGGCCGCCACCATGTCCTCCGACATGGACGACACCGACAAGGTCCAGATCTTCTGCCGCGACGCCCAGGACAACGGCGTCGAGGTGCTGCCGCCCGACGTCAACCACTCGGGCTACCGGTTCGAGCCCGTCGCCGACAAGCACACCGAAAAAGGCAAGCCGCCGCGCACGATGCGTTACGGCCTGGGCGCCGTCAAGGGCACGGGGCAGGGCGCGGTCGAAGACATCCTGCGCGCGCGCAAGGAAGGCGGCCCGTTCCTGAACCTGTTCGACTTCTGCCGCCGCGTCAGCAAGCAGGCCGTCAACCGCCGCACCATCGAAGCGCTGATCAAGGCGGGCGCGTTCGACACCATCGAGCCCAACCGCGCCGCCATGCTGGCTTCGGTGCCCACCGCCATGGAAGCGGCCGAGCAGGCCGCGCGCAGCGCCAACCAGGCCTCGCTTTTTGGCGACGACAGCGGCGACGTGGTCGCTGGCGAACTGGCCAAGGTCGCGCCCTGGGATCTGCACAAGAAGCTGACCGAAGAAAAGTCCGCGCTGGGCTATTACTACAGCGGCCACCTGTTCGATGCGTGGCGCGACGAAGTGCGCCGCATCGTGCCGATGCAGCTTGCGCGTGTGGAGCCCCAGCGCGACCTGCAATGGATGTGCGGCGTGCTGGCCAGCGTGCGCGTCATGATGACCCGCCGCGGCAAGATGGTGTTTGCCGTGCTGGACGACGGCACGGCGCAGGTCGAGATCTCGGTCTTCAACGAACTTTACGAGAAGCACCGCAACCGGCTGCGCGAAGACCAGCTCGTCATCGTGCAGGGCAAGGTCAGCAACGACGACTACTCCGGCGGCATGCGCATCGTCGCCGAACAGCTATATGACCTGCAGCTGGCGCGCGAGGCGCGCGCCAAGTCCCTGCGCGTCAAGCTCAACGGCACTGCCGACGCGGCCCGCCTGCGTCAGATGCTCAATCCCTTCCGCGCCGAACCCGAGAATGGCATTCCGGGGGTGCCGGTCGATATCGTCTACACAAAGAACAATTTCCTGTGCACGGTCCGGCTCGGGGAGGAATGGCGCGTGCGCATGGCCGACACGCTGCTGGCCAACCTGAACGACTGGACCAAGCCTGATGGCGTGGAGGTCACCTACTAATGATGCCCAGCCTGCGTATTGTGCATTCGGAAGCCGCCACCAGTTTCGGCGGACAGGAAGGACGTATCTTCAAGGAAATGCACGCCATGCGTGCGCGTGGGCATCACCTCGAGGCGATCTGCCAGCCGCGCGCGCAGCTGACGGAACGGCTGCGCGATGCCGGTTTCACGGTGCACGCCGTGGACATGGCCGGGCCGGTGAACTACCTGAAGGGTGTGGCCGCGGTCCGCAAGATCCTGAAGGCCGGGCGCTTTGACGTGCTCAATACCCACAGCCGGCGCGACACGGTCATCGCGGCCCTGGCCGGGCGCATGGCCGGCACGCCGCTCATCGTGCGCACCCGCCACCTGTCCAATCCGGTCGGGTCGATGTGGTCGTACACCGTCCTGCCGCATCGCGTCACGGCCGTCAGCGACCACGTGCGCAAGTACCTCATCACCCGCGGCGTCCCGCCCGAAAAGATCGCGACGGTGTATTCGCCCATCGTGCTGCCCGCGCCGGTCGAGCGCTCCACCCTGCGCGGAGAACTTGGCCTGGCCGACGACGACGTCGTGGTGGGCTGCGTGGCCGTCATGCGCGCCACCAAGGGCCACAAGGACCTGATCGACGCCATCGCGCCGCTGATGGCCACGCGCCCGAAGCTGCACCTGGTGTTCGTCGGCGCCGGATCGCCGGTCTTCGAGCAGACCCAGGCGTATGTGGCCGAGCGCGGACTGCAGGACCGCATCCATCTGATGGGCACGCGGCGCGATGTGCCCAATCTGCTGGCGGGATTCGATCTCTTTGCCTTGGCCACGCAGCAGGAAGCGTCCGGCACGGTGTTTGTCGAAGCGCAGGCCAGCGGCCTGCCCGTCATCGGCACGAACGTGGGCGGCGTGTCCGAAATGTTCCGCGACGGCGTGACGGGCTTTCTGGTCCCGCCCAAGGACCCGGCCGCATTGACCGCCGCGCTGGCGCGCCTGATCGACGAGCCGGCCCTGCGCCGTGCGATGGGCGAGGCCGGCCGCAAGATGGTCTGGGAAGAGGGCGTGTTTTCGCCCGCGCGCCTGGCGGAAACCACGGAAGCCATCTACCTGCGCTGGCTGGCGGAACGCCGCCCGGCGGAGCGCCGCCCATGAATGCGCCCAATGTGCCGGTGCTGATGTACCACCACGTCACGCCGGCCGGCGGCATGATTGCCGCGACGCCGGACGTCTTCGAGGCACAGATCTCGCGCCTGGCGCGCGCCGGCTACCAGTCGCTCACCACGGCCCAGTTTGCCGCTTATCTGGCCGGCGCCTCCGTACCCGAACGCGCCGTGCTGATCACGTTCGACGACGGCTACCTGAACAACTGGGTGCACGCGCATCCCGTCCTCGCCCGTCATGGCATGCGCGCGGTGTTGTTCACCATCACCGGCTGGATCGGCGACGGCCCCGTGCGGCCCCATGCGGGGCAGGGCGGCCCGCTGCCGCCCACGCCCGACCACCACGCCTGCAAGGAACTCGTGGCGTCGGGCCGCGCCGACGAGGCGATGCTGCGCTGGAGCGAGATCGAGGCCATGCAGGCTGCCGGCACCTTCGAATTCCATTCCCACACCCACACGCACACCCGCTGGGACAAGGTCTGCGGCGCGGATACGAACGCCAAGCGCGAGCACATCGCGCAGGATCTAGAGGATTCGCGTGAAACCCTGATCCGCAGGCTGGGCGGCGTGAGCGACCACCTCTGCTGGCCGCAGGGCTATTTCGATGCCGATTACGTGGCCGCCGCCGGGCAGGCCGGTTTCCGGCACTTGTACACTACCGACCCTTTCGGCCAGAACCTCCCCGGCACGGATCCCGCTCATATCTACCGCTTCGCGGTGCGCAATCAGGGCGGGTCCTGGCTGAACCGCCGGATCTGGCTGTCGCGCGACCCCTTCTGGGGCCCGCGCTATCACGCCTGGAAGGCCTGGAAAAAGCGTCTTAGGAATCGCGGATGAAGTTATCAGTCATCATCATCACCAAGAACGAAGCGGCCAACATTGCCGCCTGCCTGAAGTCCGTGTCGTTTGCGGACGAGTTCATCGTTGTGGATTCGGGCAGCACTGACGGCACCGTGGAATTGGCGCGGGCGTTGGGCGCGCGGGTCGAAGTCACCCCTGACTGGCCCGGCTTCGGTCCGCAAAAGAACCGCGCGCTGGATCTGGCGACGGGCGATTGGGTCCTGTCGATCGATGCGGACGAGCGCGTCACGCCCGAGCTGGCGCAGGAAATCCAGGACGTGCTGCGCGCGCCCAAGGCCGACGCCTACGAAATCGCGCGCCTGTCCAACTTCTGCGGCCGCGACATCCGCCATAGCGGCTGGTGGCCCGACTACGTGCTGCGGCTTTTCAAGCGCGGCACGGCGCGCTTCACCGATGCCGCCGTGCACGAACGCGTGGTGCCCGCCAATGGCCGTCCCCTGCAGTTGCGCGGCTATTTCAACCACTATCCGTACGACAACCTGGACGCGCTGATCAACAAGGTCAACCGGTATTCGTCCGACGCGGCCGCCATGATGTACGCCAAGGGCAAGCGCACGTCGGTCTTCGGTGCGCTGGGCCACGGCTTCTGGACCTTCGTGCGCATCTACCTGATCCGCCGCGGCTTCCTGGACGGCCGCCACGGGCTCGTGCTGGCCGTGACGGCGGCGGCGGGCAGCTTCTTCCGTTACTCGAAGCTGATGTTCCTGGCAGAAAACAAAAAGTGAAGATCCTCTACACGAACTTCCACGCGGGCAACGGCGGGGGGCACGTCACCTACATCATCAACCTGGCCAAGGCGCTCGCCCGCGACCACGAGATCACGGTGGCGGTGCCGGAGACCAGCCGGCTGTACCGCTACGCCAAGGCCATCCCCGGCGTGAACGTGGTGGACATGCGCTACACGACGCGCCCCTCGTCCTGGTTCAAGGACCGCGCCAGGCTGCATCGCCTGATTGCCGACGGCCAGTTCGACATCATCCACGCCAACGGCTCGGCCGATCACAAGCAGGTCATGCTGGCCACGCTGGGCATGCGGCGCCGGCCGCGCATCGTGTTCACCAAGCACAACGATCACCCGCTGACCAGCTTCGGGCACAAGCTGCGGGTGGCGCTGGCCACCGATCACGGCATCGCCGTCAGCGACTACATCCGCGGCATGATGGAGCAGTCCCCGTACCGCAAACGCCCCATCACGACCATCCGGCACGGCATCGATACGAATTTCTTCGCCCCGCCGCCGCCCGAAAGCCTGGACAAGCTGCGCGAACTCTTCTTTGGCCCGGACTGGCAAGGCAAGCTGCTGCTGGGCAGCGCGGGCGGCACCGATTACGACAAGGGCTGGCTGGACCTGGTGGCAGCCGCGGCCGCCCTGCCGCCGGCCGACAAGGCACGCATCTTGCTGATGGTGGCGGGCGATCCGCCCTCCGAGGCCAAGCTGGCGCGTGTGCGCGAGCTTGGCATGATCGATCAGGTGAAGTTTCCCGGGCTGCTCGATGACGTGCGCGCGGCGCTGGCGTCCTGCCACGCGGGATTCGTGCTGTCGTACCGCGAGGCGTTGTCCTTTGCCTGCCGCGAGATCATGGCACTGGGACTGCCGGCGCTTGTCAGTGACGCGGGCGGTCTGCCCGAAAACGTCACAGACGGCGTGGATGGCTGGATCGTGCCCGCGCGCGACATCCCGGCCATGACCGCCAAATTGCGATTCATGCTGGACAACCCGGAGGCGGTGCGTCTGATGGGCCACAAAGCGCGCGAGACCAGTTTGCGCGACTTCAACCTGGAGCGTTTCGCAGCTGCCACGGTGGATGTATACCAACGCACGCTCGCGGGACGCTGAGCCATATAATGTCGAGCTATGTCTATTCCAATCCTTATGTATCACCAGATCGGCGAGCCCAACCCCAAGGGCACGCCGTTTCGCGGACTGACGGTACATCCCGATAGCTTTGCCCGCCAGATGCGCTGGATGCGCCGGCTGGGCTATCGCGGATTGTCCATGCGCGACGTCATGCCTTACGTCCGCGGCGAGCGCCAGGGAAAGGTCTTCGGCATCACGTTCGACGACGGTTTCCGCAATGTGCATCACAACGCGATGCCGGTACTGAGCGAACTGGGATTCACCGCCACCAACTATTTCGTGGCCCGGCAGTTCGACGGCGGCAACGTGTGGGACCTCGAAAAGGGGATCCCGTTTGCGCCGCTGATGACCGTCCAGGAAATGCGGGAATGGGCGCAGGCCGGCAACGAGGTCGGCTCGCACACGCTGGATCACGTCCACCTGCCCGAGCTGCCTGCCGAAGAAGCGCGGCGCCAGATCGTCCAGTCCAAGGACGAGCTCGAAGAGGCGCTGGGCGCGCCCGTCACCGCGTTCTGTTATCCGTATGGCGACCATGGCCCCGAGCATCAGGCCATGGCGCGCGAGGCCGGTTACGAGAACGCCACGCTCACCAAGCGCGGCCTGGCGGCGGCGTCCGACGATCCCTTCGGATTGCCGCGCGTTACCGTGGCGCGCTCGACCAACATCGTCCGATTCCTCCAGAAGTGCCTCACCCGGTATGAAGACAGCCGCCGGCGCTCCTGAACGCCGGCTTCGCATCGCGCTGTTGGTTGATCGCTTCGGCAACCGTTTCGGGGGGGCCGAGGCCTATGGCGTCGAGTTGATGCGTGTCCTCGGCAAGCGCCACGACATCTCCGTGGTCGCCCGCGATTTCGACAGCGACCTGCCATTCGAATACCTGCCCGTGCGTTTTCCCGGCTGGCTGCCCAGCTGGACGCGGGTGCTGTATTTCGCCTGGCGCGCCGACCGCCTCACCCGCGGCCGCTTCGACATCGTCCATTCGCACATGAACGGCTGGGCGGGCGAAATCCAGGTCATGCACGTGACGCCGGTCCGCTATAACCGCATCACCCGGGTCACGCCGCTGCAGCGCCTGACGGCCTGGCTCAGCCCGCGGCTGGCTACCTACCTGATGCTGGAAAAGCTGCGTGTGCGCAAGACGCCCCAGCGCCGCGTGGTGGCGGTATCGGGCCTCATCATGGACCAGCTGCACCGCAGCTACGGCGAAGAACTCGCGGTCGACATCATCGCCCCGGGCGTCAAGCTGCCCGCGCCCGACCGTAACGGGGGCCGCCAGGCCACGCGCGCGCGGCTCGGCTGGGACGCGGACACGATCGGCTGTCTGCTGGTGGCGCGCAATCCGCTGCGCAAGGGCCTGCCCGCCTTGCTGGATGCGCTGGCGCTCTTGCCTCCGCGTTACCGGCTGCTGGTGGTCGGCGCCGACGAGCCCACGCGCGAGCGCGTACGCGCCGCCGGAGACGTCGCCCGCCGCGTCACGCTAGTCGAGCCCACCCCGGACGTCGCCCAGTATTTCAATGCGGCCGACATCTACACGCACCCGACCCTGAACGACAGCTACGGCATGGCGCCGCTGGAAGCCATGTCGCACGGCCTGCCGGTCATCGTCAGTTCGCCGGTCTATTGCGGCTTTGCGCAATACCTCACGGCGGGAACGGATGCGCTCATCCTGCAGGACCCGCGCGATGGCGCCCAATTGGCGCAGGCGCTGGAAAGCCTCGGTTCGGATCCGCAGCTGCGCGCGGCGCTGACGTCACGCGGCCTGGAAATCGCCCGCGACCAAAGCTGGGAAACCGTGGCCTCGCGCTACGAGGCCCTCTACGAACAGGTGCTGCTGGAGCGCCATTGAAAAACGGGGCGTCGAGCCCCGTTTTCAATGGCAGGGCGCGGTTGCCCTTTCCAGGTCGGTCAGCCAGCGGATGGCGTGTTCGCGGTCGGAACCGCACATCTCGTGCTGGGGCTGCAGCCCACCGCAGAAGTCCGGGCGGGAAGGATCACCAAAGATCGCGCACCGCATGTCCGGCAGCAACTGAACACAGGGCACGCCCGCGGGCTTGCCCTGCGGCATCCCCGGAATGGGCCGCGTGATCGACGGCGCGATGCAGCAGGCGCCGCATCCCGAACGGCACGCTGGCGCCGCGCCGGTCAGGCTCATACCCATCCGCGCAACCAGTACACAAAGAGACCCGCGTATTCCTTCACGATCGAACGGCTGGCGTCGAACGTGCGTTCATCGGGCAGCCACAACGACAGCGACCCGTCGGCCGGCTCCACGATCTGCGGCGGCGCGGGGGCGGCAATCACTTCCACGCCCTGCTTGGAAAAGGCCGCCATGGCGCGGGGCATGTGCAAGGCGGACGTGACCAGCAGCACCTTGCCGATGCCGCGCGCCTTGAGCTGGTCTTCGGTGAGTGTGGCGTTTTCATAGGTGGTGCGGCTGGCGTTTTCCAGGATCAGGGCCGACTCCGGAACGCCCTGCTGGCGGATCGCATGCGCCATGCCGCGCGCTTCGCTGACATCGCCTTCCAGCGCGCCGCCCGACAGCAGCACCTTGGGCGCGCGGCCGGCCAGATACAGCTGGGCGGCGGCGTCCACGCGCACGATCGCCGTGTCCTTGTCATAGGGCAGGAACCAATTGGCCCGGCCGTTGGCGGTATTGCCGCCCAGCACCACGATCGCGTCGGCCGTCGGCATCTCGGCGGCGGGCTTGTGCGGATAGCGGTTTTCCAGCGCGCCGCCCGCCCACAGCGACGTCGCCGGCAACGACCAGGCCAGCGCCCAGAGCAAGCCTGCCGCGACGAGCGTGAGGCCCGTCTTGCGAAGCCGGAACAGTCCCAGCACCAGGCCAAGGACCACCAGGGTGATGCACAAATTCAAGGGAATGATCAGATTCGTGAGATAGCTGGAAAAGGTCATTTCGAGACTGTCCTGATTACTGCGTACCATCCAGCAGGCGCTCGGCCTGCTGTGTTGCTTCTTCCTGCGAGGGCCAGGCCTGGTCGCTGCCCAGGCACACCGCGCGCGGCGACCACGGGCCGGTGCGTTGCGGCTGTGTCACGCCAAACAGCGTCAGCTGCCGCGCCGACGCCGCCGCCGCCACGTGCGACACGCCGGAGTCGTTACAAATCACCAGCGCGGCCCGGGCGGTCAGCGCCGCAAAGGCGCCCAATCCCAGCGGGGGCAGCAACTGAGCGGTCGGCGCATTGCGCCGGGCTTCGTCGGTTTCGGCCGGAGGGGGGCACATTACCACGGTATGGCCGCGGGCCTGCAAGGCGCGCGTCAGTGTATCGAATCCCGGCCACACCTTGATCCTGCCCTTGTGCAGGCCCGTGGCGGTGGGCGCAATCAGCACGAAGGGCCGGTCTTGCAGGCCGGCCTGAGCTAGAGCCTCGCCCGCCGCGCGTTCATGCGCCGCCGTCAGCGGCAGGTCCAGCGTCGGACCGGGCTGGGCGGGACCGCAGGGCAGATTCCAGCGGATCAGGGCCTCGCGGGTCAGGTGATGCCAGGATTCGACGGCGTGCATCGGCTGGTCGGGTTTGGCGAACGGCCAGCGCAGCAGAAAGCTGCGGCCGTCGTCGCGGTACCCCGCCGACGGCACGCCGGCCAGCCGGAACACCAGCGCGCTGGACAGGGAATCCGGCAGCAGCAGGCCCCGGGCGCGGCGGCCTTGCGCGCCCAGCCCCCGCCGGTGCGCGCTGACCGCCGCCCGGTCCGGTCCCACCTTGCCGCGCATGGGGACGAAATCCAGTTTGTCCACGCCATCGAGCAGGTCGCGGGCCCAGGGGCGGGCGCAGATGACGAGGGGCAGGCCGCTTGCCGCCAGGGCGCGCAGGCTGGGCAGGCTCATGCAGACATCGCCCACCCAGTTGGGCAGGCGGACATACAGGCAACTGATATCGGACATGGAAGGGCGCACGGGCGCGGATAGGGCTAAGGGGCGGGGACGGCGCGCAGACGCGCAGCCGGTACAATCCTGGGCACAATTGTATGAAAAGCGAGTGATCCCTTTGAATTCTGCCGCACGGAATGCGCCAGCGGGCTCCCAGCCCGTCAAATCCGAACTCTGGACCCGGATCTACAGCCGGGTCG
Source organism: Achromobacter sp. GbtcB20 (assembly GCF_019091095.1). NCBI lineage: Bacteria > Pseudomonadati > Pseudomonadota > Betaproteobacteria > Burkholderiales > Alcaligenaceae > Achromobacter > Achromobacter sp. GbtcB20. Next base: position 8,733 of record NZ_JAGXJZ010000012.1, on the reverse strand, counting down.
GTTCCTACTGGAAGGGCTTGCTGGCGGCCGTCCTCCTGATGGCAGGCGCCGCAGCCACGCAGCCCGTGCTGGCGGTCATCATGAAGCCCCTCCTGGACGGCGGCTTCTCCGGCGCCAAGCCGTATTACGTGTGGGCACTGCCGCTGGCGGTCGTGGGCCTGATCCTGGTGCGCGGCATCTGCAACTTCTTCAGCGACTACCTGCTGGCCTGGGTGGCCAACAACGTGCTGCTGGGCATGCGGCGCGACATGTTCGAGCGCCTCCTTGGCCTGCCGGACGCCGACTTCAAGCGCGGCGACACCGGGCGCCTCCTGAACCGCTTCACCATCGACGCCGGCAACGTCACCGGCTACGCCACCGACGTCATCACCGTGCTGGTGCGCGAAACCCTGGTGGTCATCGCGCTGATCTGCGTGCTGCTCTACATGTCGTGGGTGCTGACGCTGATCATCCTGGTCATGCTGCCGGTCTCGGTCCTGATCTCGCGCTTTTTCATCAAGCGCCTGCGCCGCATCAACCGCGAAACCGTCAACATGAACGCCGAGCTGACCCGCGTGGTCGGCGAAGGCATCGACGGCCAGCGCGTCATCAAGCTGTTCGACGGCTACGAGGTCGAACGCGGCCGCTTCGATTTCGTCAGCCGGCGCCTGCGCCGCTTTGCCATGCGCACGGCCACGGCCGATGCGGCGCTGACGCCCTTGACCCAGGTCTGCATCTCGATTTCCGTGGGCGCGGTCATCGCCGTGGCGCTCAGCCAGGCCAACAGCGGCTCGCTCACCGTGGGCAGCTTCGCGTCGTTCATGGCCGCGCTGGCCCAGATCTTCGACCCCATCAAGCGCCTGACCAACGTGGCCGCCCGCCTGCAAAAGATGCTGGTCTCGGCCGAAAGCGTGTTCACCCTGATCGACCAGATCCCGGAAAACGACACCGGCACCAAGGAACTGCCCGAGCCCGTGCGCGGCAAGGTCGAGTTCCGCAGCGTGTCGCATCGCTTCCCCGACGCCGACCGCGACACGGTCAATGACATTTCCTTCGTGGTCGAACCCGGTCAGACCGTCGCCCTCGTGGGCCGCTCGGGCAGCGGCAAGACCACGCTGGTCAACATGCTGCCCCGCTTCGTGCTGGCCGACAGCGGCCAGATCCTCGTGGACGACGTGCCCATCGATGAACTCACGCTGCGCAGCCTGCGCTCGCACCTGTCGCTGGTCAGCCAGGACGTCGTGCTGTTCGACGACACGATCGCCGCCAACGTCGGCTACGGCGCATTGGGCAAGTCCAGCGAGCAAAAGGTGCGCGATGCGCTGGCCGCCGCCAACCTGCTCGACTTCGTCGAAGGCCTGCCGCAAGGCATCAACACGCCCGTGGGCGAGAACGCCGCCCGCCTGTCCGGCGGCCAGCGCCAGCGTCTGGCCATCGCGCGCGCGCTCATCAAGAACGCGCCCATCCTGATCCTGGACGAAGCGACGTCGGCGCTCGATAACGAATCCGAACGCCAGGTGCAGGCCTCGCTGGAACGCCTGATGAAGGGGCGCACCACGCTGGTCATCGCGCACCGCCTGTCCACCGTCCAGAACGCCGACCGCATCATCGTCCTGGACGCCGGCAAGATCGTCGAACAGGGTCCGCACGCGGAACTGCTGGCGGCCGACGGCCTGTACGCATCCCTCTACAAGATGCAGTTCCGGGAAGACTGAGCCAAACCGTACACGTCTTTCCCCAGCAGCCGCCCCTCGGGGCGGCTTTTCATTGCCGAAGTTCCTGTTTGCCAATCCCGCGGTTTGCCGGAAAATGGCCCCAGCCTGCGCATAGCGGGCTGGGCGGCGTCCCAGGCGCTTCGGCCCGCCATGCCAACCAGGAGCGCTCCATGGCCCTGCCTTCCGAAGGCAATCAAGTCCTCAACGTCGTCGTTCTGCTTGGCGCAGCGGTGATTGCCGTCCCCTTGTTCAAGCGTCTCGGACTGGGTTCGGTCCTGGGCTATCTGGCGGCCGGCCTGGCAATAGGCCCGTTCGGCATCGGGTTTTTCACCGATCCCAAATCCATCCTGCACGTCGCGGAACTGGGCGTGGTGATGTTTCTTTTCATCATCGGGCTGGAGATGCAGCCGTCGCGCCTCTGGAAGCTGCGCGGCGAAATCTTCGGGCTGGGCGTCGCGCAGGTGCTGGTTTGCGGTGCGCTGCTTACCGGCGTCGGGTTGCTGGCCGGCCTGTCAGGCGCCGCGGCCTTCATGGCGGCGATGGGTTTCGTGCTTTCATCCACGGCCATCGTGATGCAGATCCTGGCCGAGCGCGACGAGACCACCACCGCGCAGGGCCAACGCATCGTCTCCATCCTTCTTCTCGAAGACCTGGCGATCGTCCCGCTGCTGGCGCTGGCCGCCTTGCTGGCTCCCGCAAGCAGCGGCAGCGAAGCCAATCCGTGGTGGCAGGCCGCCATTGCGCTCGGCTGCATTCTGGCGCTGCTGGCCGCGGGCCGGTGGCTGCTCAATCCACTGTTCCGTCTTCTGGCCGCGGCGCATGCCCGCGAAGTGATGACCGCGGCTGCATTGCTCGTCGTGCTGGGCGCCGCGTTGCTGATGGAACTGGGCGGCCTGTCCATGGCCATGGGCGCGTTCCTGGCTGGTGTCCTGCTGTCCGAATCCACATTCCGCCATCAGCTCGAAGCCGATATCGAGCCCTTTCGCGGCATCCTGCTCGGCCTGTTCTTCCTGGGCGTGGGCATGTCGCTGGACCTCCTGGCCGTGGCGCGGGAATGGCCGCTCATCCTGGCGGGCGTCGTCGCTTTCATGGCAGTCAAATCCGTGGGCGTCTACATCGTGGCGCGCCTGCTGCGCGCCACCCATGCCGAAGCCATCACCCGTTGCGCGTTGCTGGCGCAAGGCGGCGAGTTTGCCTTCGTGCTGTACAGCGCAGCCGCCGACAAAGGCATCTTCGACGCGCATACGGGCGCGGTGCTGACCGCGGTCGTCATCATTTCCATGGCGCTCACCCCGCTATGCGTCCTGGCCTTGCGCTGGCTCCTGCCCAAACCCAAGCCGTCCATGGATGGCGTGGACGTGGCTCGCGACCTGGACGGCTGCGCGCTGATCGTGGGTTTTGGCCGTTTCGGCCAGATCGTGACGCAGGCAATGCTGGCACGCGGGGTAAAGGTCTCGATCCTGGACACCGACACCGACGCGATCCGCGCCGCGGCAAAGTGGGGCGTGAAGGTGTATTACGGGGACGGTACGCGCGCCGACATGCTGCGTTCGGCCGGCGCCGAAAACGCCTGCGCCATCCTGGTGTGCATCGACGACCCGCGCGCCGCCACCCACATGGTGCATCTCATCAAGTCCGAATTCCCGCTGGTGCGCGTCGTGGTGCGGGCCTATGACCGCATCCATTCGCTGGCGCTGGCCCGCGAAGGGGTGGATTTCCAGGTCCGCGAAACCCTGGAATCGGCGCTGGTCTTCGGCGAAGCGGCGTTGCGCGCCATCGGCGTGCCGCCCGACGAGGCCGAGGAGGTCATTCAGGACGTACGGCAACGCGACACCGAACGCTTCGAACTCGAGGTGGCAGGCGGGCTGTTCGCCGGCCGGTCGCTGCTTTACGGAAATATGACGGGCCAACCGGATGGCATCAATGACCGGCCGGACCGCGAAACCGGCGACGCGGCGCCCAGTCCATCCGCCTGACGGCTATTTTTCGGCGTGCATTTCCGGATCTTTGCATTACTTTACGCATCATTTCACGCGCAAAATCAAACAGCTAGGGTAGATTAATCCGCAATGACGCTTCACTCAGGAAGCGCTTTTGCCAGGGGGCTGCCATGCTGCAAACGGACCGTAATTCGACTACGTCGCACGCCATCGGAATCGAGCTTGCCCGGCGTCAGGCCATGACGCTTCGTTGCGGATTCTCTGGCGTGCTTACCCGCCAATTGATGGCGCAGGCCGGCGGGGCAGGGCCCGCCTGGGCCATCAACGCCCACCGCGAGACCGACAAGGCACGCGGGGCCAAGGCCTTCCCGTTCCGCATCGCAGCCGCCGCGCTGTCCTGAAAGCCCCGCCTCGGGCGCGCCGCGCCCGGCTGCTGTCTTTCCGCGCGTGCCCGGGCATCTTCCCGGGCAAAAATTCCCGTCACTTGCGCTGATCGCCGCCCCTGACTTTGCTGTCCAGGGCGGCGATGCCTTGCGCGCATTTGTCGGCGTGCTGTCGCCCGAGGGCGTCAATCGTCTCTATGCGTTCGACGCCATCGAGCGCACGCCGCTGGTGATCGACGTGGCGTTGGCCGTCGACGATCTGCTCGAACCCTGGGTGCGCCGCGCCGCCCTGATCGTGCCCGTGACCTTGGCGCTCTTTGCATCGGTGATGGCGCAGATCCTCCTCTTTCGTCGCGAGATGCGCTGGCGGCAGGCGTTCGAGGCGCAATTGGCGCGTCAGGCCCAGACGGACGGACTCACCGGTATCGCCAACCGGCGCACCTTTGACGAGGTACTCGATCGGGAATGGGCGGCCGCGCGTCGCGATCGCGCGCCGCTGTCGCTGCTGTTCCTGGATGCCGACCGCTTCAAGCTTTACAACGACCGCTATGGCCACCAGGAAGGCGACGCGCTGCTCAAGATGCTGGCGCTTGCGCTTCAGAACAAGGCTCGCCGGCCTCGCGATCTGGCAGCCCGATACGGCGGCGAAGAGTTCGTGGTGCTGCTGCCCGACACGCGCCGCGAACAGGCGCTGGTCATCGCCGAAAGTATCCGGCGTGCGGTCGAGGACCTGGCCATTCCGCATGAAGACAACGAAGGCGGTATCGTCACCGTCAGCGTCGGCGTGGCCACGGTCGTGCCGCTAGGCGACGACGTTTCGGCCGCCCTTGTGGAAGCCGCCGATGCGGCCGTTTACCAGGCCAAGGCCGCGGGCCGCAATCGCGTCGCGTCGGCGCCAGCCTGATTATCGACATGGCAAGAAAAACCCCGCCGCACCTTTCGGTGACGGCGGGGTGATGCGTGGCGCAGTGTGCTTGAGCGGTGCTTAACGGCCCATGATCACGGCCTGCAGGCGCGTCTGTGCCTGCTGCACATTCTTGGCCTGTGCGTTCATCTCTTGCAGCAGCTTGTTCAGCTCGGCTTGCACGGCAGGATCGGTCACCGTCACGCTGTTGCCCGAGATCTCGATCTTCGACTTGTTCGCTTCCACGTAGTCGGCGATCTTCAGGGTGACGTCGTAGGTGGCGTTGATCTGCGGCAGCACGTCGCCAAAGGTGTCGGCCGGCAGGGTGATGGTCTTCTCGTAGGCCTTGTCGTACACGGCCTTCAGGTCCTCAGGCTGCTTGAGCTGGGCGTGAGCCGCGTCGGCCTTGGCGCGATGCTCCTTCAGCGCCGCGTTCATGTCGTTCAGACCGGCACGCACGGACTTCAGGTCCTCGCGGCGCGTGACGATATCGTTCACCGAGCGCACCTGACCTTTCTGCAGGATCCCCGACAGCGGCTTGACCGACGCATCCATGCCGGCATTGAAGTCGGTGATGATGGCGTAGTGGGCCGCGTAGTCGCCGAAGGACTTCTTTTCTTCCTCCGTCAGCTTCGGCACACGCACGCCCGGCTTGTCCACGATGCGCGTCTGCAGGAACTGCGTGAACGCCGCGCGCTGCTCGGGCTCCTTGTCGCCGCAGGCTGCCAGCATCAGCGGCAGGGCCGCGACCAGAACCAGGAACGGACGGAATAGGGACTTCATTGCAATGACCTCCGAATGACTAAGGGAAAAGCGCCGGGGCGGTAACCGACCCGGCAAAGCGCCCGCAGCTTATCGATAACCCTTACTTGTCGCCATCCGTTTCAGAAATCATTTCAAACGAATTGTTAAGTCACAAAATCCACACATATCGAGTTGAAGCCTGTTCGCGATTCGGGTATGGGTCCTTGCTCTCGCACGCGCGCTGAATGCGGACTTGGCGAAGAGCGGCCGCCAGCGCGGTTCACGGCTTAAACGCGCGCATCAATGGGCGCGCAGGCATATCGCCATTTCGGCCTCCCGATGGCCCCCATCCTGCCGCGCCCCAATGAAAAAAGCCGCGCTTGCAGGCGCGGCTCTTCCGTCGGTCCGATGACTAGGCATTCTTCTTATGCCGTCAAACGAGGATGATGTCGTACTTCTCCTGCGAATACGCCGCTTCCACTTCCAGCGACACGCGCTTGCCCACAAAGTCGCCCAGCATCGCCAAATGCTGGCTTTCCTCTTCCAGAAAAAGGTCCACCACTTCCTGCGAGGCAAGAATGCGAAATTCCTTGGGATTGAATTGCCGTGCCTCGCGCAGAATCTCGCGCAGGATTTCATAACAGACCGTGCGCGGCGTACGCACATTGCCGCGCGACTCGCACATGGGGCAGGGCTCGCAAAGCTGGTGCGCCAGCGAATCGCGCGTGCGCTTGCGCGTCATTTCCACCAGCCCCAGTTGCGTGAATCCATTGACGGTCATGCGAGTCCGATCGCGCGACAACGCCTTCTTCAGCTCCGCCAGCACGGTGTCGCGATGTTCCTGTTCCTCCATGTCAATGAAGTCCAGGATCACGATTCCCCCCAGGTTGCGCAGCCGCAGCTGCCGCGCAATTGCCTGTGCCGCCTCAAGGTTCGTCTTGAAGATCGTGTCGTCGAAATTGCGGCCTCCCACAAACCCGCCGGTATTGACGTCCACCGTGGTCAACGCCTCCGTCTGGTCAATGATCAGATAGCCGCCCGACTTCAGGTCGACCCGGCGCGACAGCGCGCGCGCAATCTCGTCATCCACGTTGGCGGTGTCGAACAGGGGGCGCTCGCCGCTGTAATGCTTGATGCGGTCAACCACCGAAGGCGTGTACACACGCGCCCATTCCAGCATCGCGGCAGTCGTCGTGCGTGAATCCACCAGGATCGACCCGGTCTCGGGGCCGACCATGTCGCGCAATACGCGCTGGGCAAGCGTCAGGTCCTGGTGCAACAACGCGGGGGCGGGCTGGGTGCGGGCCGCCGCCTGGACACTCGTCCACAGCTTGCGCAGATATTCCACGTCGGCGGTCAACTCCGCGTCGTTGGCGCCCTCGGCCTGCGTGCGCACGATGAACCCGCCTTTCTCGTCCGAGGGCATCAGCGCTTGCAGACGTTCGCGCAACTGGATGCGTTCGGACTCGGAATCGATCTTCTGCGAAATACCGATGTGCGGATCGTGTGGCAGATACACCAGCATCCGCCCGGCCATGCTGATCTGCGTCGACAGCCGCGCGCCCTTGGTGCCGAGCGGATCCTTCACGACCTGCACCATGAGGGTCTGTCCCTCAAATATCAGCTTTTCGATTGGCGTCGGCGTCAAACCCTGGCTGCGCTCGGTGCGATTCTCGCGCAGGTCCGCAATATGAATGAACGCCGCCCGCTCCAGCCCAATGTCGATGAACGCGCTCTGCATGCCGGGCAGCACCCGCACGACCCGACCCAGATAGATATTGCCGACGTGGCCCCGTTGGATGCTACGTTCGACGTGCAATTCCTGAACCGACCCCTGTTCCACCAGCGCAACGCGGGTTTCAAACGGGGTGACGTTGATCAGGATGTCTTCGCTCAGGGCGATCGCAGGGGGCATGAGGTATCTGTCTCCAATCAGATGCGGCGTACAGGCGAATAGTAAACGTACATACTAGTCCCACAAGCAGGGGCTGCCGCTATCTATATATAGGCGCGGCCACTGACGGCCCTTGCCTCCTTCGACGGAGGAGGGCGTCGGCGCCAGCCTGACTGCCTTTCCATCAACAAATTTGCGTCACTGGCATGACAGTCCAAAATTCTGTGCTATAGTCTCGCTCCTTCGCAGTTCAGACAGTTTTGAGACGCGAAGCCAAGGAAGTGCAACAGGTGACGGGACAACCCAATCTCACCTGCCGCAACGGCACTCAGTAATGAACGCCAAGCGGTTATTGCAAGGATCGACGCAAATCAGGCAGAAGCCAGTTGCAAGATCTGCAAAAATTGTGCTATAGTTTTGAGCTTGGCAGTTACTGAAAAATTAGGGTTTACCCTGACATTTCGATAGCTGCTAGGGCAGGACGAAAGTCCTGGCGAGACCTGCAGCGGTCGCCGCAAGTAAGTGACGCAACGGCGTAAAGCAAAAGCGAAGCTGACTTGACAAGCGATAAAAGCTTCTTCATAATCTCGTTTCTCTGCTGCAACGACAGCGACGACGCGAAAGCGAAGTTAGCCGAAGTTGAGGGCAGAAACCAGTAGTACAGAATTTAGCAGTACCGCTCTTTAACAATTAAACAACCGATAAGTGTGGGCGCTTGATGCGAGTGCAGCGATTAGGTTTCGGCCTTATCGCAAGCACAAGAAATCAAGTGCTCACTAGAAGTGAAGTGCCTTAGACGTCAAGTTTAAGAACATACCTCACTTCCTTTGAGTAGCGACGTATGACCTGGTTTGAATTTATTCAGACCAAGAATACGAAACAAATACAGAGATTAAACTGAAGAGTTTGATCCTGGCTCAGATTGAACGCTAGCGGGATGCCTTACACATGCAAGTCGAACGGCAGCACGGACTTCGGTCTGGTGGCGAGTGGCGAACGGGTGAGTAATGTATCGGAACGTGCCTAGTAGCGGGGGATAACTACGCGAAAGCGTAGCTAATACCGCATACGCCCTACGGGGGAAAGCAGGGGATCGCAAGACCTTGCACTATTAGAGCGGCCGATATCGGATTAGCTAGTTGGTGGGGTAACGGCTCACCAAGGCGACGATCCG
>NZ_JAGXJZ010000119.1:0-694 GCF_019091095.1 Achromobacter sp. GbtcB20 | reverse complement strand
TAGCTCAATGGTAGAGCTGAAGCTTCCCAAGCTTAAGACGAGGGTTCGATTCCCTTCACCCGCTCCAGTCCGCCTTTTCCCCTGCAGTTCCTCGCATTTCCCCTGTTATCCGAAGCGCGCCTGCCTGTCGGCGAGCACCGCGCGTATTCCTTCGACCAGCTCGGCAACCAGCCCCGTGTTTTCCCAGGCGTAGATCGATACCGCGATGGCCGGCTCGTCGGGAAAGCGCGCATACGGCCGCACGCGGTAGCCGGCAGCGGCGGCCTTCGGCAGCAGCGACAGGCCGAGCCCGGCCTCTACCGCGACCAGGACGTTGTGCAGGCTGCTGCCGGAAAAGGCGATGTACCAGCGCAGCCGTTCGCCCTCGATGCGCTCGAACATGGCGTCGCGGTACAGGCCGCCCGGCGGGAAGGTCACCAGGGGCAGGGGATTCGGCCAGTCCTCTGCGGCGGCGCTTTCGAACCACGCCAGCGCCTCGGGAAAGGTGGCGCGGCAGTCGGGACTGGCGGCCGGCTCCTTGGCAACCAGGATGTCGAACTCGCCGGCGCGGTAGGCGCGCGTCAGGTCGCGGCTCAGGCCGGCCGTGACGTCGAGGTGGACTTCGCGGTGGCGCCGGGTGAAGTCGTGGAAGACCCGCGCCATCGCGCTGCCGGCGATGTCCTCGGGTACGCCGATCCGGACCGGGGCGGTGCCG
>NZ_JAGXJZ010000118.1:0-695 GCF_019091095.1 Achromobacter sp. GbtcB20 | reverse complement strand
AACTATGCCGGCTTCCTGGCCCCGAAGATCGCGCTGGTCTCGAACATCATCCTGATGATCGCGATCCTGCTGTGGCGCCCGGCCGGGCTGTATTCGAAGATGCGAGGCTGACATGGCGATGAATCCCATGACCCGGCTTCTTTCCGGCGACCTGCCGCGCTGCCGCATCCTGTCCGCGGTGCTGATCCTGATCCTGCTGGGACTGGCCTTCGCGCCCTTCCTGACCAGCGGCGCGCGGCCGCTCAACATGGCGGCGACCATCTGCGTCTACATCGTGCTGGTCGCCTCCTACGACCTGCTGCTGGGTTACACCGGCATCGTGTCGTTCGCCCACACCATGTTCTACGGGATCGGCGCCCACGGCATCGGCCTGGCGCTGGCCTCGGTGGATGAGCCGACCTGGGGCGTGGCGATGAAGGGCCTGGGCCTGGCGCTGCTGCTGGCGCTCGCCCTGGCCTTCATCGTCGGCCTGTTCGCCCTGCGCGTGCGCGCCATCTTCTACGCCATGATCACGCTGGCCGTCGCCTCGTCCTTCGCCGTGCTGGCCTCGCAGCTGTCGGACTTCACCGGCGGCGAGGACGGCAAGACCTTCAGCGTGCCGGAAGTGCTCACGCCCGGCTTCACGCTGGTCGAGAACGAGGTGTTCGGACGCGCCATCGACGGCAAGCTGCTGACCTACTACCTGGTGTTCTTCG
>NZ_JAGXJZ010000117.1:0-696 GCF_019091095.1 Achromobacter sp. GbtcB20 | reverse complement strand
CGCCCGGTGCGCTATTTCGCCGGCGTGCCCTCGCCGCTGAAGCAGCCGGAAAAGACCCACATGGTCATCTTCCGCGAAAACTCGGAAGACATCTACGCCGGCATCGAATGGGCCGAAGGCTCGGAAGGCGTCAAGAAACTGATCGACTTCCTGACCAATGAAATGGGCGTCAGGAAGATCCGCTTCCCGGAGACCTCGGGCCTGGGCATCAAGCCGGTCTCGCGCGAAGGCACCGAGCGCCTGGTGCGCAAGGCGATCCAGTACGCAATCGACAACGACAAGCCCTCGGTGACCCTGGTTCACAAGGGCAATATCATGAAGTACACCGAAGGCGGTTTCCGCGACTGGGGCTACGCCCTGGCGCAGCGCGAATTCGGCGCCGAACTGATCGACGGCGGCCCATGGTGCAAGTTCAAGAATCCGAAGACCGGACGCGACATCGTCATCAAGGATTCGATCGCCGACGCCTTCCTACAACAGATCCTGCTGCGTCCGGCCGAGTACAGCGTGATCGCTACCCTGAATCTGAATGGCGACTATATCTCGGACGCATTGGCGGCCCAGGTCGGCGGCATCGGCATTGCGCCGGGCGCCAACATGTCGGATTCGGTTGCGATGTTCGAGGCCACCCACGGCACCGCGCCGAAGTATGCCGGCAAGGATTACGTGAACCCGGGTTCGCTGATCCTGTCGGCC
>NZ_JAGXJZ010000116.1:0-696 GCF_019091095.1 Achromobacter sp. GbtcB20 | reverse complement strand
CTTCCCGCTCGAGGTGTTCGCGGCGCTGCGCGCGGTATGGCCGCGCCAGCTGCCGATCAGCGTGCGCATCTCGGCCCACGACTGGACTCCGGGCGGCCTGACGCCGGACGACGCGGTGATCGTCGCCCGGCTGTTCCGCGACGCCGGCGCCGACATGATCGACTGCTCTTCGGGCCAGGTCAGCCGCGACGAAAGCCCGCAGTACGGGCGCATGTACCAGGCGCCGTTCGCCGACCGCATCCGCAACGAGGCGCACATCCCGGCCATCGCGGTGGGCGCCATCTATGAAGCCGACCACGCCAACGGCATCATCGCCTCGGGCCGGGCCGACCTGTGCGCGGTGGCGCGCCCGCACCTGGTCAATCCGGCCTGGACCCTGACCGAGGCCGCGCGCATCGGCTACACCGGCGCCGCCTGGCCCAGGCAGTACCGCGCCGGCAAGGCCCAGCTCGAACGCAACCTGGAGCGGGAACGCCAGCAGGCTGCGGCCCTGGCGCCGCGGGTTGCGCCGCCCACCGACCTTTGAATGCCAACCTGGAGTACACCATGCGATACCTGAAGGGAGAGCCGCACGCGCTCCCTGGCCACCGCGGCAGCCTGGCCGGCTATCCGGCCCAGCATTTCCTGTTCGAGGTCGAGAACGGCGTCGCCACGCTGACCCTGGACCGTCCCGAGCGCAAGAACCCGCTGACCTTC
>NZ_JAGXJZ010000115.1:0-697 GCF_019091095.1 Achromobacter sp. GbtcB20 | reverse complement strand
GGTCGTTGATCAGCTTGAAGCGGTCGAGGTCGATGAACATCACGCCGGCGCGGTGGCCGCAGCGGGCGGCGGGGGCGATCGCATCCTCCAGGCAGCCGGCCAGGCGATGCCGGTTCGGCAGGCCGGGCAGCGCGTCGTACTGGGCCAGGTAGGTCAGGCGGTTCTTCGCGTCTTCGCGCTCGATCGCGGTCGCCAGGATGTTGGCCAGGCTGTTCAGGAAGCCGTCCTCCTGTTCCTGGAAGGTGCGCTGCTCGGGCGCATACACGCCGAGCGCGCCGTACAGGCGGTCGCTGCAGACGATGAAGACCTCGATGCCGCTGCCGGCGGCGCGCGTGCCGAGCAGGGCGGCGCTCCAGCGCGCCAGCTGCTCGGCCGAGCCGGGACCGGCCACGTGGGCAAAGCGGGCGCCGACCGCCTCGGCCGGAAAGCCGGCGCCGGCCTGCAGCACCGCCGCGCCGGCCTCGGCGTCGAAACCGAAGAGGGCCGCGTGGCGCACGCCCAGGCCTTCGCAGGCGACCGCCGCAGCCATCTCGAACAGTTCCTGCAGCGGGCCCGCTTCCAGCGCCTTGCGGCCGAGACGGGCGATCAGGCCCTGGCACTTGGCGTTGTCGACGATCGCGTCCTCGAATTGCTTGCGTTCGGTGATGTCGAAGTCGATGCAGATGTATTTCTCGAGTTGCTTGTTGCTGTCGAAGAT
>NZ_JAGXJZ010000114.1:0-698 GCF_019091095.1 Achromobacter sp. GbtcB20 | reverse complement strand
TTTTCGTCCATGCGCAGCCGGGGACAGGCGGCGGCCTTTGTCCCGGGTTCGGATTACCCATCGTCACGCGGGCGGTGTACCATTCGGCTGCGCTGTATTCAATCAAAGGAAGTCATGTCCCGTTCCCGCCTTCGTGCCTTGCCGACGCACCCGCTCGCCGCGCTGTCGCTGCTGTTCCTGTTCCTGTTCGCCGTCCTGCTGGCCGCGCCGAGCCGCGCCGCCGACGAGTTCCTCGATCCTGCCATCGCCTTCAAGTTCTCGGCGCGCATGGAGGGCGAGCGCACCGCGGTCGTCACCTACGACATCGCGCCCGGCTACTACATGTACCGCGAACGCTTCGCCTTCACGGCCCGCGGCGCGAAGCTGGGCACGCCGGACATCCCGCCGGGCAAGGTAAAGTACGACGAGACCTTCCAGAAGGATGTCGAGACGTATAAAGGGTCGGTGACGATCCGTATCCCGGTCGAGGGCAGCGGTCCCTTCACCCTGAACGCGACCAGCCAGGGCTGCGCCGACGCCGGCCTGTGCTATCCGCCGCAGGAAGCCAGCGCGCAGCTGGCCGCCGGCGGCGCCGCGCCACAGATGAGCCTGCCGAACGGCGGCGCGACCGCGTCCGCACCCGGCTTCCTCTCCTCCAGTCCGCAAAGCGAAGGCAATGCCGGCGCCGCCGCGCGTCTCGGCCTGCCAGTCGACGCCGC
>NZ_JAGXJZ010000113.1:0-700 GCF_019091095.1 Achromobacter sp. GbtcB20 | reverse complement strand
TAGCCGCCGGTGGGCGCTTCCCAGTCGATCATCTCGCCGGCGGCGAACACGCCGGGGAGCACCTTGATCATGGCGTTGCCGTCGAGCGCCTCGAAGCGCAGGCCGCCGGCGCTGCTGATGGCCTCGTCGATGGGACGAGTCCGCTTCAGGACCAGCGGCAGCGCCTTGATCGCCGCCGCCAGCCGCTCGGGGTCGTTGTAGGCCGCGGCGTCGAGGCATTCGCGCAGCAGCCCCGCCTTCACGCCCTTGATGCCGAGCCGGCTTTGCAGGTGGCTGGACATCGAGCGCGAGCCGCGCGGGCGCAGCACCTCGGCCCGCACCCGCTCGCCGTCGTGGTCGGGCGCCAGGTCGAGCCAGATGGTGGTCTCACCGCGCGCGGCGATCTGGTCGCGCAGCGGCGCCGACAAGGCATACACCAGGCTGCCCTCGATGCCGGTGGCGGTGACCACGAACTGGCCCTGGCGCCGCGCGCGGCGGCCGTCGCGGTCCTCGTAGCCGATGGCCACGGTGGTGAGCGGCGCGCCCGCGTGTTTCTCGCTGAAGTGGGCGCTCCAGCCGGTATCGAAGCCGCAGTTCGAGGGCACCAGCGGCGCGACCTCGGCGCCGCGCGCGGCCAGCAAGGGCGCCCAGGCGCCGCCCGCACCGAGCCTGGCCCAGCTGGCGCCGCCCAGGGCCAGGACGGTGGCGTCGGCCTCGACGG
>NZ_JAGXJZ010000112.1:0-701 GCF_019091095.1 Achromobacter sp. GbtcB20 | reverse complement strand
AGGACAAGCAGGCTTCCAGCGACGAGGAATCCGATGACGACGAGCCTGATGACGAGTAAGGAAGTGGAACTGGTGATCGGCCTGGTGTCGGTCCCGGACCGCGCCAGCGGCGGCGTCTACGAGGACAAGGGCATTCCCGCCCTGCAGGACTGGCTGGCGTCCGCCATCACCACGCCCTTCCGGATCGAGCCGCGCCTGATCCCCGACGAGCGCGAACAGATCGAGAAGACCCTGGTCGAGCTGGTCGACGCGCAGGGCTGCCACCTGGTGCTGACCACCGGCGGCACCGGCCCCGCGCGGCGCGACGTCACGCCCGAGGCGACGCTCGCCGTCGGCACCAAGGAAATGCCGGGTTTCGGCGAGCAGATGCGCCAGATCAGCCTGCGGTTCGTGCCGACCGCGATCCTGTCGCGCCAGGTCGCCGTGATCCGCGAGACGCAGGACCACGCCGCCCTGATCATGAACCTGCCCGGCCAGCCGAAGGCGATCAAGGAAACCCTCGAAGGGTTGAAGGACGCTGACGGCAACGTTCTCGTTGGCGGCATCTTTGCCGCCGTCCCGTATTGCATCGACCTGATCGGCGGACCGTACATGGAAACCGATCCGGCCATCACCAGGGCCTGGCGTCCGAAGAACGCCCAGCGTCCCGCCACCGCCACCGCCCCACTCCAGGACCAGGCATGAACGAACTGTTGCAAAAC
>NZ_JAGXJZ010000111.1:0-702 GCF_019091095.1 Achromobacter sp. GbtcB20 | reverse complement strand
GCAGCAGCGGCGAAATCAAGCGTCTGCTGATCCGCAAGCCCAACGCCGGCGCGCTGCGCGGCGTCACTCTCATGGCGCTGGTACAGGTCGATGTCCAAGCCCTGCGCACTGTGCTGCCGCGCGTCTGCGACCCCATTCTGACGCCGGCCGAGATCAACGACCTTGACCCGGCCGACCTGCTGAACACGGGGGCAACGCTCGCCAGTTTTTTTATGAGCAAGGCGGAACGGCTGGCTATCCAAACGCCGTAGAGGACGCCATGGCGGATATCGCCATGGTCTTTCACTGGCCGCCGGCCGCGATGGACACGATGGACCTGGCCGAGCTGGCCGACTGGCGCGAACGCGCGCGCGTACGCCACCAACCCGAGACGTAAACGATGGACAAGGCGCTACAGCTTCGCGTCATCGCGGCCCTGCAGGACAAGCTATCTGGACCGCTGCAGAAAATCAGGAACACGGCCGGCACGTCCGCGCAGGGCGTTGCCGACCTGCGCGGGAAGCTCAAGCAGCTCACCGCTGCACAGCGCGAGGTTGGCCAATTCCGCGAGCTGACTCGCGGCCTTCAGTCCACACGCGCCGAGCTGGCCACCGCGCAGCAGCGTGTTGCCACGCACGCGCAGCAGATGCAAGGGACCACCAACCCCCCCCGCGCCATGACGCGGGAATTCAACCAGGCGGTGCGCGCAGCCCAGCAGCTCAA
>NZ_JAGXJZ010000110.1:0-707 GCF_019091095.1 Achromobacter sp. GbtcB20 | reverse complement strand
ACCCGACGGACGGCCTGCGCGTCGCGGCAGCACTGGATCCGGCGGAATTGGCCGTGCGGGCGCAGCGCCAGGGAGGCACGTTCCACAGTACGGCCGCACCCTCGGGCGGACGCTGCTACTCCGTCGATTTTCCCGTGCGCGCCATGGAGCCAGCACCGCTGCGCGCGGATGTCAGCGTGCCAAATCTGAGCGGCGCGCAAATCATGCTGGTGGACGATCAGGCCGAGGCGCGCGAGATGGTGGCAGAAATCCTGAAGGACAACGGCGCCAACGTGACGACGTATGCGGATGGTGAAACTGCCATGGCCGCGTTCGAGTCCATGCCCGCGGCAACGTGGCCGCAGGTGCTCATCTGCGATCTTTCGCTGGGCGACGTGGACGGCTACGAGGTCGTGGCGCGGGTGCGAGCGATGGAAGCGGACCGTGGGGCGGCTCTCTCGCACCGCCTGCCTGCCATCGCGCTGTCGGGCCACGTCAGCCAGGAGTACCGCCTGCGCACGTTGCTGGCGGGCTTTCAGGTGCATCTGTCCAAACCCGTCGATCCGCACGAATTGCTGGCCACGGTGGGCGCCTTGCTGCCGGCGGCGCGGGCTCAGCAACGGCGCGAGCCCTGATGGCTCGAGTAACCCGGCACTTCTTACGCGTGCTTGTAAGAAGTGCCGGATAAATGCGGTTCTTCCATTCGACGCGCGTGAAAGCGTATCGGC
>NZ_JAGXJZ010000011.1:0-201189 GCF_019091095.1 Achromobacter sp. GbtcB20 | reverse complement strand
CCCTGCCGCCGGGCGGCGTGAAACAGCGCCTGCGGAGCGCGCACGTGCACCGCGGCGAAGTCGCCCGCGCGCCGTTCGCGAAAGAGGCCCACGGTGTTGATGACGGCGTCCACGTTTTTCAGCAGCGGCATCCAGGCGTCTTCCGACAGCGCCCCGCTGAAATCCATGGGTACGAAAGTTGCGTCGGGCGCGTTGTGCCCTGACGGTGGGCGGCGCACGGGGCAGACCAGTGTGTGTCCCTCGGCCAGCAAGGCACGAACGAGGCGGCTGCCTATGAAGCCATTGGCGCCTGTCAACAAGATCTTCAAGCCAAATCTCCCTGGCGGACGCGCTCGCGCGCCGCCTTTCATTGCACGGGGCCGCAAGCTGCGTTCCCATTCACCTGGACAAGGAATGCTCATGAACCCATGGCTCACCGCTTTGCGCGAGGGCGCGGTCAGCGGCTCTGCCGCCAGCGTGCTTTCAACACTTGTCCTGGCTGCCGCGGGACGCAGGCAGGCCGCAAGTTGGACTGCACCGACGAATTCGACAAGCCACTGGGTGTGGGGAAGCCCGGCGCTGCATGCTGATGCGCCCAGCTGGCGGCATACCGCCACCGGCTATGCAATCCACCATACGGCGGCGGTGTTCTGGGGCGTGCTGCATGCGCGCGCCACGCAGGCGATGCCCGCCACGTATCGGCCGGGACCGGGCGTCGTGGCCGGATTGACCGCGGCGGCAATCGCGTGCCTGGTGGATTACCGGGCGACGCCCCAACGCCTGACGCCCGGTTTCGAGCACCGGCTTGGTACGTGGGCGCTTGCGCTGGTGTATGGGGCGTTCGGGCTGGGGATGGCGCTGGGATCGCTGGCGTGGCGCGCTCGGGAGCAACGGCGCCCGGCTGGGGCTGACGGCGCCGCATATACGGCGCGAACCAGGAATGGAGATTGCTGGCCCTGCCGCCAGCGCGAATCTCGCGTTGCCAACCGGGAGCACTCAATGAAACTCAAACTTAAACCGCTACGCGACCAGGTGATGGTCATCACGGGCGCGAGCAGCGGCATTGGCGCCGCAACGGCCAGGATGGCCGCCGAGCGCGGCGCCAAGGTCGTGCTGGTCGCACGCCAGGAAGAGGCGCTGAAGGCCGTGCTGGACGACATTGTGCGCGGCGGCGGGTCCGCCATCAGCGTGGCCGCTGACGTGGGCGTGCAGGACGATCACGATCGCATCCTGGAGCGCGCGACCCAGAGCTATGGCCGCGTCGATACGTGGGTCAACAATGCGGGCGTGTCGATCTTCGGAAAGCTCGAATCGGTGCCGCTGGAAGATCAGCGAAAACTGTTCGACACGGATTACTGGGGCGTGGTCTACGGATCGATGGTGGCGGTGCGGCACCTGAAAAAATCCGGGGGCGCCCTGATCAACGTGGGCAGTGAAGTGTCGGATCGCGCCGTGCCGTTGCAGGGTGCTTATTCCGCAGCCAAACATGCGGTCAAGGGCTTTACCGATGCGCTGCGCATGGAATTGCGCGAAGAAGGCGCTCCGGTTTCCGTCACGCTTATCAAGCCCGCGTCGATTGCCACCGGCTTTACGTCGCATGCGCGCAATTACATGGACGTGCAGCCGACGCTGCCGCCGCCGGTGTATGCGCCCGAAGCGGTCGCCGACGCCATCTTGCACGCGGCCGAGCATCCGGCTCGCGACCTGTATGTCGGAAGCGCGTCGCGCGCCATCTCGACGTTGGGCCAGAACATGCCGTCCCTGGCCGATCGCATGGCCGGGTGGCTGTTTCGCCAGCAACGCGGCGGCACGCCAGCTGGGGGCGGATCGGATTCGCTCTACGAAGGCGGCGGGTCGCATCCCGCGGAGCAGCAGGCAGGCCGCCGCAGCGTGTATACGAAGGTCGCCATGAACCAGCCCAGCCCGTCGCTTGTGGCGGCCGCGGTGGTGATCGGCGGGGCGGCGTGCTGGCTATTGCGCGCGCGCCGCTGATGGCAATGGGCGGGCATTGCTGACCGGCCGACTGGGTCAACCGGACGCGTCAGCTCGAGGCTCCGGCCTTCAGCCATGCCGAACACCCCGCCGGCGCAACCGACCCGCTGACGTACATCGCGCCGGCCCCAAATAGGCGCAGTTTTTGCGCGGTGGGGACGGCGGTCATGACCCAGACGGATCCTTGCGGATCCGACCAGACGATGCGGGCATCGGTTGCGGCCAGCGCCTGGAACATCGCGGCGGGGGACGCGCCCGGGCGCAGCGCGACCACCGTGGTGTCCGCGTCGGCACGCAAGGGAAAGAGGTTCAGCATCCCGCCCGCCAGCACTGCTGCCGCGAGCAGGCCGACGAGCGTTTTGCCGTTGCGGCCGGTGGGCGGCGGACGGCGATGATTGCGGGTCTTCCAGCCGGCCAGCAGCGGCGCCAGGCCGAATACGACAAACCAGGCGATGTCCCAGATCAGCGGCTGTTCCGCATCCATCTTGATTCGATGAATGCCGGTGATCCAGTGCGAGAGCAGCGCATCGATGATGTGCCAGGAGCCGAAGCCGATCCAGAAGTGGCCCCAGCGCGGGCGGATCGGCGCGCCCGGCGACGCGGCTGACCGGGCGCGAAACAACTCCATGAGCCCGGCGGCGGCGATGACGTACATGATGGCGTGAAAGACGCCATCAGCGGCGACCTGGGCGCCCAGCGACCCCAGCGGTCCAACCTGCACGTTCGATAGCAGGTGGTGCCATTGCAAGATCTGATGCAGCAGGATGCCGTCAAAGAAGCCGCCCATGGCGAAACCCAGCAGAAAGCTGGCGCGCCGCAGACGGCGAGGGGCGGCAGGGTCAACAGGTGTGCGGACGAGTTCCATGGCGTTTTCCTTGAATGGCATCGCAAGCGCGCCGTCGGCGGCGCGGTCCGCATGTCCTGTTCCCATCTGCGCCAAGGCGAAGATCCGCACGGAGTTGGTCGGCGCAGGGGCGGCTGCCGGGGTGTGGATCGGCGACGGCATGGCAGTTGCTGCGCCAGGCCCGATCGCGTGTTGCGGTCACGTCAAAGGAGATTCCAATGAAAGCACTTTGCTGGCACGGCAAACACGACATCCGCTACGACACGGTGCCCGATCCGATCCTGGAGCATCCGCGCGACGCGATCATCAAGGTGAGCGCGTGCGCGATATGCGGGTCGGACCTGCATCTGTTCGATGGGTTCATGCCCGGCATGAAGTCGGGGGACGTGATGGGTCACGAGTTCATGGGTGAGGTCGTGGACGTCGGCGCGCAGGCGCAGAACCTGAAGGTGGGGGACCGGGTTGTGATTCCGTTCACCATCACCTGCGGCGAATGCGACCAATGCAAGAAGGGCAACTTTTCGGTCTGCGAGCGCACGAACCGCAACGCGGACCAGGCGGCCAAGATGTTCGGGCATACGACGGCGGGGCTGTTCGGCTACACCCATCTGACCGGCGGCTATGCCGGCGGCCAGGCGGAATACGTGCGCGTGCCGTTTGCCGATTCGACGCATGTGCAGGTGCCCGACGCGCTGTCGGATGAACAGGTTCTTTTCCTCGGGGACATCCTGCCCACCGGGTGGCAGGCGGCCAAGCAGTGCGACATCGAACCGACCGACACCGTCGCCGTGTGGGGCGGCGGACCCGTGGGCCAGATGGCGATCCAGAGCGCGATCCTGTTGGGCGCGCGCCAGGTGATCTGCATCGAATCCGTGCCGGAGCGGCTGAAGATGGCGCGCGATTGCGGCGCGGTCACGATCAACTTCCAGGACGAGGATGTGGTGGAGCGGCTAAAGGAACTGACCCACGGCAAGGGCCCCGAGAAATGCATCGACGCGGTCGGCATGGAGTCGCAGGCCAGCAGCTCGATGGAGCACCTTTACGACCGCGTGAAGCAGGCCGTGGGCGCCGAAACCGACCGGCCGCACGTGCTGCGCGAGATGATGTATGTGTGCCGGCCCGCCGGCATCCTGTCGGTCCCCGGCGTGTACGGGGGAATGATCGACAAGATTCCGTTTGGCGCGTCGATGAACAAGGGACTGACGTGGCGCATGGGCCAGACCCATGTGCGGCGCTGGACGGACGAACTGCTCGACCTGATTGTGCAGGGCAGGATCGATCCGTCGTTTGTCATCACGCACCGCGCAAAGCTTGAGGCCGGACCGGATATGTACAAGACCTTCCGCGACAAGGAGGATCGGTGCATCAAGGTGGTGCTCACGCCATGACGCGTGGCGCGCTTCAGGCCCCGGCCTGGGATGGGGTCTGTTGCGCGCCAGGTTCCACGGTGTCGCACAGGGCATCCAATTCCCGCGTGACCTCGTGCCAGGACCAGCGGATCAGATCCACCGCCACCCGTTCGTCACACGTGAAGCCGCCGCCGCTGGCGGCTTCCTGCACCACGGCGTCCAGCTGAGCAAATTGTTGGCTGGTGCAGCACAGGGGTGCGTCGGCGCCCCGGTCACGAATGGCGCGCGCCAGGCCGTCGATCTGCCGTTGCGCCGCCTGCGCAACGGCATGCAGGGCAGGGCCCAGACGGCGTGAGACGTTCTCGGTAACTTGCACGCCGCCCACGCGCTCCATCAGCGGGACGGTAAGCCATAGTTCCTCGATCCGATCCTGCAGCCGCTGCGCCTGGGTGTCGCGGCCCACAAAGTCGATGGGCAGCGATCGGGACTGGCGCGCCATGTCGATCGCCCGCCAGTGCGCGCGTTCCAGTGCGGGCTTGTCGCGCGGCCGCGGGCGTTCTCGGCCTTCGTTCAGGGCGGCGGCCCATTCGACCAGCAATTCCCCGTACAGCTGCAACGAGGCGGCAAGGTTGTACCGCATGCTGTGACGGGCCGATAGCGGCAGCACCGCAAAGGCGGCCAGGATGCCGGCGGCCGAGCCCACGACGATCGCAAGTGTCTTGTTGACGGCGCCTGCAACGAGGTCGGCGTCCGGGGTCACGGTCAGGATGGTCGCCGTGACGAGACTGTAGTTCAAGGAGGGCCAGCGTAACGTCAGGCAAGCGGCGGCGCCTACGCCGACGACGATGCTCCACGGCGCCGGCAGGCCGGTGACGGCGGCAAGTGGCACGAGGGCAATGCCCAGCGCCACCCCGATCATTGCGCCCAGGATGCGCGCGGCTGCTTCGCCGACCGTGCCCTCCACCGTGGCCCGCACCACAAATAGCGCGGAAAAGGCGCCCCATGCCAGATCCGGCATCTGCTGCCACCGCATCCAGCCATAGGCCAGCAGCACGGCGGTAATGGTTTGCAGGGGAAGGCGGACATTGTCCTGTCCGATCGCGTCGCGATAGGCGGCGGCGCGTTTAAGAAATTGGGCGTAAAGAGGAAACATCTGAACTTTGGCTAACTGTGCGCAGATCAGGCGTCTGCGTCGGCCGGAAACGGAAGGAAGATGGCGTCGCGATGGCCCAAGAAACCGCAGCGCCTATGCGCGGTGGTCTCCTGGGCAGGGCGGTCAGTTATGGTCAGGACTCGGATTTCTTGGGGCGTCCGTACGGATCCTTGCCCGCAGGCGCCTGGGACCCGCCGGCGGGATACCCCGAATTGGTGTCGGGGTTCTGATTGACGTCCCCCGTGGGCGGACCGTCCTCGGTCGGTTGACCCGTGTAGCCGGTCTCTGCGCGATCCACGTGAGGCGACGGCGGCGGATTGGGCGGTGGGGCGGCTTTCGAATCGGTCATGGGGTAGGTTCCTTTGTAAAGATGGGAGCGCGTGCCCGCGCGGTCAACCCAGGTTGTGATACTTGCGTCCAATTTCCATCGTGGCACGATAGAAGCCTTCCTTGCTGCCGCAGTCGTAGCGCACGCCCTCGTATTCGAAGCCGAAGACGTTTCGGGCCTTGAGCAGGGCGGCGATGCCGTCGGTCAGCTGGATTTCTCCACCCACGCCCGCCTGGGTGCTCTCCAGCAGCGCGAAAATTTCGGGCTCCAGGATGTAGCGCCCGACGACCGCCAGGTCGGTCGGCGCATCCTCGGGCTTGGGCTTTTCCACGATGCCCGTCAGGCTCATCACGCCGTGTGCCTTGCGGCTGCCGGAGACGATCCCGTACTGGTGGGTGTTGGCTTTGGGCACCTGCTGGATCGCCAGGACGCTGCCGTCGAACTCCCGGGCTACCTTCGCCATTTCGCCGATGACGGGGGCATCCGCGTCTATCATGTCGTCCGCCAGCAGCACGGCAAACGGTTCGTTGCCTACAATGGGCGCCGCGCAGAGCACCGCATGGCCCAGCCCCAGGGCAGCCGGCTGGCGGGTGTACACGCATTTGACGTTGTCCGGTATGACGTTGCGGACGGTTTCCAGCAGGGCGTTCTTGTTTTTCGCTTCCAGGTCGTATTCCAGTTCTGGCACGCGGTCGAAATGATCCTCGATGGCGCGCTTGTTTCGGCCGGTGACGAAAATCAGTTCAGTGATGCCCGCGGCGACCGCTTCCTCGACGGCATACTGGATTAGCGGCCGGTCGACGATGGGAAGCATCTCCTTGGGCATGGCCTTGGTGGCGGGAAGAAACCGCGTGCCGAGGCCCGCGACGGGAAATACAGCTTTACGAATGGGTTGCATTGCTAAGGCCCTCTATGCCCGGACGGCGCCAGGGATGGGCCGCCCACTGATCGCTGTTACAGCAAATTTTGTGCCTGCCGGGCGGCGGCTGTAACAGAGTTTTCGGGATGGCACGCCGTTTGCTGACGGGGGCTTGAGCATGAATAGACACGCAGGTGGGGACATTGCATGACTTCTTTACCGGATTTTCCGTCCGAGGATCGCTATCGTCTGCTGGTAGGGGCAGTACGGGATTACGCCATCTACCTTTTGGACGCCAATGGCCGCGTCAGCAGCTGGAATCCGGGCGCTGAACGTTTCAAGGGCTATGGCGCGGACGAGATCATCGGGCAGCACTTCTCCGTTTTTTACACGCCGGAGGACCGGAATGCCGGCGTGCCGGGGCGCGCCCTGGAGACGGCACGGCGCGAGGGGCGCTTCGAGGCCGAGGGCTGGCGTGTGCGCAAGGACGGCAGCAGGTTCTGGTGCAGCGTGGTGATCGACCCGGTCGTTGACGATCGCGGCGAACTGGTGGGCTTCGCGAAGATCACGCGCGACATCACCGAGCAGAAAGAGCGGCACGAGCAGCTCCAGGAAGCCCGCGATTCGATGCACCATGCCCAGCGCAACGAGGCCATTGGCCGGCTGACGGGGGGCGTGGCGCATGACTTCAACAATTTCCTGACGGCGATCCGGTTCTCCGCGGAATTCATCAAGCGCTATCCCGACCTGCCTGCTTCGCTGATGCGTTATGTGGGCATCATCATCGACACGACGGAAAAAGCGGCCCAGCTTACCCGGCAGCTGCTTGCCTACGCCAAGCGCCAGCCGCTGCAGCCGCACGCGTTCGACGTGCGCGATAGCCTGGCTTCGATGCGGCCGCTCTTCGAAACCACGGTGGGGTCGTCCGTGGCGGTCAGCTACGAGTTCGGGCCGGGCGACTGTACGATCTTCGCCGATCCCACCCAGCTTGAGTCGGCGCTGCTCAACCTGGTCATCAACGCGCGCGACGCGATGCCCTCGGGCGGCCAATTGAAGATATCGGCCCAGATCGTGCCCGACACCGCGACGCTGGGCGGCTTGGCGAGGCTCAATGGGCCGCAGGTGGCGCTGTCGGTGCAGGATTCCGGCGCCGGGATCGAGCCGGAGGTGCTGGCGCATGTCTTCGAACCCTTCTTCACGACCAAGGGCCAGCATGAAAACTCCGGCCTGGGGCTAAGCCAGGTGCAAGGCTTTGTCCGGCAATCGGGCGGCGACGTGACCGTCGACAGCACGGTAGGCACGGGCACGACGTTCACGCTTTACCTGCCGGCCGCGAAGGCGCCGGGCGCCACGGCCGAATCGCCCGTCTCCGGTGAGATGGCCAACGTGCCCGTACGCCGCGAGGTGCTGTTGGTGGAAGACAACCGCATGGTCGGCGAGGTCGTTTCTGCGTGGTTGGGGGAGCTGGGACAACGGCTCACCTGGACCGTTGACGCCGAAAAGGCCCTGAAGGAACTGGAACAGCGCGACGGCGGGTTCGACCTGGCCATTCTTGACCTGGTGCTGCCCGGCATGAACGGCATGGATCTGGCCTATCGCATCCGGGAGCGCTGGCCCGGCATCCGGATCGTGCTGGCCAGCGGTTACAGCGAGGCGATGGCGGGGCCTCGGGCGCTGGGCTTTCCGGTGATGCAGAAGCCTTATTCCGTTGAAGCCCTGATGCAGGTTCTGACCGAGGACGCGCATACCATGCCTTGAGCGCCGGGCGGTCCACGGGACCGGCGCTATGCCCTGCGAAACCGGTTGTGCGTCCGACGTTTGATGACGCTGATGTCGCCATCCGGTTCGATGTACGCCCGTCGCACCTCGGACAGCTCAAGCACCCCTTTGAGCCGAAGCTGGCTCATGAGCTCATCTTCGGTCAGGTATTCACGCCGGAGCGCCCGTTTGGCGATCACGCCGTCCCGCACCAGACACACGCGATCCGACTCCAGCAGGCGGCCCAGCGGCTTGCAAAAATAACTGACGCGGTCAACCAGCACCGTCCAGCCGAGGATCGTGGAAATCAGCACCATCCCATCCAGGATGGACTTGTATTCACCGGCCATCGCATTTTGCGCGGCATCTGCAATTAGCACCAGCACCAGCATGTCGGCCACGCCCAGCGAACCGACATCGCGTCGCCCCGCAAGCCGGAGCAGCAGGAAGATGAACCAATAAACGATTGTCCCGCGGATGAAGATTTCCAGCGGGGCCACGGAAAACGAAAACATCGTCGACCAATCCGGGTCCATTGCGGCGCCTCCTTCAAGCAAAACGCAATCCCCGGCCAAGGCGAGCAAGTTGTGTGCCCGAGCGGCCGCAGCCCAAGGGCGGGCAGACCGCTGGGCACGCGGTTTGCTGCGAGGACCCGCCAGAAGCCGAAAGGAGTGAATATGCAATCCGAGAACTCGTCCTTGCGGGCGCAAGACGTCATTGCGCGCGAACTGGGCGTCACCAAGGACTTTGACGCGGCGGCAGAACGGGAAACGCGGATCGCATTCCTGGCCGACTACCTGATCCGCTCGGGGCGCGCGGGGTATGTGCTGGGCATCAGCGGCGGGGTGGACTCCACGGTGGCCGCGCGAATGGCGCAGCTTGCCGTCGAACGTGTGCGATCCCAAGGCAGGCCGGCCACGTTTATCGCGGTACGCCTTCCCTATGGCGAGCAGCGCGACGAGGAAGATGCGGCGCAGGCGCTGGACTTCATCGCGCCCGACCGCCGGATGCGCATCGACATCAAGCCGGCGGTGGACGCGCAGCGCGAGGCGCTTCGCGCAGCGGGCCTTGCCTACGCGGACGAGGCGGCCGAGGACTTCGGCGCAGGCAACATCAAGGCGCGGCAGCGCATGATCGCGCAGTACGCAATAGCCGGCGCGCTGGATTGCCTGGTCATCGGCACGGACCAGGCGGCCGAGGCGTTGATGGGGTTCTTCACGAAGCATGGTGACGGCGCGGCGGACGTGCTGCCGCTTCGTGGACTGACCAAGCGGCGGGTGCGGGCGTTGGGAACGCAGTTGGGGGCGCCGGAGCGTCTGGTGATGAAGGTGCCCACGGCCGACCTGGAATCGTTGCGGCCGTTGCGCCCGGATGAGGACGCGTACGGGGTCACGTATGCCCAGATCGATGGATACCTGGAAGGGGAGGCGATTGCGCCGGACGCCGTGGCGGTGATCGAGCGCCAGTTCAACGCCACCGCGCACAAGCGTGCGCTGCCTCCGGGGCCCGCATCGTGACGTGAAGCCGCCGCGCTTTTCGCGACCTGTATCATTGCCGATACCCTTCAGCCCGTCACCCCAGGCAAAAAATGTCCGATTCGCCGTCCGTTCCAAACAACAAGCCCGGCGTCGTCCGTAGTGACCTCAGCTTTCCTGTGGTCGGCCTGGGCGCCTCAGCCGGGGGGATCGACGCGCTTAAAACATTTTTTTCGCATATGCCGGCCAAGCCCGGCATGGCCTTCGTCGTGGTGGTGCACCTGTCCGCGGATCACGAAAGCGTCCTTGACAGGATTTTGCAGTCCAGCACCGTCATCCCGGTCGCGCAGGTCACCAAGCCGGTCCCGATCCAGCGTGATCACATCTATGTCGTCCCGCCGGGCGCGACGCTGGCGATGAACGACGGGTATCTGCGCGTGACCGCCGCCACGGCTAGACCGGAAGGCCGCCACATCGCCATCGACACGTTTTTCCGGACGTTGGCCGACGTGCACACGACGCGAGCGGTCGGCATCGTTCTGTCCGGCGGCGGATCGGACGGGTCGGTCGGCCTTGCCCGTATCAAGGAACAGGGCGGCGTGACGTTCGCGCAGTCGCCCCAGGACGCCGAGCACGACACCATGCCGCGAAGCGCGATCGCAACCGGCGCGGTGGACATCGTGCTGCCGGTGTCGATCATGCCGGATCGCCTCAGGAAAATCGCGGAGAACATGGGCAGCATCCACCTGCCGCCGCTGACCGAGGAGGAAGCCGCGGGCGCGGCCGACGCCGAGCAGGCGGCGGATGAGTCCAAGCACGATCGCAACACGTTGCGCGAGATCCTTGCCTTGCTGCGCGCCCGCACTGCGCACGACTTTCGTCACTACAAGAAAGCGACGGTGCTGCGCCGGATCGAGCGCCGCATGCAGATCACGGGCACCGCCACCCTGGCGGACTACGGAAAGCTGCTTCAGGAACGCAGCGACGAAACCCCCAAGCTGCTGTCCGACATGCTGATCGGCGTGACGCAGTTCTTCCGTGACCGGGACGCCTTCGCCAATCTGGATGAATTTGTGCTGCCCAAGCTGTTCAAGGCACTCAGCCATGCGCCGGATTCCGCGTTGCGCGCATGGGTGGCGGGTTGTTCGACGGGTGAAGAGGCGTATTCGCTCGCCATGTTGATGAGCGCGCGGGCTGCGGCGATGCCTCAGCCGCCCAGGATCCAGATCTTTGCCACCGACATTGACGAAACGGCGCTGACGGTGGGCCGGGCGGCGGCATATCCCATGGCGATCAAGGCCGATGTGCCCGAGGCGATGCTGCAAAGCTTCTTCAGCCGCAAGGACGACGAATACCGCATCAAGAAAGACGTGCGCGAGCGTGTTCTGTTTGCCGTGCACAACATCCTGCGCGACCCGCCTTTTTCGCGGCTGGATCTGGTCAGCTGCCGCAATCTGCTGATCTACCTGGATCGCGAGGTGCAACGCGATGTGCTGCGCATGTTCCATTTTGCGTTGAAGCCGGGCGGCTTCCTTTTTCTGGGCAGCTCCGAATCGGCCGATGCATGCCCGCAGCTGTTCCAGGTGGTGGACAAGCGCTATCGCATCTACGCCGCGCGCGAGACCCCGGCGCAGCTGAGCGCCATGCCCGAACTGACGGACGGCGGTTTCAGTCACGTGCGGCCCATCCACGCCTCCACCGCGCCGGTGCGTGAGACCAAGGTGTCGTACGCCGCGGTGCACCAGCGCGCGCTTGAAATGTACGCGCCACCCAGCGTCATCGTCGATGCCAACAGCGACATCGTGCATATCTCGGACCGCGCAGGCCGTTTCCTGCGCCATCCGGGCGGCGAGCCATCCCGGAATCTCCCGGCGTCTGTGCATCCCGAACTTCGCACCGAGCTGCGCACGGCAATGTTCCAGGCGCTGCACTCGCGCAAGAGCGTTGAGGCGCGGCGGGTCAAGATGACCTTTGGCGACCGCCAGGCCTACATCAACATGGTGGTGCGGCCGTTCCGGCACGAGGAGTCCGCCAGCGACTACATGCTGGTGCTGTTCGATGAAGTCGAAGACGTCATGAGCGCCGATGGCAGCCAGGGTCCGACGAGCGGCTCTGCCGCCGTGCTGACGCAGCTGGAGGCAGAGCTGCAGCGCACCAAGGATCAGTTGCAGGCCACCATCGAGCAGGCCGAGACCTCGACGGAGGAACTGAAGGCCTCCAACGAGGAACTGCAGGCCATCAACGAAGAGCTGCGTTCGACCACCGAAGAGCTGGAAACCGGCAAGGAAGAACTGCAGTCCGTCAACGAAGAGCTTATTACCGTCAATGCGGAACTCAAGACCAAGGTCGACGAAACCGCCAAGATCAATGACGACCTGCAGAACCTGATCGCGTCCACCGACATCGCCACGGTGTTCGTGGACCGCATGATGCGCATTCAGTGGTTCACGCCGCGCGCCTCCGATATCTTCAATGTGATTCCCAGCGACGCCGGCCGTTCGGTGCTGGACATCACGCATCGGCTTGAGTATCCAGACCTGGCCAAGGATGCCGCGGGCGTGTTCGAATCGCTGCGGCCGCTTGAACGCGAGGTGCGCAGCGCCACCGACCGTTGGTATCTGGCGCGGCTGCTGCCCTACCGCAGTGCCGAACACCGCATCGAAGGCGCGGTCCTGACGTTCATCGACATCACCGACCGGCGCAAGGCGGAAGACCGGGTTCGTCTGGGCGAAGCCCACCTGAAGCTGATGACGGAAAGCGCCCGCGACTTCGGCATCATGACGCTGGATAACCAGGGCATCATCACCAACTGGAACATCGGCGCCGAGCTGATGTTCGGATACACCAGCGCCGAAGCCGAAGGCAAGTCGATATCCATCATCTTCACCGACGAGGACATTGCCGCCGGCCGGCCGGAATACGAACTCGATCGTGCCCGGCAGATCGGTTACGCGCCGGACGAGCGGTGGCACAAGCGCAAGGATGGCAGCCTGGTGTACTGCACCGGGGGCGTGAACCGCATGGACGACCCGGTCTACCAAGGGTTCGCGAAGATCGTGCGCGACGTGACGGAACTGAAGCTGCGCGATGCCGAGCAGGAATCGCGGCTGGATCGCGCGCGTGCCGACAGCATGCTCAAGGACGAATTCTTCGCGGTCGTGTCGCACGAACTCAAGCACCCGCTCAATCTGATTCAGCTCAATGCCGAGCTGCTGGCGCGCGCGCCAGCCGTGCGCAACCTGGCGCCGGCAGCGCGTGCCATCGATCTGATCCAGCGGTCGGTCAGGGGCCAGGCCCGCATCATCGACGACCTGCTGGACCTGTCGCGCGTGCGCACCGGAAAGCTGGCGCTGAACAAATCGATCATCGACGTCGCGGCCATCGCGAAAAATATCCTCGATGTGCTCAGGCCCGCCGCCGCCGCCGCGGGCGTCGACCTGCGCGCGGACTTCGATCCCGCCCTGGCGATCTACCTGGATGCCGACCCCGTACGCATCGAGCAGGTGATCTGGAATCTGCTGAACAACGGGATCAAGTTCACACCGGAAGGAGGGCGGGTCGCGCTCAAGCTCGCCGTTCAAGACAACCGGTTGAGGCTGGACGTGGCCGATACGGGCCAGGGCATCGACCCGATGTTTGTCGGCCGGGTCTTCGACATGTTCAGCCAGGGTGACGTGCGTCAGAAGGCCGGCACCAGCCCCGGGCTGGGTATCGGATTGGCGGTCGTCAGCGAACTCGTTGGCGCCCATGGGGGCACGATCGAGGTGCACTCGGACGGCCTGGGCACGGGTGCGCGGTTCACGGTGTGGCTGGACTTGGCCGGGGCGCGCGAAGAACAGGACGCGCCCCAAACCAATGGCGACATGCCGCTCGACGGGTTGAATGTGCTGCTGGTCGACGATTCCGAGGACGTCCTGCAGGTCATGCGCGAACTGCTGGATCTCGAAGGGGCCATCGTGACGGCCGTCTCCAGCGGCCGCGAGGCCTTGGAACGGCTGGATCAGTCCCCGTTCGATCTGCTGTTGTCGGACATCGGCATGCCCGACATGGACGGCTATGCGCTGATGCGGGCCATCCGCGAGCGGGAGGACGGCGTCGATCTGCCGTCCATCGCGCTTACCGGGTTTGGCGCCAAGGAAGACATGCGAGAAGCCGTCAGCGCCGGCTTCTCGGCGCACATCAGCAAGCCCGTGTCGCTGGACGATCTGCTGGAAGTCGTGCGCAAGATTTGTCCCCGCAGCTGAACGTCGCTGGCGGCCGCGCGCAGCGGCCGCCGCACCCCCGTCATCGCGAAGTTTCAATTAGTGCCAATTTTCCGCTTCTGGAAATAATTACCCTGTATTGGCGTAAAGCGTGATTGCGCCTGGTTTGGGTTGCGCGCAAAGCATGCTGCGAAAATTCGCATATTTGCGACCACCAATCTGGACACGCATGCGCCAAGGTTTCGCTGCAAGGCGTGAAAAATGCTGCCATGCGGGCGATTGACACCATCGAGAAAAGCTTGCGCTAAGCGTCGCCGCTACTTAAGCTGTCCCGAAACGCCGCGCCCCAGCACGTAACGTGCCAGCGCCGGCAAGCGGATCGCAGCGCAATGTCCGCAGAATGACCACGCAACACTTTGTCAGCCAGTTTCCCTTGTCCCGGACATAAAGGATCCTTGTGCGAAAGTTGATGGTCTTGTTGGTATCACGATGCGGCCGGCGCACGCCTGGCACGTATCGGCCTTGCCCAGTTGGGCAGGTTCTTCCTGGATCGGATGTTTCCCGATCGGGCCCTCCTCCCTTTTCCGGCGCCTTCTTCCTTTTGCGCCGCGTCGCGCCCGCAATCCACAAAAAATACGCTGAACCGGCGCGCCCGCCGCGCCGTTGAGCTGTCCGAGCTGGGCCCTTTCCACCGGTGGGGGGAGAGGGAAGTGGGACCTTGAGTCCGACCGCCTGGGAGTAGGGGATGATGCAAGCGAGCAGCAATGTCCGTCGTGTCGTGTTGTATGCGTTGAGTGCTTGGACAATGGTGTTGGCGGGGTGCGGGGACCGGAACGATGCGGCTGCCGTCCCCCTGGCGCCAGTAAAGGTCTTCGTGATGACCGTGGGGAGCCAGCCGGTCGATCTGAACGTGGATCTGCCGGGCCGGATCGAGCCCATTCGCACGGCCGAAGTGCGCGCGCGCGTGGATGGCATCGTGGAGAAGCTGCTCTACACCGAGGGCAGCGACGTAGAGGCCGGCGACCCGCTATTCCAGATCGATCCGAGCGACTACAAGGCGCAGCTGGCGCAGGCCAATGCCATGCTGCAGCGCGCGCAGGCCGTGCAGAAGAATGCGCGCTCGGTCACCGAGCGGTTCCGTCCGCTGGTGCAGCGCCAGGCGGTCAGCGCCCAGGAGTACGAGGCGGCGTTGGCGGCGCTGGGCCAGGCGCAGGCTAATGTCGCCGATGCGCAGGCCGCGGTCACGCTGGCGCAGTTGCGCCTGGACCGTTGCACGGTCAGGGCGCCCATCGCGGGGCGGGTGGGACGCGCGCTGGTCACGGAAGGGGCGCTGGTCAGCGCTTCGGGCGCAACGCTGCTGGCGCAAGTCAACCAGCTTTCGCCGATCAGCGCCACGTTCACCAAATCCAACACCGCCATCATGGACCTGACCGACTACGCGCGCTCGGGCGCGCTGGCCACGGCGGGCAACACATTTCCGGTGCGTCTTATGCTGGCCAATGGCCGCGAGTTCGGCGAAACGGGCGTCGTCGACTTTGCGGACCTGAGCGTGGACCGGACGACCGGCGCTCAGACCATACGCGCCCGCTTTGACAATGCGAAGCGGGAACTGCTGCCGGGTCAGTTCGTGACCGGGCAGATCCTGGTTGGCGTGCGCAAGGAGGGCATCCTGATCCCCGCGCGGGCCGCGCGATTGAACGGCGACACGGCCACCGTGTTCGTCATCGGACCCGGCGACACGGCGGTGCCTAAACAGATCCAGGTCGGCGAGCAGGTCGCCGGCAACTGGCTGGTGCGTAGCGGCCTTGAACCCGGAGAGCGGGTGGTGGTGGACGGCTGGCACAGAATCAGGCCCGGCCAGCAGGTCGATCCTGTCGAACAGCAAGCCGCGAAACCCTGACGGAGTCGGCCATGGGCTCATTCTTCGTATTGCGGCCAGTATTCGCCTGGGTAGTGGCGCTTTTCGTCCTGTTGTTCGGCCTGATCTCGGTGGTGCTGCTGCCCGTCGAGCAGTACCCGAATATCGCGCCGCCGTCGATCACCATCCAGGCGACCTTCCGGGGCGCCGATACCACCACCATCGATCGCACCGTCACCTCCATCATCGAGGAGGAAATGAACGGGGTCGACAACTTCCTGTACATGGCGTCGGTCAGCCGCGCCAACGGCACTGCGCAGATTACGGTGACGCTGGAGCCCGGCACGGATTTGGACGTGGCGCGCAGCCAGGTGCAGGACCGCCTGAGCCGGGTCGAGCCGCGGCTGCCGCAAGAGGTGCGCCAGTTGGGCGTGGCCGTGACCAAGGCGTCATCCGGCTTCCTGATGCTGCTGGCATTGCAGTCCGAAAGCGGCAACGTCAGCGCCGTCGAGATGGGCAATTTCGCGTCCAACAACATCCTGAATGAGCTGCGCCGCATCCGTGGCGTGGGCGATGTGCAGCTGTTTGGCTCGTCTTACGCCATGCGGATCTGGCTGGATGAGCGCAAGCTGGCAAGTTTTCAGATGTCGGCCAGCGACGCGATGCGCGCGGTGCAGGAGCAGAACGCGCAGACGATCGGCGGTTCGCTGGGCGACCTGCCGCTGGCGCGCGGCGCGGACTTCAACGCGCAGATCGTCGCGCAGAGCCGTTTCTCCACGCCCGAGCAGTTCCGCCAGGTCATCTTGCGCGTGAACAACGACGGCTCGCTCGTGCGGTTGGGCGACGTGGCGCGGGTGGAGCTGGGCAACGAAAGCTACAACTTCCGCCTCAGCGTCAACGGCAAGGAGGCAGCCGGCATCGCCATCCAGCTGGCCAATGACGCGAATGCGCTGGATGTCGCACGCCAAGTCCGCCAGCGCATGACGGAGCTGGAATCGGTCTTTCCGGCGGGCGTCGGCTGGACGGTGCCGTTCGACACCACGCCCTTCATCACGACCTCGATCAGTTCGGTGCTGGTCACCATGGTGGAGGCGCTGCTGCTGGTCACGGCAATGGTGTTCCTGTTCCTGCAAAGCTGGCGCAGCACGCTGATCCCGACGCTGATCGTGCCGATTGCGCTGATCGGCACCTGCGCGGGCCTGTTCCTGTTTGGCGCGTCCATCAACCTGCTGTCGCTGTTTGGCATGGTGGTGGCGATCGGGGTGTTGAACGACGATGCGATCGTGGTGTCCGAGAACGTCGCCCGCATCATGCAGGACGAAAAGCTGTCCGCGCCGGAGGCCACGCGCAAGGCGGTCGGCCAGGTGTGGGGGCCGATCATTGCCAGCACGCTGGTGCTGGTGGCGGTGTTCGTGCCGATGGCGATGTTTCCGGGGTCCAGCGGCGCGATCTACCGCCAGTTCTCCATCACCCTGTCGGTCGCCATCGTCGTGTCCACCCTGCTGGCGCTGTCGCTGGGCGCCGCGTTGTGCGCCACGCTGCTCAAGCTGCCGGATGGCAAACCGCCGAAGGGACGGGTGTCCAAGGCCAAGCAATGGGTGTTCGACAAGTTCAACGCGGGCTTTGACGCCATGACGCGCCAGTACGTGCGGGCGGTCGAGCACATGCTGGTGCGGCCGCTGCGCTGGATGCTGATCTTCCTGGGCGTGTGCGGCCTGACGATCTTTCTGTTCTCGCGCTTGCCGGGCGGCTACCTGCCGCTGGAAGACCAGGGTTATTTCTTCGTGTCGTACACCGGCGCGCCCGGCACCACGGCCGACCAGACCGAGGTGGCCGTGCAACAGGCCGAAAGCCTGCTGCGTGAGCAGCCTGCCGTGCGCAACGTGGCGTCGGTGGTCGGGTTCAACTTCTTCGGCCAGGGGCAGACGGCTGCACTGTCGTTCGTGGACCTGTACCCGTGGAGCGAGCGCACGGATCGCAGCAAGGCGGTCGATGCGCTGGTCGGGCGCAGCAACCTGGCCTTCCGCCAGATCCCCCAGGCGATGATCTTTGCGCTGAACCCGCCGCCGATCCCGTCGATGGGCAACGCGTCGGGCTTTTCCATGAAAGTGCAGGACCGCACGGCGCAGGGCGGCGCGGGTCTTGCCGCCACGGGCGCGGCGATGATCGCGGCCGCCGCCGCCAGTCCGCTGCTGACCGGCGTGCGGCTGGACGGCATGCCGCCGGGACCGCGGTTGTATGTCGAGATCGACCGCGTGCATGCCCGCGCGCTGGGGTTGCAGGTGGCGCAGGTCAACCAGGCGCTGACGCTGGCGTTCGGCTCGAACTACGTCAACGACTTCCTGCACGATGGTTCGGTGCAGCGGGTGTTCATCCAGGCTGAGGCCGATCAGCGCATGCAGCCGCAGGACATCGCCGCCTTGCAGTTGCCGAACAACCGGGGCGAGATGGTGCCGTTCTCGGCGTTTTCGCGAATGCGCTGGATCGATGGTCCGCAGCAGCTGGAACGCTATAACGGCTTTCCTTCCATCACGATTTCGGGCGAAGCCGCCGCGGGCCGCTCCAGCGGCGTGGCGCTGGCCGAAATGGAGGCCATCGCCGCGCGGGTCCTGCCGCAGGGCATCACCTACGAATGGACCGGGACGGCTTACGAGGAACAGCAGGCGGGCAACCAGGTGGCGTTGCTGCTGGCCCTGTCGCTGGTCGTGGTGTTCCTGCTGCTGTCCGCGCTGTACGAAAGCTGGTCCGTGCCGGTGTCGGTGCTGCTGATCCTGCCCTTCGGCATCCTGGGCGCTGCCGCATTCACGTTGGGGCGCGGCATGTCGGCGGACATTTACTTCAACATCGGGCTGGTGACCATCATCGGGCTGGCCGCCAAGAACGGCATCCTGATCGTGGAGTTCGCGCTGAAGGAGGAACTTGAAGGCCGCGACCGCAAGGAAGCGGTGGTCGATGCGGCCCGCCAGCGCCTGCGCCCCATCATCATGACCAGCGTCACGTTCGTGCTGGGCATGCTGCCGCTGGTGCTGGCGACCGGCGCGGGCGCCGCCAGCCGGCAGGCGGTGGGCACCAGCGTGATGGGCAGCATGCTGACCGCCACGCTGTTCGGGGTGTTCTTCACGCCACTTTTCTACATGGTGGCGCGGCGCTGGTCCGGGCCCCGGAAACCTGCGCCCAAGCCTGGCGAGAGCGGTCCGGCCAAGGCCGAAGAGCGGGGAGAGAATCCATGACCCCCGCCCGCCTTGCCGCCGCCGCGCTGCTTATCGGTGGGCTGTCCGCGTGCAATTTTGCGCCCGAGCACCGCCGGCCCGAAGTGGCCACGCCCGCCATGTTCCCGGGCGAGGTCCCCCCGGATGCCAAGGCGGCGCAGGACGTGACCTGGGAGCAGTTCTTTGGCGATGCGCAGCTCAAGCGCCTGATTGCACGGTCGCTGGAGCTGAACCAGGACCTGGCAGCGGCCACGGCCCGGATCGAGCAGGCCCGCGCGTTCTACCGCATCGAGCGCGCCAATCAGCTGCCGCAACTGGACGCCGGCGCGGCGGCGTCGCGCAACCAGCAGCCGCTGACCGTGCTGGACCCGGCGCTCGCCGGGTCACGGCAGACCGTGCAATTCAATCAGTTCAACGCGCAGGTGATGGTCTCGTCGTTTGAGCTGGACTTCTGGGGGCGGGTGCGCAATATGACCGCCTCGGCGTTGCAGCAGTACCTGGCGACGGTGGAAGGCCGGCGCGCGTTCCGCCTGTCGCTGATCGCGAACGTCGCCTCGACCTATTACGACGCCCAGGCAGGCGAAGAGGGCATCGCGCTGGCGCAGCGCACGGTGGAGACGCGCAGCTATGCGCTGCGCGTGGCCAAGGACCGCCTGGACGCCGGCGTCACGTCGCGCGTCGACTTCGAGCAGTCCGCCATCCTGCTGACCCAGGCGCAGACCCAGCTTGCCGAATGGCAGCGCGCCACGGCGGGGCATTGGAACCGGCTGTGGGTGCTGGTCGGCGAAGACCTGCAGCACGAGATGGCCGCCGGCCAGCCCATCGAGGCCGCGGGGCAGTTCGATGCGCTTAGCCCCGGATTGCCGTCTTCGCTGCTGGTGGTCAGGCCGGACATCCGGCAGGCAGAGAACCGCCTGCGCAGCGCCAATGCCAACATCGGCGCGGCGCGCGCGGCACTCTTTCCGCGCATTGCGCTGACCGGATCGCTGGGCTACGCGTCCACCGAGCTGTCGGATCTGTTCTCCTCGCCCAGCCAGATCTGGAACATCGGCGCGGGGATAGGGTGGCCGATCTTCGACTACGGGCAGCGGCGGGCGGCGGTTGACCTGGCCACGGCGCAGCGCGACGAGCTGGTCTCCAATTACCGCAAGACGGTGCAGACCGCGTTCAGCGAAGTGGCGACCGCGCTGGAAAACCGCAAGCGCTTCCAGGAACAGGTCGCCGCGCAGGAGACGGCGATCCAGGCGCAGCGCCGGCTGGCTGAAACCGCCGAGTTGCGCTACATGAACGGCATCTCCATCTATCTGGAAGTCGTCGATGCGCGGCGCGGCCTGTTCAATGCGGAGCAGCAGATGCTGACGCTGCGGGCCTCGCAATTGCAGAACGGCGTGTCGCTGTACGTGGCGCTGGGCGGCGGGGACGAGCAGCCGGAAGTGGTCATGGCGGACGCGCCGCCCGCGGCGGGAGCCGCGCAGTGAACACCGGCAAGCCCACCGACGCCATCCAGCGCCCGCGGTGGCGCCGGCTGCGCAAGGCCTTGTTCATCGTGGCCGGGGTGGCGCTGCTGATTGTCTTCACGCTCATGGGCGTGCGCCTGTACGACATCCAGCAGGGGCCGCCGCTGGCTGCGTGGCACACGTATGTGCCGCAGGAACTGGACGCCGAGCGGCTGGACCGCAGCACCTGGGACGATTACCTGGCGCATGAGGATCAGCTTTTTGCGCTGGTCAGGCAGAACGTGGGCGACAAGCTGCTGCCGGAGGACAAGGTGGACAGCAACCGCTACTTCGCAGACGCGAAGGTGTACCCCGAGCATTTCGCGCATGACTGGAACCGGTCGTTCATGCTGCTGCCGGCGGGTGAACCGCGGGGCGTGGCCGTGCTGCTGCATGGCCTGACGGATTCGCCCTACAGTCTGCGCCACGTCGCCGCCCATTACCAATCCGTCGGCTACGTGGCGATCGCCATCCGGATGCCGGGCCACGGCACGGTGCCTGGCGGGCTGACGGACGCGCATTGGGAAGACTGGGCGGCGGCCACGCGCCTGGCCGTGCGCGAAGCCCGCCGCCGCGTGCCGGCGCCCAAACCGCTGCACATGGTGGGCTTTTCCAACGGCGGGGCGTTGGCGCTGATGCACGCGCTGGATGCGCTGGACAACCCCAAACTCGACAAGCCCGACCGCCTGGTGCTGATCTCGCCGATGGTCGGCATCACGTCGTTTGCGCGCTTCGCGGGCTTGGCGGGCCTGCCGGCCATCCTGCCCGCGTTTGCCAAGGCCGCGTGGCTGAGCATCGTGCCGGAGTTCAATCCCTTCAAGTACAACTCTTTCCCCGTCCACGCGGCCCGCCAGTCGTTCGAGCTGACGCAGACGCTGCAGGACAGGCTGGTCGCGCAGCAGCGCGCGGGCGGCCTGGAACGGTTGCCGCCCATCATCACGTTCCACTCCGTGCTGGATTTCACCGTCAGCACGCGCGCGCTGATCAACGCGCTGTATGCGCGGCTGCCGGCCAACGGCAGCGACCTGGTGCTGTTCGACCTGAACCGGGCCACCAAGCTTGGGCCGCTGTTCCGGCGCGGTGTCGCCTGGCAACTGGCGGGCACGCTGCCCGGCGAAAAGCGCAACTATCGCCTGACGCTCGTCACCAACGCCAGCCCCACGTCAAGCGCCATGATCGAGCGCGTCATTGAGCCGAACGCCACCGCCGTCGTGGAACGGGCCATCGGCATGGACTATCCGCGCGAGGTCTATTCGCTGTCGCACGTTGCGCTGCCGTTCCCGACCGACGACGCGCTGTACGGCACGCATCCGGACAACATCGAAGAATTTGGCATCAGCCTGGGCGCCATGTCCATGCGCGGCGAAGTCGGCGCCTTCGTGATCGGCATGGACACGTTGACCCGGCTGACCTCCAATCCGTTCTATGCCTATCTGGTCAAGCGCGTTGATGGGGTGATACCACGATGACGTCCTTCGCAATGTCCGGCATCTTTGCCCTCCTGCTGCTCGGCCTGCTGTACCTGGCCAGCCCGATCTTCGTGCCGTTGGCGTTTGCGCTGTTCGTCATCTGCCTGGTTGCGCCGCTGCGCCAGTACCTGGGCCGCAGGATGCCGGCGCCGCTGGCCGCGATCCTGGCGCTGGTGGTCACGGTGGTCGTGTCGGTGGTGTTCCTGTCGTTGGCGGCCTGGGGCTTCAGCCTGGTCGCGCAGTGGGTCATGGCCAATGCCGCGCGCTTCCAGCGCCTGTTCACGCTGGAGACCGAAACGCTGCATCCGCACGGCGCGATGGCGATCCAGATGTTCCAGGACAGCTTCAACGTGTCGTGGCTGGTGCGGGCGATCCAGGAGGTGGCGCTGCGGATCAACAGCATGCTGGGCATGATTTTCATCGCGTTTGTCTTCATTGCGCTGGGGCTGTTCGAGCTTGACGAGGCGCCGGGGCGGCTGATCCGCCTGCTGGGTGAGGCCAGGGCGCAGCGCTGGATGGCGATCGGGCGCGAGGTTGCCGCCAAGCTGCGTTGGTACATGGTGATCCGCACGATCGCAAGCGTGCTGACGGGCGTGACGGTCTGGCTGTTTGCGATCTATGCCGGGCTGGAGCTGGCGACCGCCTGGGGCGGGCTCGCGTTCCTGCTGAACTACATCCCGTTTCTCGGGCCGCTGGTGGCGACGGTGTTTCCGGCGTTCTTCGCATTCGTGCAGGTGGGATCCCTGCAGACCAGCATTGCGGTGCTCGTCGTCCTGAACTGCATCCAGATCGTGTACGGCTGCTATCTGGAACCCAGGCTTGCCGGCAGCGCGTTTGCGCTGTCGCCGCTGATGGTGATGTTTGCTGTTTTTTTCTGGGGGTTTGTGTGGGGCATTCCGGGCACGTTCATTGGCGTGCCCCTACTTATCACGATGACCACCGTGTACGGCGCAGGCCGCAGTTCACGCGTTGCCCGCAGCTGAGCCGGCCGGTCCGGGGCATGCCCGGCAAGCTGGCCGACCCGCTCACGTCTTTGCTCAATATTGGAGGTGCATGATGGAAAGCAGTACTCCCAAGAAGCTTGGATTGCTTGCCTTGACCGGCATGGTGGTGGGGTCGATGATCGGCGCCGGGATTTTCTCGCTGCCCAGGACCTTTGGCGGGGCGACGGGCGTCGTCGGCGCGGTGATCGCGTGGATCATCGCGGGGGCGGGCATGTACACGCTGGCGCGCGTGTTCCAGGCGCTGGCCGAGCGCAAACCCGACATGGACGCGGGCGTCTTTGCGTACGCCAAGGCGGGCTTTGGCAACTATATGGGCTTTC
The DNA here is from genome assembly GCF_019091095.1 of Achromobacter sp. GbtcB20. Lineage (NCBI taxonomy): Bacteria > Pseudomonadati > Pseudomonadota > Betaproteobacteria > Burkholderiales > Alcaligenaceae > Achromobacter > Achromobacter sp. GbtcB20. The sequence goes on along the minus strand of NZ_JAGXJZ010000011.1, from coordinate 177,894 downwards.
TGTCCGCGTTTGGCTACTGGATCGGCAGTTGCATCGGCAACGTGTCGTACTGGGTGCTGATCAAGTCCACGCTCGGCGCCTTCTTTCCCGTTTTCGGCGACGGCAACACGGTCATCGCAATCGCGGTGGCATCGGTGGGGATCTGGCTGTTTCACTTCATGATCCTGCGCGGCGTGCAGCAGGCGGCGTTCATCAACGCGGTCGTGACGGTCGCCAAGATCATTCCGATCCTGGTGTTCATCGTCGTGCTGTTCGTGGCATTCAAGGTCGACCTGTTCCGCATCAACTTCTGGGGCGAAATGAGCGGCTACAGCCTGTTCGAGCAGGTGCGCAGAACCATGCTGGTGACCGTCTTCGTCTTCCTGGGGATCGAGGGCGCAAGCGTGTATTCGCGGTTCGCGTCCAAGCGCTCGGACGTGGGGGTGGCCACGCTGATCGGCTTTGTGACGGCGTTGCTGCTGATGGTGCTGGTGTCGCTGCTGCCCTATGCGGTCATGCAGCAGAGCGACATCGCCGGGCTGCGCCAGCCGTCGATGGCCGGCGTGCTGGAATCGGTGGTGGGTCCGTGGGGCGCGGTGTTCGTCAGCGTGGGGCTGTTGATCTCGGTGCTGGGCGCCTATCTGGCCTGGTCGCTGATCTGCGCGGAAGTGATGCACGCGGCTTCCAAGAACGAAGACATGCCGCGCGCGTTCGCCCGCGAGAACAAGAACGGCGTGCCGGTCGTGGCCCTGTGGGTGACCAACATCATCGTGCAGCTTTTCGTCATCAGTACGTACTGGTCGCGCGACGCCTTTGCGCTGATGCTGAGCCTGACCAGCGCGATGTCGTTGATCCCCTACCTGCTGGTCGCCGGCTTCGGCTGGCAGCTTGCCAAGCGCGGCGAGACGTATGTCGACGGCAAGGACCGCAAGCGCGATCTGACGCTTGCCAGCATCGCGGCCATCTACACCGTGTTCATGATTCTCGCCGGCGGATTGAAATTCCTGCTGCTGTCGGCGCTGTTGTACGCGCCCGGGTCTGTGCTGTACTTCTGGGCCCGGCGCGAGCAGGGCAGGTCGTTCTTCACAGGTTGGGAGTTGGTCGTATTCATCGTGGCATGCGTCGGAGCTTTGGCCGCCATCGTCGGCCTGATCTACGGCTGGATCGCCATTTAACGTCTGGGAGCTAGTCATGGCTGATACCGAGGAATTTGGAGTCCATTCAGAAGTCGGGCAATTGCGCACGGTGATGGTCTGCGCGCCAGGACGCGCCCACGAAAGATTGACGCCCTCCAATTGCGATGCGTTGCTGTTCGACGACGTCATGTGGGTCGACAACGCCAAGCGGGACCATTTCGACTTCATGACCAAGATGCGGGACCGCGGCGTGGACGTGCTGGAAATGCACAACCTGCTGGCCGAAACGGTCGCGATACCGGAGGCAAAGAAGTGGATCCTGGACAACCAGGTGGTGGCGAACCAGGTCGGGCTGGGATTGCTCGATGAGATCCGCAGCTACCTGGACGGGCTGGCGCCGCGCAAGCTGGCCGAGACGCTGATCGGGGGGCTGTCGACCGACGAGTTTCCCGAGTCGGTGGGCGGCGAACAGCTCATGCTGATCAAGGAGGCCGCGGGCGTCACGGAATACCTGCTGCCGCCGCTGCCCAACACGCTGTACACGCGCGACACGACCTGCTGGATCTACGGCGGCGTGACGCTCAATCCGCTGTACTGGCCCGCGCGGCACGAAGAGACGATCCTGACGTCGTCCATCTACAAGTTCCATCCGCGCTTTGCCGGCAAGGTGAACGTCTGGTGGGGCGACCCCACGGCCGACCACGGGCTGGCCACGCTGGAAGGCGGCGACGTCATGCCGATCGGCAACCGCACGGTGATGATCGGCATGAGCGAACGCACGTCGCGCCAGGCCATCAGCCAGCTGGCGGCCACGCTCTTTGCCAAGAACGCGGCCGACCGGGTGATCGTGGCGGCCATGCCCAAGCTGCGGGCGGCCATGCACCTGGATACCGTGCTGACCTTCGCGGACCGTGACTGCGTGCTGATGTACCCCGACATCGTCAACAACGTCCAGGCGTTCTCCTACCGGCCGGGCAACACCCCGGGCTCGCTGGAACTGCATAAGGACAAGGGGTCGCTGGTGGACGTGATCGGCGAGGCGCTGGGCGTCAAGAAGATGCGCGTGGTCGAGACTGGCGGCAACGCCTATGTCCGCGAGCGCACGCAGTGGGACAGTGGCGCCAATCTGGTCTGCATCTCGCCCGGGGTGGTGCTGGCCTACGACCGGAACGTCTACACCAACACGCTGCTGCGCAAGGCGGGCATCGAGGTCATCACCTTCGTCGGCGCGGAACTGGGCCGGGGCCGCGGCGGCGGGCATTGCATGACGTGCCCGATCTCGCGGGATGCCGCCTAGCGGGGCATCGGCGCGCGCGACCGTCCCGGCGGGGGACGGCCGCGCGGGCGGGGCAAGCACTGGGTCTTTTTCAGGAGAAGATCGTGAGCGGGGAAACTGCCAAACTTTCTCGCATGGCGCTTGCCGCCATGGTGGTGGGCTCGATGGTGGGGGCGGGGATCTTTTCGCTGCCCAGCGTGTTTGCGCGCAATACCGGTCCGGTGGGCGGCATGGTGGCCTGGGCCATTGCCGGCACGGGCATGTTGACGCTGGCGATGGTCTTCCAGTTCCTGGCGCGCCGGCGTCCCGATCTGGACACGGGCATCTTCGCGTACGCCAAGGCCGGCTTCGGGCTGTATCTGGGGTTTCTGGCGGCGCTGGGCTACTGGACGGCCGCCTGCCTGGGCAACGTCAGCTACTTCGTCATCTTCAAGGGAACGCTGGGCGCCGTGCTGCCATTCTTCGGCGACGGCGACACCGTGCCGGCCGTGCTGGTGTCTTCGGTGCTGTTGTGGTCCACCCATTTCCTGATCCTGCGCGGCATCCGTCAGGCCGCCGGCATGAACACGGTCGTCACCATCGCCAAGGTCGTCCCGATCGCGATCTTCATCGTCTTTGCCGCCTTTGCCGTGGACCTGGACGTGCTGCGCGCGAACATCGCCGAGGGGCTCAGCGGTGAAGGCAAGGGCAGTCTTTTCGAGCAGGTGCGCAACACGATGCTGGTCACGGTGTTCGTGTTCCTGGGGGTGGAAGGCGCCAGCGTCTATTCGCGCTACGCCAAGCGGCGCGAGGACGTGGCGGTTGCGACCATTGTGGGTTTTCTGCTGGTGCTGGCGCTGCTGGTGATGGTGACGATGCTGTCGTACGGCGTGCTGCCGCGCGCGGAGATCGCGGCGCTGCGCAATCCGTCCATGGCGGGCGTGTTGCGCGCGGTGGTCGGGCCGTGGGGCAGCATGCTGGTCAGCGTGGGGCTGATGGTGTCGGTGGCAGGCGCCTATCTGGCGTGGATCCTGCTGGCGGCCGAAGTGCTGCGCGCCGCGGCCGGCGCGGGCATCATGCCGTCGTTCCTGGGCCGCGAAAACCGGCACGGCGTGCCGGCAGCCGCGCTCTGGCTCAGCAACGGCATCGTGCAGCTCTTTCTGATCGTCACGCTCTTTACCGAAGACACCTTCGTGCTGCTCAAGAACATGGCCAGTTCAATGAGCCTGATGCCGTACTTCTTCGTGGCCGCGTTTGGGCTGATGCTGACCGTGCGCGGCGAAACCTATAACGGCTGGAGCGGGCGGCGCAAGGTCGAACTGGCGCTGGCGGCGGCCGCCACGGTCTATGCCGCCGGGCTGGTGTATGCGGGCGGCTTCCGGTATTTCATCCTGTCGTGCGTCATTTACGCGCCCGGCACCATCCTCTTTCTGATTTCCCGCCGGGAGCAGCGGGGCAACATCTTTGCCCCGTATGAATGGCCGATCCTGATTCTGGTGCTGGTGTCGTGCGGCATCGGCGTGTGGGCGATCAGCACGGGCAACACGGCGTTCTAGGGACGCGCGAAGGAGCCGCACGGCAATGGTCAGCGAACTGGCAGTCGTCCTCACCATCCTCTGCGCGGCTGTCGTGCTGTTTGTCATCGGGCGGCCCCGGTCCGATGCCGTGGCGCTGCTGGTCATGCTGCTGCTGCCCCTGAGCGGCACGGTGACCTACCGCGAGGCGCTGGATGGATTCTCCAATCCCAACATCATCCTCATCGCCTGCCTGTTCGTCGTGGGCGAGGGGCTGGTGCGCACGGGCGTTGCGCAGGCCGTGGGCGACCTGCTGCTAAAGCACGGCGGCAAGAGCGAGGGATGGCTGGTGCTGCTGGTGATGGGGGCCGTCGGCTCGATGGGCGCGGTGATGAGCTCCACGGCCGTGGTCGCCATCTTCATTCCCATCGTCCTGCGGATCGCGCGCAAGTCCGGCATGGCCAGCCGCCGGATCCTGATGCCCATGGGCGCGGCGGCAGCCATGAGCGGCATGCTGACGCTGGTGGCAACCACGCCGAACCTGGTGCTCAACAGCGCGCTGGGCTATGCGGGCTACGAGGGCTTTCGCTTCTTTGACTTCACGCCGATCGGCATTGTGGTCTTGGCCGGCGGCATCGCCTACATGCTGTTTGCGCGCAATCTGATCGACGCGGGCCAGGGGCCGCGCGCCGCGAACCGGCCCAGCTTCGGCGACTGGGCCACCAAGTATTCCCTGCAGAACCGGGCCTGCCGCCTGCTGGTGCAGGACGACTCCGATCTGGTCGGACGTCAGCTTGGCATGTGGGCGGGCGAACTGGGCAAGGCGGCGTTCGTCATCGCGATCGAACGCCATTCGCGCTTCGCCCGGGCCGTGATGCGCCCCACGGCGGACGACGTGCTGGAAGCGGGCGACATCCTGTTGCTGGACATGGACGCCGAGGGTTTCGACATCGACGGATTCTGCGCCCGGCATCAGGTCAAGCGGTTGGCGATGTCCGGGGTGTACTTCACCGATCAGGCGCGCGACGTGGGCATGGTGGAGGTCATCATCCCCTCGGAGTCGCGGCTGGAGGGCGCAAATGCCCGCGAGTCCGTGGTGCTGGCGCGGCACGGGCTCTTTGTTGTCGGCCTGTGGCGCGGCAAGGAGGCCATGCGCGACCTGCCGAATGTAAAGATGCGCGTGGGCGACACGCTACTGGTGGTCGGCCCGTGGACAGGCATTTTCTCGCTGCAGGCCGAAGAGCACGATCTGGTCAGCCTGGCCATGCCGGTCGAAGCCGATTCGCTGGTGCCGGTGCCCAATCGCGCGCTTCACGCGCTGTTCTCGCTGGCGACGGTCGTGTTCCTGATGCTGACCGACTGGGTCCCCAACGTGATGGCGGGACTGATCGGCGGCCTGATGATGGGCCTGTTCGGCTGTGTGACGCTGGACGTGGCGTACCGGTCGATCAACTGGCGCGCGCTGATCCTGATCGTGGGCATGCTGCCTTTTGCGCTGGCGCTCAAGCGCAGCGGCGGCGTCGATATGGCCGCGCAGTTCCTGCTGCACTATTCGGGCGATTGGGGCATCTACGGGCAGCTGGCGCTGGTGTTCGTGGCGACCGTCACGCTGGGCGTGGTGGTGTCGGGCACGGCCACTGCCGTGCTGATGGGCCCCGTGGCGATCAGCATCGCCGAAAGCCTGCATGCTTCGCCCTACGCGTTTGCGATGACGGTGGCCATCGCGTCGTCCGCGGCGTTCATGTCGCCGGTGTCCACGCCTTCCAATGCGCTGGTCAGCGTGGCGGGGGGCTTTGGCTTTGCCGACTATCTGAAGATCGGAACGCCATTGACCTTGTTTTCCCTGGTGGTCAGCGTGCTGCTGATCCCGATCCTGTTTCCGTCCTGAAGGCGGATGACTCACCCAGAGGCGCGATCATGGTTGTCAGGACTGGTATTGCATTCACGGCGGCATTGCTGATTTTCGGGGCTGGGTCGGCGCATTCCCATTCCTTGCCCGCGGCCCAGGCGGCGGCGCCGCCGGGCGCGCAGGCCGCGGCCGATTCCCGGGTCCTCTTCGAAAATGTCCGCATCTTCGACGGCGTGTCGGGCGAGCTGAGTCCGGCGAGCAGCGTGCTGGTCCACGGCAACGTCATTGAAAAGGTGTCGCGCGACAAGGTGCCGGCCGACGGCGCGCGGGTCATCGACGGCGGCGGGCGCACGTTGATGCCTGGGCTGATCGACATGCACTGGCACAGCATGTTCGTCGGCGTGCCGCTGGCCGTGGCGATGACCCAGGATCCGACCTACCTGAACATTGTCGCGGGCGTGGAGGCGGGCAAGACGCTGATGCGCGGCTTCACCACGGTGCGGGACCTGGGCGGCTCGGCGTTCAGCCTGAAGCAGGCGGTGGACCAGGGCGTGATCCCGGGCCCACGCATCTACCCGTCCGGCGCGATGATCAGCGTGACCAGCGGGCATGGCGATTTCCGTTCGATGGCGGACCTGCCGCGCACGCTAGGGGCGCCAGCGTCGCGGCACGATCTGGCCGGCGACAGCACCATTGCCGACAGCCCCGACGAAGTGCGCCTGCGCACGCGCGAGCAACTCATGCAGGGCGCGACGCAGATCAAGCTGACCGGCGGCGGAGGCGTGTCGTCGCCGCACAGCCCGCTGGACGTCGTGACGTTCACCGAGCCCGAGCTTCGCGCGGCGGTGGAGGCCGCGACGGATTGGGGCACCTACGTGGCGGTGCACGCCTACACGCCCACCGCCATCCAGCGGGCCGTCAAGGCGGGCGTGCAGAGCATCGAGCACGGCAGCATGATGGACGAGGAAACGGCGCAGCTGATGGCCCGATCGGGCGTATGGCTTAGCACGCAGCCCTTTCCGGACGAACTGGCAGACGCCTTTCCCCGCGGCTCGGACCAATGGCAAAAAGCGCAGGAAGTCTTTGCCGGCACCGACCGGACCTATCATCTGGCGATCAAGTACAAACTGAAGACGGCGTTTGGCACCGACATCCTTTTTTCCAGCCAGCTGGCGGCGCAGCAGGGCAGGATCCTCGCCAGCCTCACGCGGTGGTACACGCCGGCACAGACGCTCATGATGGCGACCGGCACGAACGCCGAATTGCTCAAGCTGTCGGGCAAGCGCAATCCTTACCGCGGCGACCTGGGCGTGGTGCGCGAGGGAGCGCTTGCCGATCTGCTGCTGGTCGATGGCAACCCCATTGAAGACATCTCGCTGATCGGTGACCCGGAGAAAAACTTCCTGGTCATCATGAAGGACGGTGTGCTCTACAAGGACACCGTGCCGGTACGCTGAGCGTTTCAGGTGGGCGGCGCGGGCATGATGCCCCACGGCGCGCGCCGTTATCGGCGCGGCGCCGCCGTCAGAAGGTGCCGACGGTCACCAGTTGGTCCGACGCGAACATGGCGGCCGGCGAGATGATGGGTTCTTCCCAGGGAATGCGCTTGCCGTAGCGTTCCTGCATCTTGGCCTGCACGGCGGGCGAGGCCAGATCGAAGCTTTTCAGCGGGGCCAGCGCGCCAATCTGCACGCCGAGGACGCGCTCGTAGATCTTCCAGACCAGTTCGGAGCAATAAATCTGGTCGTCCGACCAGGCGAACACCAGATCGTAGGGCTTGCCCACATAGGCGGCGCCCGCCTTGGCCAGGCGGGCGCGCGCGTCGGGCGTGAGCTGCGATGCGTCGCGCAGCCGCTTGACGACGTAATGGCCGCGCTCGCCTTGCGCGATCCATTGCGAGAGGGGGGTGTAGCTGACGCGCGCCGCGGCCTCGAGCACGTAGGCCTGGCCTTGGCGCGTCACGATCATGCCCATGTGGCTATAGGGCGAATGCGTGGCCTGTTGGATGGCCAGGCTTTGCGCCGATCGCGACTGCTGGAAAACCATGTCGCCCGTCTGCAGGTCGGGCGTTGCGGCGGCGGCCATGGACAGCGCGCAAAGCGCTGCCCCGGCGGACGCACAGACCTTTGCCGCCAGCCTCACGGGCGAGCCCGTCCTGTCGCAGGCGTCTGCTTTTTGGCGCGCGGTTTGGCCGCGGGCTTTTCTTCTTTGGGCGGCGTGTCGAACTCTTGTTTGTTGCGCTCGCCGCGTGGCGTGTTTTCGGGGTGGGGTTTGGGAAATGCCCAGGGCTTTGTTTTCTGATCCATTGCATGTACTCCTTGCACAGGCGGAACAGTAGCATTAGCCGTGGTCCCTGGGTAAGTGAGGGTTGACGTCAATATTCATCACATCGTGATATGCAGCGGAAAATGGTCACCCGCGCATCACGGCGTTTTGGGAATTTCCGCGACCCAGATGCGGTCGAATTGCTCGCGAACCCGGCGCGCCCAGTCGTCGATGGCGCCTTGCACGTCGGCCGCCGTGGGCTTGCGGCTCTCGGGCAGGTTGCTGCCCGTGACGGCGCCCATCGAGGCGATCAGCAGCTGGTTGGTGGTGGCATCGCGCGCGGAGGCTTCGATCAACAGCCGCGCCGATTGATCGCGCAGGCCCGCGGCCTTGGCCGTCTGGCCCAGTACGTAGCCGATCGGCACGTATTCGCCCGGGCGCGGATCGCGATCGTTGCGGAAGGTGCCCGTGATGGCGGCCCGCAGCCGCACCGAGCGCGGCGCGGGCGCCGATATCAACTGATAGCCGGCCTGCGAAAACTCCCGGCGCAAGGCGGCGTTCATGTAGTCCAGCACGCGCTGCCGCAGTTCGGCATTGTCGCGAAAGTCCAACTCGTCAGGCCGGTCGCCGGGAATGTAGGTCACATTCTCCAAGAGCAGCTTCTTGTCGAACTGGCTGCCGATCGGCGGTCCCGGCCGGACCCAGATGCGGCCGCCGCTCCAGTTTGGGTCCTGCTGGAGCTGGCTCTGGGGTTCGCCAAGCGCGGTGGAATAGTCCTTGGCCTTGGGCAGATTGGTGCAACCGGCCAGTCCGATGAGTGCGCAGCAGGCCGCGCACAGTGCGAGGTTGGGCTTCATGGGGGCTTTCCTTTTCAGACTACGGCGTCCGCGGTGGCGGACACACGACCGGCACGATTCATGCTGGCAATTATCTGCCCGAAACTCGCGCTGCCGCGGCTATTTTTTTGGCTGCGGGCATCGGCTGCGCGCCTGGCCGCATCATCCTTCTGGCCATGCGAAAACGCTGTCTTGCCGGCTGTGGCCAGCGCTACGATGGGCATGTGCACATAGAAGGAGACATCTATGGACACCGCCAACGAATGGTATGCCGCCGTCAAGGAATGGCAGCGGGCCCGCGATGAACTGACCGAAGCGATCGCCGCGATCCAATGGCCCAGTCCCACGCCCGGCTGCCTTGAAAACTACGACCGCGCCTTTGCGCATGAAACCGAGGCCCGCGAACGCATGAACGCCGCCTACGCGCGATCCCGACGATAGCAGCGAGACGCATTGGCGGCGCCAGTTGGCGCACGAGGTGCTTGGCTCCATGAAACGCGGAAGGTGTGGCTCTTTCAGTGGGGCCACGCGCGCGGTATGTTGTCGCTTTCCTGACCTTTTCATCGCGCCGCCATCATGTACCTGCCGTCCGCCTTTCGCGAAGATTCGCTGGATATCCAGCACGAGTTCATCCGCGCCCATCCGCTGGGCGTCGTCTGCACCAGCGGCGACGGCGGGCTGATGGCCAATCACATTCCCTGTCTGCTTTATCCCGAAGGCCCGCATGGCGTCCTGCGCCTGCACGTGGCGCGCGCCAATCCGCAGCTTGCCGAGCTGGCTTCGGGACGCGAGTGCCTGGTGGCCTTCCACGGCGCGCAGGCCTACATCACGCCGTCCTGGTACGCGACCAAGGCGGAGACGCACAAGGTGGTGCCCACCTGGAATTTCGTGGCTGTCCACGTGTGGGGCACGCCTGTCATCCAGGACGATCCGGCGTGGCTGCGTGCCCAGCTGGAGGCGCTGACCGACAGCCAGGAGCGTGCGCGCGCCCAGCCGTGGCGCGTGGACGAGGCGCCCGCCGATTTCATCGCCGCGCAGATGCGCGCCATCATCGGCGTGGAAATCCCCATCGCGCGCATCGAAGGCAAGTGGAAGGTCAGCCAGAACCGCAACGCGGCCGATCGCGAGGGCGTGGCCGAGGGGCTGGTCAACGAACGCGGCGACGCGGTCATGGCCGGCCTGGTGGCGCGGCGCGGCGGCGCCTGAGGCGTCAGAGCGCGCCGCGCCTGGCGTGGGCGCCACGACCCGCGGCAAAGCACAGGATGGCGGCCAGCTGCAATACGGCGGCGGCGGCCAGGAAACCCGGCAGCGCCAGCCCCGTCGGCTGCAACAGGGTCCGCAGCGCCCCGAAGGCGGCCGGTGCAAAGGCATAGGCGCCTTGCGACAGTGCCACGATCAGGGGCACCACCCGGGCCGCGTCCTCGCGCGCGAATTCCGCCTGCGCGATCAGGGGCGGCAGGGACGTGGCGTTGCCGATGCCCGACCCGAACAGCACCACGCCCGCCCACACCGCCCATGTGTGGTCCCCGGCCAACATCAGCACCAGCGACCCGGCGATCTGTACGGCATAGGCCGCGCAGGCGATCCGGCGGCGGTCGGCCGCCGGAGGCATCAGCCAGCCGACGAGCGAGCGTCCGGCGATGGCGCTGGCGGTGGCAAGTCCCATTGCCAGTCCCGCCGTCTGCGCGCCCAGCAGCGGCGCCAGCAGCGACAGCAGGTGCGCGATCAGGCCGATCTGGGCGAACAGGCCCAGCGCCATGCCGGCGGCCAGCGTCACGAACGCGCGGTCGCGGCGCAGCTGGCCGGCGGCCGCCGGCGCGGTCTGGGTGGCGGTGGGCGGCTTGCCCCCCGCGTCGCCGTCCGGGGCCTGGCCAAGCTGTCGCGGCGTCACTGAAAACACCTTGCGCGACAGCACGCCGATGACAACGACCATCGCCAGCCCGACCCACAACGCCGCCTGCGCAAAGCCGGCGTGCGCGATCAGGAACACCCATAGCGGCGAAAAGACGACGCCGCCGACGCTGGCGCCGTTGTAGGCCATGCCCAGGGCGGCCGGACGCCGCCGCACGAACCAGGGGGCGATCAGGGCGTTAACGGCGGCGGCGCCCAACGTCACCCAGCCCATCCCGCTGCACGCCGCGGCGGCATACAGTTGCGCGGGCGTCTGCGCCACCGCCCATCCGGCCACGCCCACGGCCAGCAGCGCAGCGCCGCCGGCGGTCGTGCGGGCGACGCCGATGCGGCGGTACAGGCGCGGCAGGTTGGCCACCACCACTGTGCCGGCCAAAAAGTGCAGCGTGACCGCGCCCGATACCAGCGCGACGCTCCAGCCGGTGCGCTGGACGACGGCGTGCAGGAATACCGGCGGACCGTAAAAACCCACGCCCCAACCGAAGACGGCGAGCACGAAGGTGGCGCAAAGGACTTTCCAGCCAAAAAAGGGAGGGGAGGCGGACATGGTCTGGGCGATTGATGCGAGTTTCGATGCGGCGAAGTATGCTTACGGCCTACACACAACACTTTGGCCGATATCGAATCATGGATTCCGAGTTCGCCGACATCAACCTGTCCGCCGTGGCAGGCGCCATCGCCGATCCCGCGCGCGCACGCATGCTGTGCCTGTTGCTGGACGGCCGCGCGCGCACCGCCACGGAACTGGCTGCGGCCGCCGACATCGGCGCCTCCACGGCCAGCAGCCATTTCCAGCGCCTGCGCGATCAGGGCCTGGTGGAAATGGCCGTGCAGGGCAAGCACCGCTACTACCGCCTGGCCAGCGGCGAGGTCGGCCACGCGCTGGAGGCGCTGCTGGTGGTGGCGGGCGCCGAGCGCGCGCCGTTCAAGCCGACCACGCCGTCCGCGCTGCGCGACAGCCGCACCTGCTACGACCACATGGCCGGCACGCTGGCCGTGCGCATCCATGACGCGATGCTGGGCCGGCATTGGCTGACGCCGGACGGGCGCGACTATGTACTCACGCCGCTGGGCGAAGCGTCGCTCGCGCAAGTCGGCGTCGACGTGGCCCAGGCGCGCCAGCGCCGCCGCCGCTTCGCTTGCGCTTGCCTGGACTGGAGCGAACGGCGTTCCCATCTGGGCGGCGCCTTGGGCGCGGCGCTGCTCGACGCGCTGCTCGCGCGCGGCTGGGTCGCAAAGGACCTGGACTCGCGCGCATTGGGCATCACAGCCAAGGGCGAGCGGCAATTCCCGGCATTTTTTGGCCTGGCGGGCGACCAGCCCGCAGCCCAAAGGCACGCGCATGCAGCCGCGTGATCGATTCCTCGCCTGGCCCCATTCACCGCCCTGACCGGCGGTGCACCCGCACACAACTTTTCAAGCCGCGGATGCGGCTTTTTTTACGTCTCCCGTCCCTCGCGGACCGTTCTTCAACCCTGTACAGGAGGTGGCCTTGCCTACGCTGGCCTTGCACGCGTTCCGTCACGTCATGTCGATCGTGACGGAATTGCGCATCGACGTTAACCATAGTCCCCAGGAAGTGGACAAGGAGCTCGATGCCATTCACAACCGCATGAATCGTCCGATGGACCGCTTGCATGGATTGCCGGAGGTCAAGACCGACATTCCTGGCATCGTGCTTCGCTATCGCGAGGCCGACGGCGAGTATTACGTGTATGTGGTGGACGTGCGGCGGAACCGGTTGGCGGGCTATACGGTGTTCAACCGGCTGATCGAAGTGGGCCGGCGCGCCGATCCCTACGTGCGCGCGCCGCATTCGAAGTACGCAGCGCCCTACCAAGGCATGGGCCTGGCCACCGCGGTGTACCGGTGGGCGCTGGACGCGGGCCTGTGCATTCTTAGCGGCGCCCGCCAGTCCGTCGGGGCGCACCGCCTGTGGATGGGACTGTCGCGCCACTACGCGCTGGGTTACGTGGACCTGCGCTGCAAGCAGCTCACCTATCTGGGGCGCGAGGTGGCGCCCCGCGTGCGCGATGACCTGCATACCCGCATGATCCTGCTCGGCAAGGGCTGGCGGTTGGACGACTACATGCGCGTGACAGGGATGAATATGTCCGAGGATGCGCTTTCGCAACAGACCCTAGGGTAATCCCCCGGAATTGGCGGTGGGCGCCGGTACGTGCAGCGCCGGCGCCGGCTCGCAAGCCGCGCCGGCGCTACCTTTCAGGCTTGAAAGCGGATGCGCTTCTCAATATTTGAGAAATGGGGACGCGCCTGCGTTGGCGCAACAGTGTTTCTATTTTCTGCTTGAGTTACAAAACTTATCCGGATTGTCATGAAATCACGGAGTATGCTCGACGGCAGATAGAGGACTACCGAAGTGCATCAGAACAACTTGATCTACAAGGGATACCGCCTCACGGCCAAGGTGTCCCGGGGCGGCGGCGCCATCGAGCCCCCGCCCGAAGCCAGCGGCCCTGTCTTCACTGCCTCGGTGATGGTTGTCCAGGCAGGCGCCATACTCGAAGGCGGCGACGAATACCCCGTGCCCCAGTTTGCGGGCGGCGGCTTCGTCTACAGTCCGCGCGAGGCCGTGCATGCGGCCATCGTGCACGGCCGCGAAATCGTCGACGGCCTGACCAACACGCCGTCCTGAGACGGCTAGGCCGAAAACACCTCTCGCCAGTCACGGGTCTTGGCCAGCGTCTGCACGGTGGCGGACTGCTCCAGGATCGTCACGGCCTTCTTGAATTCCTCGGCCGATGCGCCGTCTTCCAGAATCACCATGCGCGAGTTGCGCGCATCGGCCATCTTCACATCCGACATCTTGCCGTGGGTCTGGTAGACCTGCGTCCAGTCCATCTTCTTGCCCGCTTTCAGCGCGATCGGCTCGATGTAGGTGAGGGCGGTGCTGCCCGCCGCGCGCACCGCGTACGCAAAGTCCGCCGTGTGACCGCTGCTGCCCTTGGCGCGCGCGCCCTTGACCATGCGGTTCACGCCCACGCCTTCGGCCAGCGCGCGGCCCACCTGCGCGCGGAATCGCAGCTGGCTGAACCGCGGCATCCATTTCGCGCATTGGAACGACAAGGCCATCGCCAGCTTCACCGCGTCCCACAGCGCTTCCTGCAACTGCTCGATCGGACCTTCGGCCACGATGGCGCCGGACCGGTCGAAATGGGCGAGCGTGACGCCCGGCGTTTCGTTCAGGATGTCGATGCGCTTGGCCGCCACGTCGATGCCAAAGCTGGACGCATGCATGGCGGTCTCACAGGCGTCGGTCAGGTAGAACGACGGCTCATCGGGATGCGCGATGAAAAAGGCGGCGTGCTGGCCGTCCAGGCCCAACGTCATGGGAGAGACGGCGCGAACGGCGTGTTCGCCCGCCGGCAGGACGGTCCAGCCGGAGGCTTCCAGAAAATTGCTCATAGGATCAGTTCGATTTGGCGGCCTTTGAGGGGATGCGCAAAGCCGCCGGCCAGCGTCAGGTTCGCTCGCGGCAGGAAATACTGCATCAGCGCGCCGATGGTGTCCAGCGCGGGCACGATCGGCTCGGCATAGCCTTCGCCTTCTTCGACCCAGATGTGTTCATGGCTGCGGTCGGCAAGCGGCTTGCGGTATTGCGGCCGGTCCGCGCCCACCAGGCTGGTGTGGAACGAATCGTCGGTATCGACGCCATACACCCGGTGCGGGCCCACGAAGAGACTGGCGCAGAACGCCTCGGTCAGGAAGATGGTGGCCTGCCCATGCACTGCCGTGCGGGCGCCCCGGTACATGACGCGGAAGATCACGTCTTCGCGCACCTCGCCCTTGATCTTGCATGGACAGCTGAATTCCATCCACTGGGCATTGCCCGCGGCGGGTTTCGGCAGCCAGAGGATCGGCTTGGCGGTTTCCTTGGGTTCGGCAAGAATCTCTTGCACCTCATCAACGGTGATTAGCGGTTCGAACTTGTTGGCCATGGAAACGAATCTAGGGTCTGGGGGCGCGCGCGAAGCAAAACGTGCATGCGGCATGCGCTGCGCCCCGCCGCGCCGCGGTGAAAACACGCGCGCGCAGCATTGCGAGGGGGCGTAATCTTACAAGATGAAGACGGCGGGGGTATTCGGCCTGGATGGATATACAGGTGTTGGCGCTGTGCGGCCCGGAGCGGGTGAGGGCCGCGCAGCGCCGCGCGTCACAGAGACGTCGCGCCAAACGTGTCGCACTGCTTGATGCTGCCGCTTTCCAGGCCGCGCTTGAACCAGCGCACACGCTGCGCGGAGCTGCCGTGCGTGAAGGCATCGGGCACGACGTATCCCTGGCTCTGCTTCTGCAGGCGGTCATCGCCGATCGCGGTGGCGGCCGCCAGCGCTTCTTCGACGTCGCCGCCTTCCAGGATGTTGCGCGCGGCATCCGCGCGCTGCGCCCAGAGGCCGGCAAAGCAATCCGCCTGCAGTTCCAGCCGAACTGACAATGCATTGGCCTGCGAGGGGTTGCGCCGGCGCAGTTGGTCCACCTGGTCCGAGATGCCCAGCAGGTGCTGCACATGATGGCCGACTTCATGCGCAATCACGTACGCCTGCGCGAAATCGCCGGGGGCCTTGAACCGGTTCTGCAGTTCGTCGAAGAACGACAGGTCTATATAGACCTTGCTGTCGCCCGGACAGTAGAAGGGCCCCATGGCGGATTGGCCGGTGCCGCAGGCCGTGGGCGTGGCGCCGCGAAACAGCACCAGCTTGGGCTCGACGTACTGGCGGTTCAGTTCCTTCTGGAAGATGCCGGTCCACACGTCTTCGGTTTCGCCCAGGACCTTGGACACGAAGACGGCCTGGGGATCGTTGGCCGGCGGGGCCGAGGCGGGCGCCTGCTCCTGCACGGCCGGGCCTTCCGCCATGTCCAGGACCACGCGCGGATCGACGCCGAAGTACATCGCCACCAAGGCAAGTACTATCGTGCCTATGCCAATGGTCCCGCGGCCGCCGATTCGTGGGCCGCTGGAACGGCGGTCTTCCACATTGTCGCTCTGGCGCGAATTATCGAGGCGCATACTGGTTCTCCGGGCGGATCGTCATTACCGCCATTTTGCATCGCCGCGCTATTGGGCGGCCGTCAAGGATGTTAGGATAAACCCATGGCTTTGTATTTCTCTGTCCACCCCGCAAATCCCCAGCCGCGGCTGCTCAAGCAAGCCGCGCAATGGCTCAATGACGGGGGCCTGGTGGCAGTGCCCACCGACTCCAGTTACGCCGTCGTCGCCCGCCTGGACGACAAAAGCGCCGCCGACGGGCTGCGCCGCCTGCGCGGACTGGACGAACGTCATCACCTCACCCTCCTGTGCCGCGACCTGGCCGAAATCGGCCACTTCGCCCGCGTCGACAACAAGCAATACCGACTGCTGAAAGCCGCGACGCCCGGCCCGTGGACCTTCATTCTCGAAGCCACCAAGGAAGTGCCGCGGCGCGTGTCGCATCCCTCGCGCAAGACCATCGGCATCCGCGTGCCGGATCACGCCGTCCTCTTGGGCTTGCTGGAACAGGCGGGTTCGCCGCTGCTGTCCACCACGCTCATCCCCAAGGATGAAACCGAGGCGCTGAACGACGCCGAGGAAATCCGCGAGCGCTACGACCACGATCTGGCCGCCATCATCGATGCGGGCGCCTGCCCGCAAGCGCCCACCACCGTGATCGACCTGACCGGCGACGAGCCGGTCGTCGTGCGCCTGGGCCGCGGCGATCCCGCTACCCTCGGACTTGTCTGATATTCCCCCTCGCCTCGATGCACGAGACGCGCCGCGCTGGCGCGCGGCTCATCTACAATCCGGTTCGCCATGAATGACATCATCCAAACCATTGCGGTCTACGCGATACCGGTTATCTTCGCCATCACCCTGCATGAGGCGGCGCACGGCTACGTGGCGCGTATGCTGGGCGATCCGACCGCCTACCAGGCCGGACGGGTCAGCCTGAATCCCGCACGCCACATCGACCCCGTCGGCACGCTGCTGGTGCCGGTCGCCATCCTGCTGGCCTCCAAGCTCATGGGCAGTCCCGGCTTGCTCTTCGGTTGGGCCAAGCCGGTGCCCGTGGACTTCGGCCGCCTGCGCCGTCCCAAGAAGGACATGGCCTGGGTCGCGCTGGCCGGACCGGCCGCCAACCTGTTCATGGCCATTTTGTGGGCGCTGTCGCTGCGTCTCTTCATGGAAAGCGGCCTGCACGAAAGCTTCTGGTTCGAAATGGCGGTGGCGGGCGTCAACGTCAACCTGGTGCTGATGGCGCTGAACCTGCTGCCCATCCTGCCGCTGGACGGCGGACGCGTTCTCTTCAGCCTGCTGCCCAATCGCCTGGCCTGGCAATACTCGAAAATCGAGCCGTATGGATTGATCATCGTCATCGTCTTGCTGGTCACCGATGTGCTCTGGTTATTGATGCAACCGGTGCTCGGGCTGGGAACGACAATCGTCCAGTGGTTTCTGTAAGATTCCACCCAATATCCGTTAAACTCAGCGGTTTCACTGAATCAGGCCCTGGGGCAATCCCGCCGCGGGGTTTTGGAGCCCGACATCTATGGCATCCCCTGCTACCGCCGCAGGCGTTAATTTCCAGGGCAGCATGGTGGCCTTGGTCACCCCAATGCAACCCGATGGCAGCCTGGACTACGCTGCCTACCGGTCGCTGATCGACTGGCATGTCCAGGAAGGCACCGACGCGCTGGTGGTGGTGGGCACCACCGGGGAGTCGCCCACGGTCTCCATGGAAGAACACGCGGAACTCATCCGCGTTGCCGTCGAACATGCTGCAGGCCGCATTCCGGTCATTGCCGGCGTGGGCGCCAACTCCACCGACGAAGCCATCCACCTGACCCGCCACGCCAAGGCAGTGGGCGCGCAGGCTGGCCTGTCGGTCGTTCCGTACTACAACAAGCCGTCGCAGGAAGGCCTGTACCGCCACTTCCGCACCATCGCCGAAGCCGTCGACCTGCCCACCATTCTTTACAACGTGCCGGGCCGCACCGTTGCCGACATGAGCAACGAGACGATCCTGCGCCTGGCGCAGGTGCCGGGCATCATCGGCATCAAGGACGCCACCGGCGACATCGCCCGCGGCGGCCTCTTGCTGCGCGAAGCGCCTGCCAGCTTCCAGGTCTTCAGCGGCGACGATCCCACCGCTGCGGCCCTGATCCTGCTGGGCGCGCGCGGCAACATTTCCGTCACGGCCAACGTGGCGCCCAAGCTCATGCGCGACCTCTGTGCCGCCGCCCTCGCGGGCGATGTGCCCAAGGTCCGTGAACTTAACGCGTTCCTGGCGCGTCTGAACAAGGTTTTGTTCGTCGAAGCCAACCCCATCCCCGTCAAGTGGGCGTTGGCCCAAATGGGCCGCAGCGCGCTGGGCTACCGGCTGCCGCTGGTCGAACTGAGCGCGCAGCATCACGCAACGGTGCGCAATGCGCTCCAGGAAACGGGACTGCTCTAAATATCGTGAGGAAACGTATGAACAAACGTCATGCCGGTTTGTCGGCATTGATGTCTCTGGTGTTGCTGGCCGGGTGCTCCGAGGTCAACCAATTCCTGGGCAATGAAGAATCGGTCGACTACAAGAGCGCGGTAAACCAGCGTGGAGAGCCTCTCAGCATTCCGCCCGACCTGACGCAGGCCAATAGCGATCCCCGCTACCGCGCGCCGGCCTCGGGTTCCACCACCTTCTCTGAATTCCAGCAACAGGGTGTGGCCCAGGCCAGCGCCCCGAAGACCAGCAACGTGCTTCCCAACCGTTCGGACATGCGCGTCGAACGCGACGGCGATCTGCGCTGGCTCGTCGTGGACCGTCCGCCCGAGCAGGTTTTCCCCCGCCTGATCGACTTCTGGACCGAAAGCGGCTTTACCGTCGCCACCAACAATCCCGGTGCCGGCCTGATCGAAACCGACTGGGCCGAGAACCGCGCCAAGATCCCCGAAAGCTGGCTGCGCCAGGCGCTGGGGGCGGTGCTGGAATCGGCGTGGGATAGCGGCGAGCGCGAGAAATTCCGCACCCGCGTCGAACGCGTCAACGGTCACACCGAAATCTACGTCAGCCACCGCCAGATGCTCGAAAAGCGTGTCGGTTCCGACGGCGGCCAGGTGCAGTGGCAGAACGGCAAGGAAGACCCGGGCCTGAACGCCGCCATGCTGGCGCGCATGATGGTCTTCCTGGGTACCGACGTCGACAACGCCCGCAAGCTGGTGCAGCAGGCCGAGGCCTCGCCGCAGCGTCCCGCCGTGCAGCAGGACGTTCGTGCCCAGGGCGCGTCGCTCATCGTCAGCGAATCCTTCGACCGCGCCTGGCGTCGTGTCGGCGTGGCGCTCGATGGCGGCGGCTTCGCAGTCGATGACCGCGATCGTTCCTCCGGCGACTACTTCGTCCGCTATGTCGACACCGACACCGGCGAAAAGATGGAACAGCCTGGCTTCTTCAGCCGCATGTTCTCTGGCGACAAGAAGGCGCAGGCAGCTCAGTACCGCATCCACCTGGTGGGCAACGGCGAACAGACGACCGTCTCGGTCTTGGACGCCAACGGTACGCCGGACAGCAGCCCGACCGCGCAGCGCCTGCTGAGCGTCCTGAAGGACAAGATGTAATAGAACCGCCGGGCCGCGCGCTCACGCGCAGCGGCCGCCGGCAGGGCCCCCGGGTGGGGCCCCATGCCCGGCCGGCGGCAAGCGCGGACTTCCGTCGCTTACGTTCCGGCAAGGCACAAAAAAACCCTGGCATCACATGCCAGGGTTTTTTTTGCGTCTTCAGTGCGGGGGTTCGTGCCTGAAGGATTACGACGCGGGGGTGGTCGAGCCGCCCGGGGTGGTCGAACCGGAACCGGGCGTCGTGCCCGGGGCCGCCGGTGCGGGCGAGGCCGGGGGCGTGCCGCCAGGTGCGGGCGTGGTGGCGCCGGGAGTCGGGCTGGTCGCCGGCGCCGGGGCATCTTCCTTCTTGTTGCAAGCGCTGAGCGCGACGGCCAGCACCGAGGCAATAATCAAGGTTTTGCTCATCATTATTTGAACTCCTGTAGATGACGACTCTTGAAACCCCGTTAGGGGAAACCAGAACTCAGGCTACAGGAAGGTTCAGGCCGATCGCGTAGGAAAGTTAAATCGTTCGCATCCCAACGGCAACAAACCTTTCAGCTTGGTGTTATGTCTTTCTTGATGTGACCCGGTTTACAGACCTGATTTCTTTCTGTGTGACACGGATACGCGAACGTTTCCAGATACTACTCGGCTCGGTAATGAATCCAGCCCGAGTCCAGCCAATCGGCCAAACATGCCCGTGCTTCGTCGGAAAGACGGGCGCAGGCGGGATGCGCACAATCCAGGCTACGTGAATCGGCCAGCAGGCGCAACGCCGCATCTGCGGGCGTCATGGCGGTTTCTCCGTTGATGAACAGCTGTCTGCCGCGATAGAGCATGCGGCTGCGGCGGTCCAGCACCAGACGTCCCGACGTGGGCCAGTCTTCCTCCAGATCGACGTCCATCCCCTCGGGCGCGTCAAACACGCTGAGGTTGCTGGGCTCGGTCAGCCAGCACCCCAGAAAGCGCGACGCCAGCGCGTCGTCAAAGCGCAGCTTTTCCACCGTTTCCAGCGTGGCGGCCACCAGTGCGTCGGGCAGCGCCGCGGGCGTGTCCACGGCCGGCTGTGCCGGATCGCGGTAGACGGCCGACAGCTTCGGGCCGGGCAGGGCGGGTTCGCCGTAGGGACCACCCAGAAGGCCCACGCGGGCCATGACCTGGTCCGCGGCCGCTTCCAGCAGGCCACGCGCCAGCGTCGCCTGCGTCGGCGCCCGGAAACCGATGGAGATCGTCATGCAGCCATCGCCCATGGCAATGCCGTCGTGGGCGGCCTGCGGCGGCAGGTACAGCATGTCGCCGGGCGCCAGCACCGCCTTTTCCTCGGGCTGGAAGTTGCTCAGGATCTTGAGCGGCAAGCCCGGTTCCAGCGACAGGTCCTTCTGGCGGCCATAGCGCCATTCGCGCTCGCCCGCCGCCTGCAGCAGGAATACGTCGTAGCTGTCGAAATGCGGGCCGACGCCGCCGCCGTGGCTGGCGATGCTGATCATCACGTCGTCCAGGCGGGCGTCCGGAATGAACCGGAACTGGGCCATCAGCTCGGCGGCCGCATCGCTATGCAGGTCCACGCTCTGCACCAACAGCGTCCAGTCGCCTTCGTTGTCCTTGGGCAGACGCGCAAACGGGCCGTTTTCCATCTGCCATTCGCCGTTCTCGCGCCAGATGAGGCGCGACTCCACGTCGTCGCGGCGTGCGAGTTTCTTGATGGCCGCGATGGTGACGGGCGGCTTGAACGCCGGAATGGCCTGGCGGATCAGCAGCGGCTTCTTCTGCCAGTAACGGCGCATGAAGTCGTTGGGGCTTTGATTGCCCAGGAGCGCAAGCGGATGATCGAGGTTCATTGGAGGTGCTTCTTCAAGCGGTAAAGGGCATCCAGCGCTTCGCGCGGGGTGAGGCTGTCGGGGTCGATGGCGGAAAGCTCCTCGCGCAGGGAGTCGAGCGCCTCGATGGTGTCTGCACGTTCGGCCTGCGCATACGCCTGGGCGTCGGCCTCGGCAGCAGCCGAGAACAACCCCAGCTGCGGCGTGGGGGCGCCTTGCGCTTCCAGGCGTTCAAGTTCGCGCGTCGCCTGCCGGATGACGGCGGCGGGCACGCCGGCGCGCTGGGCCACCTGAATGCCGTAGCTGCGGCTGGCGGGGCCTTCGCGCACTTCGTGCAGGAAGACGATGCCGCCCGCCGACTCGGCCGCGGCCAAGTGGACGTTGGCGGCCGTGGGCTGCTCGGCGGGCAGGCGGGTCAGCTCAAAGTAGTGCGTGGCAAACAGCGTCAGCGCGCGGTTGTGCGACAGCAGGCGGCACGCAATGGCCCACGCAAGCGCCAGGCCGTCATACGTGGACGTGCCGCGCCCGATTTCGTCCATCAGCACCAGGCTGTTGGGCGTGCTGGCCGACAGGATGGCCGCGGCCTCCGTCATTTCCATCATGAAGGTCGAGCGCCCGCCCGCCAGGTCGTCGGCCGCGCCGATGCGGGTGAAGATGCGGTCGATCTTGCCGATCCGGGCGCGCGAGGCCGGCACGAAGCTGCCAATGCGCGCCAGCAGCACGATCAGCGCCACCTGCCGCATATACGTCGACTTACCGCCCATGTTCGGGCCGGTGATGAGCAGCATGCGCCGCGCGGGATCCAGACGGCAGCCGTTGGGGGTGAAGCGTTCGATGGCGCGTTCCACCACCGGATGGCGGCCGGCCTCGATGTCGATGTCGGCCTGCTCGGACAGCTCGGGCGCGATCCAGTCGTGGCGCTGCGCGTGTTCGGCCAGCGCGGCCAGCGTATCCAGCTCGGCCAGCGCCGCGGCGCAGTCGGACAGCGGACGCACGTGCTCGGCCAATACGTCCAGCAATTGCTCGAACAGCCATTTTTCGCGGGCCAGCGAGCGGTCCTGCGCGGACAGCACCTTGTCCTCCCAGGTCTTGAGCTCGGGCGTGATGTAGCGCTCGGCATTCTTGAGCGTCTGGCGGCGGCGGTAGTCTTCGGGGACCTTCGCTGTCTGGCCCTTGGTGACTTCGATATAGAAGCCATGCACGCGGTTGAACTCCACGCGCAGGTTGCTGATGCCGGTGCGCTCGCGCTCGCGCGCTTCGAGCTGGACAAGGAAGTCTCCGCCGTCGGCGGCCAATGCGCGCAGCTCGTCGAGTTCGGCGTCAAAGCCGGCTGCCAGCACGCCGCCATCGCGGATGGCCACGGCAGGCTCAGGCGCGATGGCGCGCACCAGCAGGGCGGCCAGGGCAGGATCCACGGACAGATGCGAGATCAGTTCGCCGATGCGCGGCGAGGCGGACATCGGTTCGACCAGGTCGGCCAGCGCGGGCAAGGCCTGCAGCGCGTCGCGCAGGCTGGCGAGCTCGCGCGGGCGCACCGACCGAAGCGCCAGGCGCGCGGCAATGCGCTCGATGTCGGGAAAGGCATTCAGGGCGGCGCGCAGCGCTTCCAGCAGACCAGCCGAGCCAAAGGTCTGCTCCACGTCCATGCGCCCGGCCAGCAGCGCCGAAATGGCCTGCTGGCGCGCCAGCGCCTGATCGTTTTCGCGCAAGGGGTGATGCAGCCACCGGCGCAAGAGGCGGCTGCCCATCGGCGTGCGGCAGCCGTCCAGCAGCGAGAACAGCGTGGGCGAGTCTTCGCCCGACAGCGTCTGCGTCAGTTCCAGGTTGCGCCGTGTGACCGGATCCAGCAGCACGAACTGCCCGGGCCGCTCGGCCGACAGGCTTTGCACGTGCGCCAGTGCCTGCGACTGCGTGCGCGCGGCATAGCGCAGCAAGGCGCCGGCCGCGCAGATGCCGGCCGGCATGTCTTCGATGTCAAAGCCCGCCAGCGTGTCCGTCTTGAAATGCGCCAGCAGGTGCGCTCGCGCGCCGTCGCTTTCGAAGTGCCAGTCCGGCACGCGGGAGCGGGCGCCTTCGAACGGAAAGTCGAACTCCGCGGTGTCGGCGCAAACGATCTCCGCCGGCGCAATGCGGTGCAATTCCGATTCCAGCTGCGCGGGCGCGCATTCGGTCACCCGGAATTCGCCGCTGGCCAGATTCAGCCACGCCAGCCCCGCGCGCGGCGCGCGAGCGCTGCCGCTGATGCAGATGGCCGCCAGCGCGCGATCCGCCTTGGCGGGCAGCAGGGCGTCGTCGGTCAAGGTGCCGGGCGTCACGATGCGCACGATGCGGCGCTCGACCGGCCCCTTCGAGGCGGCCGGATCGCCGATCTGCTCGCAGATGGCGACGGATTCGCCCATCGCCACGAGCCGGGCCAGGTATTGCTCCATGGCATGCACCGGCAGGCCAGCCATGGGGATGGGCACGCCGTTGGACGAGCCCCGCTTGGTCAGTGTCAGATTGAGCAGCCGCGCGCCGCGCTCGGCGTCTTCGTAGAACATTTCATAGAAGTCGCCCATGCGATAGAACAACAGCAACGGCCCGGCCTCGGCTTTGAGGCGCAGGTATTGCTGCATCATGGGGGTGTGGCCCGCGTGGGCGTCGGCGGCGGTATTTTGCAGTGCAGAATTCATGCCCGTGATTGTATCGGGGCGGGCAAGTCCCCGCCGAGCCGAGGCGTGGCGATTTGGCGGTGGGTTGCGATTTTTCGCATGACAGCTCACCTGGACGAATGGTGCGCATACGAAACCGGCTGAATCGCGCCGAAACCGGCTGAAATAGCCATTTGAAAATGGACGCGCAGCCGCCCGCGGCAAATGTCGCTATCGTAGTTGCCTGGCCGCATAACAACGCGGTGAGATGACATCGACCTCCACGCCATCGGGAACAAAATGAAAGTCAAATCCCTGCTGTCTTTCGTCGTGCTTTCCTTGCTCGCCGCCGCGGGCGCCCAGGCAGACAGCTGCCGAGCCAATTACCAGGGCGGGGAAGATTGCCGGTACGACGATGGCACCACGTCGTCGAGCCGCTCCAACTACCAAGGCGGCTTCGATACGACCTATAGCGATGGCAGGACCTCCACCAGCCGGAAAAACTACACTGGCGGTTTTGATACCCGCTACAGCGATGGCAGCAACTCCACCAGCCGGTCAAACTACACCGGCGGCTACGATACCCGTTACAGCGACGGCTCTTCCTCTTCAAGCCGGAAAAACTACACGGGCGGTTACGACACCCGCTATAGCGATGGCTCATCGTCTTCCAGCCGGAAAAACTACAACGGCGCGCTGGACACGAATTCCCGGCGCAGCAAGGACAGTAAGGCCGACACGCGCAGGCCGGCGGGCGCCCGCTGATCTGGGGTGGGCCGCGCGGGGGCTTGACCGGTCGCACGACCGCGCCAACTTGCAGCCCCAACGCGCCGCCGGGCACAATCGTCCCGACGTGGCGCGTGTGGACGCCGCGGGAGTTTCAACGCCATGCCCGATATTGCCGTTCCTGACGTGCTGGATGCCAGCGAGCGCGTGTCCATTTCCAGCGGCGACCACCAGGCCGAGTTCGCGCCCGGCGGGGGCGGCCGGCTGACGCGGCTCTCCACCGGCGGACACGACTGGATCGTGCCGCTGACCGCCACCGAATGGCCGGCGGGCCGATGGCCGCGTGCCGGATCCTATCCGCTGGCGCCGTATTCCAACAGGATCCGCGACGGCGTCTTCACGTTCAATGGCGCCCGCTACGCATTGCAATCCGTGCCCAACCGGCCGCAGGCGATTCATGGCTCGGGGCTGTTCCAGTCCTGGCTGGTCCGCAATCTGACGCCCGACAGTGTCGATCTGGTGCTGGATCAGCCGGCCGGCGTGCTGGGCTGGCCCTGGCCGTTTGAATGCGTGCAGCGCTGGCGGCTGGACAGCCGCGGGCTGAGCCTGAAGATGGCCATCACCAATCGAGGCGACACGCCCATGCCGTGCGGGATGGGCATCCATCCGTATTTCACGGCGCAGCGCGTCACGCTGCACGCCCGGCGCATCTGGCCGTCGGACGAGAAAGGCTTGCCCACGGGCAGCAAGACGACGACGGTGCGAGAGCTGCGCCAGTCCGCCGAAGGCTGCGACACGTACCTGTCGCAATGGCAGGGCCGCGCGACGCTGCACTGGCCCGACGGCCACGAACTGGCGCTGCATGCCGACCCGGCGTTCGCGCATCTGGTGGTGTACACGGCCCCGGGTGCGGATTTTCTTTGCGTGGAACCGGTCAGCAACGTGGCCGATGCGTTCAATCTGGCGGCGGCGGGCGAGACCCGAACCGGCATGCAGGTGCTGGAACCTGGAGAGCGTTTTGCCGCCACGCTTCTGCTGGGGCTTGCGCCAGCGCGGAAAAAGTGAATGGCAGCTTGGTAAGCGCCGCACCCTGCGGCGATAATCCGCTCAAACCAGAATCAGGAGTCGTTACGTGAAAAAGCTCAGCACCGAACAATTGCAGGCTGCGGTCGAGACGCTTCGCCGGACGCAGGCCAAGCTGGCTCGCGCCGGCAACCTGCCGCTTGAGCCCACCATCTACGCCAGCGCCAAGGGTTTTCGCCGCAACGTGCCCGATTATGTGTGGTCCTGGCTGTCCGGCCTGCTGGCGCCGCACAAGAGCCTGTCGGCCTGGATGGACACGCACCAGCCGGGCTGGCGCGAAGGCAAGACGCCGGCGGCCGCCGTCTATGCCCGCACGGAAAACGGCTGGTTCCAGTGGCTGATCGCCGAACTGGAAGCCGAAATCAACGACCCGCACGCGCGCGCCAAGCGCGAAGGCCGAGGCTGATTGGCCTGATCGCGCCCGGCGCGGCGCGCCGGCGCACGCGATCCCGTTCGGGATCGCCGCGTTTCTAGAACCCCTCCAGCACGATCTTGCCGCGCGCCTTGCCGCTTTCGATGAAGGCGTGGGCGCGGCGCAGGTTTTCGGCGTTGATCTTGCCGTAGTGCTCGCCCAGCGTGGTGCGCAGCGTGCCGTTGTCGAT
This sequence comes from Achromobacter sp. GbtcB20, assembly GCF_019091095.1. Lineage (NCBI taxonomy): Bacteria > Pseudomonadati > Pseudomonadota > Betaproteobacteria > Burkholderiales > Alcaligenaceae > Achromobacter > Achromobacter sp. GbtcB20. Next base: position 151,719 of record NZ_JAGXJZ010000011.1, on the reverse strand, counting down.
CAGGCGGGCAGCCTGGTTCAGCAACTCGTGCTGCGCGATGAGGTCGGGCGTGTTGTGCAGCGGCCGGGCAAACATGAATTCCCAATGCAGCGAGGCTGACTTGCCCTTGAGCAGCCGCACATCGATCGCGGCCGGGTCGTCGATCAGGGCAATCTTGCCCTGCGGCGCAATCGCTTCGGCCATCTGCGGGAAATGCGTGTCCGTGTGCGTCAGGCCGGCGATATAGCTCACATTGTCAAAGCCGATGCGCTTGAGTTCGCCGGCCAGCGGTTGGGTGTGATCGATGACGTGATGCGCGCCCAGGTCGCGTACCCAAGCCTGGGTCTCGGGTCGCGAAGCCGTGCCGATCACGGTCAGGCCCGTGAGCTGTCGCGCCAACTGCACCAGGATCGAGCCAACCCCGCCTGCCGCCCCGATGACGAGCAGGCTGCGCTGGCTGGGCGCGGCGTTGTCCAGCACCCGCAGGCGGTCGAACAACAGTTCCCAGGCGGTGATCGTGGTCAGGGGCAGGGCGGCCGCCTGCGCAAAATCCAGGCTCTTGGGCATGTGGCCGACGATGCGCTCGTCCACGACATGGCGTTCGCTGTTGGCGCCCGGACGGGTCAGGGCGCCGGCATACCAGACGCGGTCGCCCGGCTTGAAGAGGCTGGTGCGCGCGCCGACCGCGCGCACGATGCCGGCGGCGTCCCAGCCGATGATTTCGGGCTGGCCGTCCTTGGGCTTGCGGTTGGCGCGGATCTTGACGTCCACGGGGTTGACCGAGATGGCATGCACGTCCACCAGCAGGTCGTGGTCGCCCGGCACGGGTTCGGGGGCGGTGATGTCCTGCAGGGCATCGGCGTTGTCGGCGGGCAGGTTCTTGAAGTAGGCAATGGCTTTCATGGCGGGAGCGTCCGGCGGTTCAGGGGTTCAGATGATGGAGCGGACCACGCCGCCGTCCACGCGCAGGGCCGCGCCGTTGGTGGCCGACGCTTGGGTCGAGCAGGCGTAGACGACCATGTTGGCCACTTCTTGCACGGTGGCCAGCCGGCGCAGCAGCGAGGTGGGGCGATGCTGGGCGATGAAGTCCTGCTCCATCTGCGCTTGCGAGACGCCTTGCTCCTTGGCCATTTGCGCGAAGAAGTCGGCGACCCCGTCGGAACGCGTGGGGCCGGGCAGCACGGCGTTGACGGTGACGTTGGTGCCGGCGGTCAGCTCGGCCAGGCCGCGCGAGACCGCGAGCTGGGCGGTCTTGCTGACGCCGTAGTGGATCATCTCGGCCGGGATCTGCACGGCGGATTCGCTGGAAATGAACACGATTCGGCCCCAGTTGGCGGCCAGCATGCGCGGCAGGTAGTAGCGCGACAGCCGGATGCCGCTCATGACGTTGGTGTCCATCATGGACTGCCAGTCGTCGTCGGTGATTTCGGTGAAGGACTTGGGCGTGAAGGTGCCGGCATTGTTGACCAGGATGTCCACGTCGGGATGCGCGGCGCATACCGAGGCGGCGCCGTCCGCGGTGGCCAGGTCCGCCTGCACGGTCGTGACCTGGGCGCCTGCAACTTGCTGCGCGACGGCCTGGGCGGCCTGCGCAAGCTTGGTTGCGTTTCGGCCATGAAGGACGACGTGCGCGCCGGCCTCGGCCAGTCCAATGGCAATCGCCAGCCCAATGCCACCGGACGATCCGGTGACAAGCGCCTTCTTGCCGATCAGTTCGATTTTCATGCGGGGACTCCTTGCGTGTCGGGGGAATGAATGCATGATTACCCACTCCGCACCGGTGAAAAACGGGCTAGCATCGCAGGCAGTTTCAATAAATTTTTGAAAATGAGGCCGAATTGGTCCGATTCGAGGATTTGAAGATCTTTGTCGCCGCGTCGGATCTGGGCAGCTTTTCCGCCGCCGCGCGTGAGCTCGACCTCACGCCAGCGGTGGCCAGCGCCGCGCTCAAGCGGCTGGAAGAGGCGTTGGAAACGCGGCTTTTCGTGCGCTCGACACGTAGCCTGCGTTTGACCAGCGATGGCGAACGCTACCTGGAATATGCGCGCTCGGCGCTATCCACCCTGGAAGCCGGCAAGAACGCAATGGCGCGCGACAAGACGGACATTGCCGGCACCTTGTCGGTATCGATCCCGTCCGACCTGGGCCGCCACGTGCTGCTGCCGTGGCTGGACGAGTTCCAGCGCCAGCACCCGCGCGTCAACTTCCAGCTACGCATCAGCGACCGGCTGGCGGACCTGTACCGGCAACCGGTCGACATCGCCGTGCGTTACGGCACGCCGAACGATTCCAGCCTGGTCGCACTGCCGCTATCCGAACACAACCGGCGTGTCGTATGCGCGGCGCCCGCGTACCTTGCGCGGCATGGGGTGCCGCAAACGCCGGCGGACCTGCGCCGCCACAACTGCCTGTCGTTCGTGCTGGGTGAAACGCTGCACGACCGCTGGACCTTCGAGCATGAGGGGACCAGCCTCACCATTCCGGTCAAAGGCGATCGCGTGGGCGACGACGGTGACCTGGTGCGGCGTTGGGCGCTGGCTGGGCACGGCATCGCGTACAAATCGCGCTACGACGTGCTGAGCGACTTGCGCGCGGGCCGGCTGGTCGAACTGCTGGCCGGCTATGGCAGCGAGCCGTCGCCGCTCTATCTGCTGTGCGTGCACCGCATGCTGCTATCGCCCGCGGTGCGGCGCTTGCGGGAATTTCTGCAGGAACGGTTCAAGGCATTCGAGGCGGGCTAGCCGCGCGTTCAAGAATTGCTGCGGTATCGCCACGCCGCATCAGTTCGCCTTGTCAGTCCGCCATATCAATGCGCCGCATGATGCCCGCCTGCGGCCTGCTTGTTCGCCGCCCGCGTGCGTGCCGCCTTCTTGGCAGCGGCTGAGCGGCCAGCCGCACCCTTGGTCGCTGCTGCCTTGCGCGCGGCGGCCGAGCGGTCCGCAGCCGTGCGCTTGCCGGCCGTCTTGGTCGCGTTGCGTGACAGCGCGGACTTCGACGCGGGCTTGGTGCTTTCCTTCTGCAGGGCTTTGGTCGTAACCTTGGAGCGCGTGCTCGACTTGGCATGGCCGTCGTGCGCCGCGCGGGTGTCCTGCGCTGCCTTGCGTTTGGTCTCGGCGCTGGCGTTCTTGGGCGTACCCAGCTTCACCCCGGCGCGGCGCGCCTTGGACAGGCCGATTGCGATCGCCTGCTTGCTGGATCGCACGCCATGCTTGCCCTCGCGCACATTGTCGATTTCCTCGCGCACGAATTCGCCGGCTTGCGCCGATGCTGATTTGCCTTCGCGCTTGTCCCGCTTCGCGCGCTCGATGGTCTTTCGTTCAGGCATGGTGATCTCCTTTGCTTCGCATTGCAAAAGCGATTCCGTCGCCGGTCGAGACCGCGCGACGGAACTCGTAACACCACTCTATCGCTGCGCAGGTATCCTGTGTGTTCGAATGGATTGCCGGTCGTAAGCGCCGGAACACGGCGAAAGCACCGACGATTCACGACTCACCCCTATGCGGAGACGAGCTATGTCGAATCATGTCTACAAGCAGATCGAGTTGGTGGGCTCTTCCACCAAGTCCACCGACGATGCGATCGCGAAAGCCATCGAGCGCGCGTCCGAAACCTTGCGCAACCTGGATTGGTTCGAGGTGACCGAAGTGCGCGGCCACATCAAGGACGGCAAGGTGGCGCACTGGCAGGTAGGGTTGAAGATCGGCATGCGGCTGGAAGGCGATTCCTGATCCCGCCGCTGGTCATTGCTTGACCACGCCTCGCAAGTCACTGTCGCATAACGAGTTTCTGTACTTGTTGTGCGACTGTTCATAGGCTTGTCCACATTCCATGGGGACAAGCCTGTCCGCTTGTCCACCGTCCCATCTCATCCTCATCCCGCGCGCTGCGGCGGCGGCACGGTGAGCGATTCTTGCCCGCACCCTGCAAGTCGATGATCTGCAAGGCTTTTGGCAGAGTACCCGCAGACTGTCCTCAGGCTTATCCACATTTGGCGGGGACAACCCCGGCACGGTTAAACCGCGTTTGGGCCTTTCTTGACCACGCTCTGCAGGGCATTGATATGAAACAGGATTTTCCACCTGCCCTCATACTGTCCTCATCCTTGTCCACAGAAGGCGGGGACAAATCCACACTGGGGCGTGCGCCGTCGCCATGACGGTCCCCACAGCGCCGAAAACCGGGGATAACTCCGCCAGAAATCGTCCATAAGGATGATTGCGCATTTATTGATCGCGCATCGCAAGTGCTTGGCGAGACAGGGAATTTTTGATCTGCCCCAAGGCTGTCCTCACCTTTCTCCACAGTTGGAGGGGATAAGTGGGGGCGAGCCGGAAGATGCGATGGTGGCTGGCACCCAACCATAAAAAAGCCCCTCGACGCATCGAGGGGCTTGATCGCCCGGAGGTAGATCGGGCGATCGGCGCCGGCACGCGCGGGGCGTGGCCGGCGTCGGCGGCAGATCAGGCGTTCATTTTCTTGATCCAGTCGACGTAGCGGTCCACCCAGCCCTGCAGGAACTTGCGGGTGCCTTCGTTGGTGATGGTGAACTGGTCGTCGACGAGGCCTTCGGAATACTGCAGGAAGACTTCCGGTGTGGTGAGCGCGTTGGCGCCTTCGGCGGCCAGGATGTTGCGCAGGTGTTGCTGCATCATGGCCGTGCCCGCCGCGCTGGGCGATGCGCCCAGGATGCCGACGGCCTTGCCGGTCCACGAGTTCTGGCCCCACGGACGCGAACCCCAGTCGATGGCGTTCTTGATGGCGGCCGGGACCGAGCGGTTGTGCTCAGGAGACACGAACAGGATGCCCTGCGCGTCGGCGATCTGCTGCTTGAGCTTGGCGGCGGGGGCGGGCAGGTTGTTTTCGTTGTCCTGGTTGTAGAGCGGGATGTCGCCCAGGCTCACATACTCGAACTTGAAGTCGGCCGGAACCAGCTTTTCCAGCGCACGCGCCACGCGCAGATTGATCGAGGCGGCGCGCAGGCTTCCGACGAAAACCGCAATCTTGTATGTGCTCATGAGCAGGGGCTCCAACAAGGAAAAGGGAACGGCCAGTGTAGACCTGCAGAAGTCCGGGCTCAATGCCGTTTGCGAATATTCACATGGCGTTCGGCAATGTCGGCCTGATGCCCGCAGGGCCCACGCGCCTTGACGGTGCGCGGGCGATTGACGATGTCACGTCATCAGGCTGACATGGGCGGCGACGACGCGCCAGCCTTCGGACGTTCGCATCCACGTCTGGCTCTGGCGGCCGGTGCGCGCGCTGCCGTCGCGCTGGAATTCCAGGTTGGCGGTGGCGAAGTCCCGGCCATAGGTGGTGATGGTGGTGCGCAGGACCTGTCTTGCCAGGCCTTGCGGCGAACGCTGTGCGCGGAAGGCGCGAATCTCGTCGTAACCGTAGAGGTTTTCGCCGGCGCCGTAACGCAGGGTATGCGGGCTGTTCCAAAAAAGGGTGTCCAGCACCTCCACGTCGTTGGAAACCAGCGCGGCTTCATAGCGTTCGACAACCGCGGTGACCTCGGCCACGACGTCGGGAAGATTGATGTCCATTGCTGCTTGTCTCCGGTACGCACCAGCTTGGTGCGTGAGGTAGGGGTAATCACCAATATGGGGTGTGTTGCGGTGCGCAAATATCCACGCGCCAGACCGCGGAAGCCCTCGCAAGGCGGGATTGCTGCGCTGCAAGGCTGGCACGCCGTTTGCTAGGGTTAACGTGCATAACACGCTGCACGCTGCCCCAGGAGTATCACCATGTCCGCATCCGCCGTTTCCGTTCCGGTCACCATGATGGTGACGCGGCACATCGCGCCCGAACGCTATAGCGATTTCCTGTCCTGGATGCGCCAGGGCGAAATCCTGGCGGCGGGCTTCCCGGGGTTTCTGGGATCTGGCGTGCTGCAGCCGCCCGAAGGTGGCGACGAATATCAGATCTTGCTGCGCTTCACGGACGAGGCGAGCCTGAACCGGTGGGAGAAATCCCTGCCACGCCGCATGTGGCTGGAGCGCGGCGCGAGCCTGGTGCGGGCGAGCCACGAGCATCGCGTGAAGGGCACGGAAGGCTGGTTTGCGCCCAAGGCCAGCACGCCGCCGCGCTGGAAGCAGGCGATCAGCATCTGGCTGGCCTACTTTCCGGTGCTGCTGGTGTTCTCGATGCTGGTGAGCGAACACTTGAACATCCTGCCGGTGTTCTGGCGCGTTCTGATCACGAGCGTGATACTTACGCCCATCATGGTGTTCTTCTGTATTCCATTCATCTCGCGCGTGCTGCATCGCTGGCTGCGCGCCGGCTGAGGCTGCGGGGGCGCTGAGCCGTGCGCCGGGCGCGGCGGCGTTCTTCAGCTTCACGCGGCCTTGGCGCGGCGGGTCGAGTACAGCCGGTGCAGCGTGATCTTGCGCACGGCGTTCTGGCTGTCCTGGATATGCGCGCGCAACAGGTCTGCCGCGCCTGCGGCATCGCGCGCCAGGATGGCCGACAAGATCGCGGCGTGTTCCCGGTACGTGGTGCCGATGCGGTCGGGCTGGGTGAAATCCAGCCGCCGCACGATGCGGATTCGCTCGGTGGCGGCGCGGTGCACGCGCGCGATCTCCGGGTTGCCGGCGGCCGCCACCAGCTCGACGTGAAAGCGCTCATCCAGATCCGCCAGCCATTCGCAATCGCTCGAACGCTCGCTTTCGTCCACCAGCCACGTCTCGGCAAGCGGGCGCAGCGCCAGCAGCGGATCGGGCGACTGGTCCGGCGCGCACAGCGCATGCACCGCGGCCGCTTCCAGCACGCTGCGCAGCTCATAGAAATGATCCAGCGTTTCGAAATCCAGCGGCTTGACCAGCCATCCATTGCGCTGGCGCACCTCTAGATAGCCTTCCCGCTCCAGCCGGAACAACGCCTCGCGCACGGGCGTGCGGCTGACCTGCAGGCGGTCGGCGATCTCGGTCTCGGTGAAGCGGTCGCCCGGGGCCAGGCGGAAATCCAGGATGTCGCGCTTGAGCGTGGTGTACGCGGAGTCGGCCAGCGTGCGCGGCATGTCGATGGCGGCGAAGGCGGTGTCCATGTCGAGGCTCCAGGCGTTGCGGGTGGTGGGGCGGAATGGGCGTCAGACTGGCCGGACGCGAGCTGCGCCGGCTTGTTCCAGCGCATGGGCTGCGCGCAGGCAGTCGATCTCGCGCCACGGGGCGGCGATAAGCTGCACACCCAGCGGCAGATGGCCGTCCTCGTCCTGCTCCGGCCATGTGGGCGCGGTGCAGACCGGCAGGCCGATGGCGGAAATCGGTTGCGTCAGCAGGCCCATGCTGGCGCGGGCCGGCAGTTGCTTGCCCGCCAGCGTCAGCCAGTCCGCGCCGATGGGCGTGGCGCTGACGGGCGTGGCCGGGGCGATGAGGACGTCGTAGTGTTTGAAAAGCGCCAGCGCTTCGAGATAGGCGCGATGGCGCACGCGCTGCGCCTGTTGCACCCAGGCCGCAGGGATGAGGCTGCCGGCCACCAGGCGGTCGCGCGAATGCGGTTCGTAGTAGTCGTAGTGCGTGACGAGCCGGCGGCGGTGCAGCGCTCCGCCTTCGGCCGCGGTGATGACGAAGGCGGCGGCGCGGGCCTGCGCCGCGGCGGCAAAGTCGACCTCATCGGTGGCGCCCAGCGCGCGCGCGGCAATCTCAACGGCGCGGCGCGCCTGTGGCCCCGCCCATTCCGAAAAATAGCCGCCCAGCACTCCGACGCGCAGCTCGCCCGCGCTCTCGGAGAGGGCCGGCAACGCGGGCGTGGCGGGGCGCTGCGCGCAGGCGACGTCGGACTCGTCCGGGCCTTGCAACGCGTCGTAGGCCGCGGCCAGATCGCTGACGCTGGCCGCGAAGGGCCCCAGGTGATCCAGGCTGCCGACGAAGGGGAAGGAACCGGTGCGCGGCAGGCGGCCGAAGGTGGGCTTCAGGCCGAAGACGCCGCACAGCGAGGCGGGCACGCGGATCGAACCGTTGGTGTCGGACCCCAGGGTCAGCGGCACCAGACCGCCGGCCACCGCGGCGGCGCTGCCGCCGGACGAGCCGCCCGCGATGCGGGCCGTGTCGTGCGGGTTGCGGCACGCGCCGTAATGCGTGTTTTCCGTGGTGAAGCCGTAGGCGTGCTCATCCATGTTGAGCGCGCCGATCAGCACGGCGCCCGCCTCGCGCATCCGCGCCACCAGCACCGCATCGCGGCTGGCAGGGGGATTGGACGCGTTGACGCGTCCGCCGGCCAGCGTGACCTCGTCGGCGACATCAAAGAGGTTCTTCACGGCGTAAGGCACCCCGGCCAGCGGCGGCAGCGTGTCGCCGCGCGCCCGGCGCGCATCGATGGCCAGCGCTTCCTGCCGCGCGCGGCTTTCCGTCAGGGCCGTGAAGCAGTTGTAGCGGGGATCGCGCTCGCGCACGCGGGCGAGGGTGGCGTCCAGCACCGCCACGGCGCTGCGTTCGCCGCTGCGCACCTGGCGGGCGATATCGTGAGCGGGGCCGGTCACGGGCGGAACACCGAGGCCGATTCCAGTTCCACCGGCAGCGGCTCGTCGGCAAACGCGGCGGCGATGTCGTGGATGCGGGCGAACTGCTGTGCCACCTGCTCGGTGGCGGACTCGCGCAGCGCATACCCCGACAGCGCCAGCGCGCTGCGCACGTATTGGTCGATGGTTTCCTGTGTCATGGCGGATGCTCCCGGTGATGGCGTGGGTTACTTGCGCACTTCGCGCTGGAAGATCTCCAGGCTCAGTTTCTTCATCTGGATGAAGCTGGGCTCGGACAGCGTCTCGACCGTGCGAGGGCGCGCATCCGTGTAGTCCAGGATCTCGGCGACCCGCGTGGGGCGCTTGGTCAGGAGCAGCACCTGGTCGGCCAGGTACACGGCTTCCTCCAGGTCATGCGAGACCAGCAGCATGGTGGTGCCGGTCTGCAAGAAGACTTCCTGCAGCTTCTCGCGGATGAACAGCGTCATCTCGAAGTCGAGCGCCGAAAACGGTTCGTCCAGGAACAGCACCTCGGGCCCGGGCGCCAGCGCGCGCATGATCGAGGCGGTCTGCTGCTGGCCGCCGGAAAGTTCGTAGGGATAGCGGTTCAGATCGAACTTCACGTCGAACGAGGCCACCAGTTCCTCGACGCGCGCGTCGACCTGGGCCTTGCTGCGGCCCTCCAGCCGCAGCGGATAGGCGATGTTGTCGATGGTGCGCAGCCACGGGAACATGGCTTCACGGTAGTTCTGGAACACGTAGCCGATCTTGGTCTGCGCCAGCGATTTGCCGTCGAACAGGATCTCGCCGGCATCGATGGGGATGAGGCCCGCGATCATGTTGATCAGCGTGGACTTGCCGCAGCCGTTGGGACCGAAGACCGATACGATCTTGCCCTTGGGAATGTCCAGGTTGAAGTCTTCATATAGCGGCCAGCCGGCGAAATACTTGGTCAGCCCGCGGATGGTGATGTGCGTGCCCAGCGGGCCCGGTTGAAAAGGCGCGGCGGCCGGTCCGGGGGCGATGGCGGGATTGATGACGGTGGACATTATCGGCCGCTCCAGTGAACCACGCGCTTTTCCAGCACGAGAAAGAGAATGTTGAGCACATAGCCCAGCGCGCCGGCCGCCAGGATCGCGGCGTACATCTCGCGCACGTTCAGCACCTGCTGCGCATTGATGATCCGGTTGCCCAGGCCGCTGTCCGAGCCGATGAACATCTCGGCCACGATCACGATGACCAGCGCCATCGACACGCCGCTGCGCAGGCCGACGAAGGTGGGCTGCAGGCTTTCCCAGATCAGCACGTCCTTGAAGATCTGCCAGCGCGATGCGCCCATCACGCGCGCGGCCATCACCCGCTGCTTGCGGGCGTTGATGACGCCGTAGGCGCTGTTGAACAGGATCACCAGCACGGCCGCGAAGGCGGCGATGGCGATCTTGTTCATGTCGGTCACGCCGAAGATCATCAGGAACAGCGGGATCAGCGCGGAGGACGGTGTGGAGCGGAAGAAGTCCACCAGGAACTCGACGCTGCGGTAGGCCTTTTCATTGCTGCCCAGCAGCACGCCCAGCGGCACGCCAATCACGCCGGCGATCAGAAAGGCCTGGACCGTGCGGTTCAGCGAGGACAGGAAGTCGGCCAGCAGCGGGCCGCCCGCCATGCCCTTGACCAGCGCCACGATGGTGGCGCTGGGCGTGGGCAGCAGCACGGGGCTGACCAGCTGCAGCCGTACCACCAGGTCCCACACGATGAACAGCGCAAGCGGGCCGATCAGGGGAAGCAGGCGCGCGCTGTTGAACTTGCGCGGCGGTTTGGACATGCCCGGCTGCGCCTTGGGCGGCGCGGTGCTGGAGGCCGTGGAAGGGGCGGGCGTGGCGCCCGTAGCCGTGGTCGCGGTCATGGATCAGCCCTTGTAAAGCATGGTCGAGACGTCGACCTTTTGCGCGAAGATGCCCTTGTCGGTGAAGAGGTCGAAGAACTTCTGGAAGTACTGCACGTCGCTGGGCGTGAACTCGTTATGCAGCGTGTAGGCGGCCAGCGGCACTTCCTCGGTCATCGGACCTTCGATGGCGGTGTAGCCCTTCAGGAAGGGGCGCGCCTCGGCGGGGTTGGTGCGGATCAGTTCGATGCCGCGCGCGTACGCGGCGATGAATTTCTTGCTTTCCTCGGGATGCTTTTTCAGGAAGGCGGTGGTGAGCGAGGCCGAGCCGCCGAACCACGGCGCCATGGGATCGCCCAGCACGTATTTGGCGATCACGCCCGTTTCCAGCACGCGGGTCGTGCCGTTCAGGCGGCCCACCGTGCCCGTGGGTTCAAGCGTGTAGCACGCATCCAACTGGCCGGCGGCAACCGCGGCGACGTGCTGGCTGATCGCCAACTCGACCACGGTTGCTCCGGTTGCGCCGGCGCGCTCCAGTACTGCCTTGGCCAGCGTGGAATTCTGGATGCCGGGACCAGAACCGACCTTTTTCCCCTTGAGGTCTGCGATGGATTTGATGGGACTGTCTTTCGCGACGATGAACTCGTCCAGCACGTTCTTTACGTTGCTGGGGTTGGACGCAAAAATCTTGAACAGGCCGGGCGAGGCGATCTCGCCGATGGCCAGGTTGGCCGAACCCGTGCCGTTGGCGCTGCCGTCGGCACGGCCCGCGAGCATGGCTTCCATGACCTGCTGCGCGCCGGCGAACTTCAGCGCCTCGACGTTCAGGCCCGCTTCCTTGAAGTAGCCTTTCTCGATGGCGGCGTAGAACGGCAGGCCGGCGGCCACGGGCCAGAAGCCGATGCGAATGACCGGGCCCGATTGCGCGCGCACCAGCGCCGGGGCGGCGAGCGCCGCGGCACCCATGGCGGCGCCCTGGATCAGGCGGCGGCGGGTGGCGTTGAAGGCGTAGGGTGCGTTGCGATCGATCATGTGGGGCTCCTGGGCTGCTTGAGAGGGGGCGCTTGTAGACAAGCTTGCATACCAGTCATCAAGCAATACCCGTGCCAGGTTGTGCGCCGGAAGGTTTGCCCCGTGGCGCGCCCGCTTGCCGCTTCAGGCTGGTGCCCGCCGTGAACCAAGATGGTGCAAGGCGCACCACATAAGGGGACATAGCGGCTTGCCGCGCGGGCGGACATGCGCGCGCCCGCCGGGATGGCAGTAGCATCTGGCCCATGAACACGCGTTTTGTCGAAGCCTTTCTGTGGTCCGCCCGGCTGGGCAGTTTCCGCGCCGCCAGCGACCGCCTGCACATCACGCAGGCGGCGGTGGCAAACCGCGTCGCGTCGCTGGAAGAAGACATCGGCGCGCGCCTGTTCGAACGCGACGCCAAGGAGCTGAAGCTGACCGCGGTCGGCACACGGCTGCTGGACTACGGCGAGCGCCTGCTCGAGATCCGCCAGCAGATCCTGTCGCTGGGCAAGCGGGGCGACGAGGTCGCCGGTCTGGTGCGCATCGGTGCGATCGAAACCGTCGTGCATACGTGGCTGATCGGTTTTCTGACGAACCTGCGATCGACGTATCCGGGCATCGAGGTGCAGCTCACGTCGGAAACCACGCGCGCCCTGCATCGCGGCCTGCGCGAAGGCACGCTGGACATCGCGTTCCAGACGGATGTGCTGAACGACACGGGCATCATCAGCATGCCGTGCCTGCCCATGGAAATGGGCTGGGTCGGGCCGGCGGGGGGTGAAGACGCCATGACGGTGCATGACCTGCTGGGCGAGCCGGTTTTGACGATGAGCCCGGGCTCGCAGCCGCACGAGGCGCTCAAGGCGCTGTACCGCGAGGTGGGCATGCCGCAAGGCAAGGTGCATTTCGTCAGCTCGATCTCGGCGCTGGCGCGGCTGGTGCGCAGCGGGTTCGGCCGCGCGCTTGTGCCGTTGCCGCCCATCTACGAATACGTCGCGCGCGGCGAGATCCAGGTGATCCGCACCGATCTGCCGGCGCCGCCGCAGCTGCTGGTGGTGAGCTACCTGGAAAGCGGCGGGTCCGACGCCATCCGGCTGGTTGCCGAGCTGGCCTGCCGCGCGTCGGATCAGTTCACGGCCGCGGTGGTGGCCCCGCAGGCCGAACCGGCCCGTTGGCAAGGGTGAAAACCCCGGATCGCTTTCAGTAATTCTGTTGCCGGGCGCAAGATTTATTGGTTTGCCGCGCGGCGGCCTGCGCCCGAAGATGAGGCCTTGCTCATCCCGACCCTCTGACGCCATGACGCCTGATTCCGAATTCCCGCTTGTGCCCAACGGGCTGCTTTTCGTCGCAACCGACGTCGATCCCGCCGATGAACCCGATTTCAACCGCTGGTACGACCGCGAGCATGTCGAGGAACGCGTGCGTATTCCCGGCTTCCTGTCGGGCGCGCGCTATGTGTCCGTGCAGGGTGGGCGCAAGTATCTGGGCCTGTACCGCACCCAGTCGCTGGGCGCGTTCACCACGGCGGATTACCGCGCCGCGTTCGAGCGCCAGACCGCTTGGTCGGTGACCAACCTGGACCGCATGCGCGATCCGATGCGCCGCGTGTGCGCGGTGGAAGCGGTGACCGGCGCGGGCAGCGGCAGCCAGCTTGTGGTGCTGCCCTTGCCGGTGGGCAGTGCGGGTGCGCCGGTGGCACGGGCGCGTAATGCCGGCGCCGAATTGCGGGAGGTCGACGGCTTCGTGCGGTCTTGTCTGCTGGTGCCCGACGCGGCGCTCAGCACCCCGCTGCCGCGAGAGTCCGCCAGCGGCCGCGTGCTGTCTCCTCTGTTTGTTGTCGAGGCCAGCACGCCGGCCGCGGCGCGAACCTTGCGCGATGGCGCCGCCGCGGCGTTTGATGCCGATCCCGCCGCAGCGTGGTGGTACGCGCTGGGGTGGAAGCTGGAGGCGGCGGACCTCGCCTAGCGGCTTGCCGCTTGCGGCCCAGCGCGTCAATGCGCCTGCGGATCGAACTTCTTGACCAGCACGGCCCACTTGTCGTGTTCGCTCTTGATGAAGGTGGCGAACTGCGCCGGCGTGCCGCCGACCGGCTCGGCGCCTTCACGCAGCATCTGCTCGTTCAAGGCGGGCAGCGTCGCGTTGACTTCGCGGTTGACCAGATCGACCACCTGCTGCGGCGTGCCCTTGGGGGCGAAGAAGCCAAACCACGAACCCGCGTCAAAACCCGGATAACCGGATTCGGCGATGGTCGGCAGCTCGGGCAGGGTGGCGGACCGTTGCTGCGTGCTGACCGCCAGCGCGCGCAGCTTGCCGGCGCGAATGTGCCCGATCACGGACGGAATGGTCGCGAACATGAAGTCGATGCGGCCGGCCAGCAGGTCGTTCACGGCGTCCGCGCCCTTGTACGGCACGTGGGTGGCGTTGACCTTCAGTTCGTCCATCAGCATGTAGCTGGACAGGTGCGACGACGTGCCCACGCCGGTGGAGCTGTAGTTCAGATCGCGCGCGGACTTCACGTATTTCAGAAAGCCCTGGATGTCCTTGGCGGGCGAGGACGGCGGCACGACCAGCACGTTGGGCACGGTCGCGATCTGCACCATCGGCACCAGGTCGGTGAGCGGATCGTAGGACAGCTTGTTCAGCGACGGATTGACGGCGATGGGACCGACCGAGTTCACGATCAGCGTGTGGCCGTCGGGCGCGGCGCGCACCACGTACTCGGTGCCGATGTTGCCGCCCGCGCCGGGTTTGTTTTCCACGACGAAGGGCTGGCCCAGCTTCTGCGTGAGCGTGTTCGTGACGCTGCGGGTGAGCGTGTCGGTGGTGCCGCCGGGCGAGAAGGCCACGATGACCTTGACCGGCCGGTCGGGATAGCCGGCGGCGATGGCGGCGGGCGCGGTACAGGCGCCCGCCAGCGCCGCGCAAGCGAGCAGGGCTTGGGCAGTTTTCATGATGTCTCCTCGCGTGGTCGTTGTCGTGTGATGAGGGCCCCGTGCCGCCACGCCGGCCGGGACGCTGAAAAATCGGATGGTCAGTCGCGGTAACCGGGATCGATCCGGTCCAGCTTGCGCAAGAGCGCGGGCCACTCCATGACGCCGTAGGGGCGCCGGGTGCCAGGCTGGTAGTTGTTCCAGGTTTCTTCCAGCACCGGTTGCGGCACGGGCTGAAGCCGAGCGCCCGTTGCCATGGCCGCCAGTTGCGAACGGCAGGCCAGTTCCAGGCGGTGCATCCAGTTGAAGGCCTCGCCCACGGTGCGGCCCACGGTCAGCGCGCCGTGATTGCGCAGGATCAGCGCCTCGCCCTGGCCCAGATCGGCCAGCAGCGAGGCCTGCTCGTCGGTGCCCAGCACCACGCCCTGGTAATCGTGGTAGCCGATCTTCAGAAAGCGCATGGCGGTCTGCGTCAGCGGCAACAGGCCGCATTCCAGCGACGACACGGCCATCGACGCCCAACTGTGGGTGTGGATGACGCAGTCCACCTCGTGGCGGTGGGCATGCACCGCGCTGTGGATCACATAGCCGGCCTTGTTGATGCCGTAGTTCAGATCGCCGAAGTCGGGCTTGGACAGGATGGTGCCGTCCAGGTCGACCTTGATGAGGCTGGACGCCGTGATCTCCTCGTACATCATGCCGTAGGGGTTGATGAGGAACGCGTTGTCCTCGCCGGGCACGCGGGCCGAGATGTGGTTGGCCATCATGTCGGCCATGCCGTAGAGCTCGACCAGCCGGTAACAGGCCGCCAGGTCCACGCGGGCTTGCCATTCGGCGTCGGAGCAGTGGGGGCGCATGGAGGAAATGCCCAGCCGGCCGGGGCGATTCGGAGTAGTGGTCATCGGATTTCGTGAAGGTAAATGGCCGCGGCACGCTGCCGCGACTTGATGTGGATCAATTTATCTTCTGGAAAACCGACCGCCTAGGGATCCTAAGCGTATGGGGGCATCACGAATCGAGAAGGGTGGCGCCTGGCCAGCCGCCGTGCCGGACCAGGGCGCGCATGGCGTCCAGCAACACCACGCGCGCGGCCAGGGCGGCCGGCGAGAGCTCGTCGTCGCTGATGCAGTAGATCTGATTGCGGCGAAAGAGATATGGGTCATCGATGGGGTGCATGCTGAGCAGCCCGGTTTCGACGCGGGCCACGGCCGCGCCGGGCTGGATCGTCGCGATCGGATGGGCCTGGACCAGGTCCATCAGCGTCGTCAGGCCGTCGACCTCGACGCCGATCCAGGGCTCGATGCCGGCCCGCTCGAAAGCCGCCTCGACCCACGCGCGCAGCCCGTGCGCCTTGCTGGTGACGGCAAGCGGCAGCCCCGCCAGATCGGCCATGCGGACGGGCTCGCCATCGGGGCGCTCCATCATGCCGCGCGGGGCCAGCAGGAACAGGCGTTCGTCCAGCACCGGCACCACGCTGCGGCCTTGCGCGCTGTCGTTCTGAAACAGGACGGCCAGATCCAGCCGGCGGGCGTTGAGCAGGTCGCCCAGGTTGCCCGACAGGCCCTCGACCAGATGCAGGCGCACGTTGGGATAGCGCTCGGTCATGGCGGCATAGAACGGACGCGCCAGCAGCGACGCGGTGGTGGGCGCGAAACCGATGCTGACCGTGCCGGCCAACCGCGCCTCGCGAGCAGCGGCGACGGCGCTTTCCGCGTGCCGCAGCGTCAGCTGCGCCTGCCGCAGGAAGGCCGCGCCGGCGGGCGTGGTGGTCACGCCGGTGGTGCTGCGCGTGAGCAGCCGCGTGGCCAGCTCGCTTTCCAGCCGGCTGATCTGCTGGCTGAGCGCGGAGGCCACCACGCCCAGGTCTCGCGCGGCCCGGCCAATGCTGCCCAGTTCGGCGACGCGGACGAAGTAACGGAGTTGGCGCAATTCCATGGGGCGAATTCCAGAGTGAAAAAGCAGGGCCGGCAAGACCATTTGCGGCCTGCCGCAGCATACTTTTTTTGTTCAAAAAGTTGTCAGCTATCTGAACAGGGCCTGAATAACAAACGAAAATTGTTTACACTCGCATCCACAAAATTCAAGCCGGAACGGTTCGCCGCGGGGGCGAGCCGTCCGGATGACGGGAGAGATTCGATGCGCAAGTTGCTTTTGGGGGCGGTGCTGGCTGCTGCGGTGTATGGCGGAACGGCAATGGCCGCCGTCGAACCCAAGGCCGTGGTCGCCACGTACTCCGATCTGGCGCTGGCCGGCTACGAGGATTCGCTGACGGCAGCCAAGAAGCTGCGCGAGGCCATCAATGCGCTGGTCGCCAAGCCCAGCGCCGACACCCTGAAGGCCGCGCGCGAAGCGTGGATCGTGGCGCGCGTGCCCTACCAGCAGACCGAGGCCTACCGTTTCGGTAATCCCATCGTCGATGACTGGGAAGGCCGCGTGAACGCATGGCCGCTGGATGAAGGCCTGATCGACTATGTCGACGCGTCTTACGGCACCGAAAACGACGAGAACGCCTTCTACGCCGTCAACGTCATCGCCAATTCCAAGATCTCGGTGGGCGGCAAGACGGTCGACGTCAGCAAGATCACGCCCGAACTGCTGTCCGAAGTGCTGCACGAGGCTGACGGCAACGAAGCCAACGTGGCTACGGGTTATCACGCGATCGAATTCCTGCTGTGGGGCCAGGACCTGAACGGCACCGGCGCCGCGCCCAAGGATCGCAAGGGCACGCCGCAGGAGCGCCATTCCGGCAACCGCCCGCACACCGACTTCGATCCCAAGCAGTGCACCGGCGGCCACTGCGAACGCCGCATCGAATTCCTGAAGGCCGTGACGGACCTGCTGGTGACCGACCTGGAAGAAATGGTGGGCAACTGGAAGAAGGACGGCGCCGCGCGCAAGGCCGTAGAAGAGGATCCGAAGGCGGGCCTGATCGCCATGCTGACCGGGCTGGGCAGCCTGTCGTACGGCGAACTGGCGGGCGAGCGCATGAAGCTGGGCCTGATGCTGCACGATCCCGAGGAAGAGCACGATTGCTTCTCGGACAACACGCACAACTCGCACTATTACGACCAGATCGGCATCCGCAATGTCTATCTGGGTTCGTACACCCGCATCGACGGCAAGACCGTGTCGGGCGCGAGCCTGTCGGAACTGGTCAAGGCCAAGGATCCCAAGCTGGACGCCGAGGTGCGCGCCAAGCTGGACGCCACGGTCGCGGCCATGCAGGCCATGAAGACCCGCGCCGAGACGGTCGAGACCTATGACCAGATGATCGCGGACGGCAACAAGGAGGGCAACGCGGTGGTGCAGGCAGCCATCGACAGCCTGGTGGCGCAGACGCGCAGCCTGGAGCGCGTGATTACGTTGCTGGAACTGGGCAAGGTTGCCATCGAAGGTTCCGACAGCCTGGACAAACCTGACGCCGTATTCAAGTGAAACTCGTATTAGCCGCCGTACTGGCGGCGTCGGCCCATGCCGGCGCCGCCGCCGCGCCCGCCGCCTCCGGCGGGCGTGACGACCTGACGCCCGAAGACCAGAAGCGCGTCACCGCCATCACGGCGCCCACGCAGGATTTCTCGAAGATCGAAACGTTCGAGACCATGCAGGCGGGCGCCGCCACCACCAACAAGCTCATCAACGCCGACATCTTTTCGCAGCCGTCGGCCAACATAAGCTTTGAAGGCCGCCAGGAATTCCAGGTCGGCAACGGCCTGTTCCGCAAGGACTGGGTGTCCGCGCCCGCGTCCACGCAGGCGTCCGACGGGCTGGGACCGCTCTTCAATGCGCGCTCCTGTCAGGCCTGTCACACCAAGGACGGCCGCGGCACGGTGCCGGGCTTCGATCCGCTGGAACGCACCGACGCCGTCGCCTTGCTGCTGCGCCTGGCCGTGCCGCACGGCGCGGACCGGGGACATCCCAAGCTGGGCGCCAGCGAGATCGCGGCCTTGCCGGAACCCGTCTACGGCGTGCAGCTTCAGAATTTCGCGGTCGCGGGCCTGCCCGCCGAGGGCCGCATGGAGATCGAGTACGAACCCGTGCCGGTCGCGCTGCGCGGCGGCGAGACCGCCACGCTGATGAAGCCCACCTACCGCATCGAGAACCTGGGCTACGGGCCCATGCGCGCGGACACGCAGATCTCGCCGCGGCTGGCGCCGCCGATGATCGGCCTGGGCCTGCTGGAATCGATCCACGAGGCCGACATCCTGGCGAACATCGGCGCGGACAAGCGCGACGGCATCGTCGGCAAGGCCAACTGGGTCACCGACGCGCGCACCGGCGCGCGGGCGCTAGGCCGCTTCAACCTGAAAGCCGGACAGCCGACGGTCGAGCAGCAAAGCGCCGCGGCGTTCTCCAATGACATGGGCCTGTCCACGCCGATGTTCCCCAAGCATTCCGGCGACTGCACCGCCGCGCAGCCGCAATGCCTGGACATGCCGCATGGCGCGCAGCCGCGCTTCGGCCCGGAGGAAGTGCCGGCCAAGCTGATGGACTTCATCACCACCTATTCGACGAACCTGGCGGTGCCGCAGCGGCGCGATGCGGACGACGCGCGCGTGCTGGCCGGCAAGAAACTCTTCTATGAGGCCAATTGTGTGGCCTGCCACGTGCCCAAGTACGTGACCAGCCGCAATGCCAAGCAGCCGGAACACCGCTTCCAGCTCATCTGGCCGTACACCGACATGCTGGTGCACGACATGGGCGACGACCTTGCCGACGGCGTGAGCGACGGCATGGCCACCGGCCGAGAATGGCGCACGCCGCCGCTGTGGGGCATCGGCCTGACCAAGACCGTCAATCCCAACGCCACCTGGCTGCATGACGGGCGCGCCCGCACGCTGCTGGAAGCCGTGCTGTGGCACGGCGGCGCGGCTAAGCCCGCGCGCGACCGCGTCGTGAACATGACGCCCGACGAACGCGCGGACCTGATCCGCTTCCTGGAGTCGCTGTGATGGCCCGTTCTGTCCGCCTTCCGTTCAAGCGCGCCGCGGCCGTGGCGCTGATGCTGGCGGCACCGCTGTCTGCGCCGATTGCCGCGCAGGCCGCCTTGCCCGCCGACCTGGGTGAACGCCTGGCGCGCGATTACGCGCGGCCCGCGGTGGCCAAGATGACGGATGCCGCCGCGGCCCTGGAAGGGGCGCTGGGCGGCTGGTGCTCCAAGCCTGACGCGGCAGGCGCCAAGCGCGTCGGCGATGCCTTCGGCACGCTGGCGCACGCGTGGTCCGGTGTCGAGATCCTGCGCTTCGGCCCGCTGGTGCAGGCCAACCGCTTCGAACGGCTGGCGTTCTGGCCCGATACGCGTGGCGTGATGCCCCGCCAGGTGCAGGCGCTGATCGCGGCCCAGGACGACGCGCTGCTCCAGCCCGGCGCGCTGGCCGGACGCAGCGTGGCGGTGCAAGGCCTGCCCGCGCTGGAATATGTGCTCTATGGCGAACCGGATCTGCTCAAGCAGACCGGCGCGCCTGGTTTTGCCTACGCCTGCGGCTATGCCACGGCCATCGCGTCCAACGTGGCGAGCATCTCGCGCGATGTGGGCGAGGCCTGGAGCCCGCAGGGCGCGTTCGGCCGCCAGTTCGCCGCGCCCAAGCCGGGCAACGACCTGTACCGCAGTTCGCAGGAGGTGGCGGCCGAGGCCATGAAGGCCTTGTCGACCGGCCTGCAGTTCGCGCGCGACGTCAAGATCGTACCGGTGCTGGGCGATTCGCCGCAGGCCGCTCGGCCCAAGCGGGCGGCGTTCTGGCGCAGCAATCTGTCGACCAGCCTCTTGGCCGCCAACGTGGATGCGCTCAAGGCGTTCTATGTGGCGGGCGCGTACCCGCTGCCGGCGGGCGAGGGCTGGATGGATGCGTCGGTGCGGAGCGAGTTGTCCAGCGCGGCGCAGACGCTGCGCGAGGTGCCGGTGCCGCTGGATGCGGCGCTGGCCAGTGAAGAGGGACGCCGTCTGCTCATGCTGGCATCGCTGACGCTCAAGAACGCCAAGGCCATCGTTGACGAGAACCTGGCGCCTGCGCTGGGCGTGACCATTGGGTTCAATGCGCTCGATGGTGATTGACCGGCGCCGGTTCCTGGCGCTGGCCGCCGCGCTGGGCTTGCCGCCCGCCGCCGCGCGCGCCGCAATGCCAGCCGATGGCGGGCCGCTGTACCTGACCGCGCGCAAGCGCGGCGGGCGCGACGAGGCCGTGGTGCTGGACGAGACCGGCCGCGACCGCCTGGCCATCCCGATGCCTGCCCGCGGGCACAGTTTTGCGATCGATGGCGCCGCTGGGCGCGCGGTCGTGTTCGGCCGCCAGCCGGGCTTTTTCGCGCTGGGGTTTTCGCTGACCGGAGGCGAGCCGGTGGCGCTGGCGCTGCCCGACGACCGTCACTTCTTCGGCCACGGCGCGTTCGTGCAAGGCGGGCGGCTTCTGGCCGCCACGGAAAACGACTTCGAGGCCGGGCGCGGCGTGCTGGGTCTGTACGACGCCACGCCGGGCGGCGATTACCGGCGCGTGGGCGAGTTCGACGCCGGCGGCATCGGTCCGCACGAAGTCGTGCTGCTGCCTGACGGCAAGACGCTATGCGTGGCCAATGGCGGCATCCTGACGCATCCAGACTACGGCAAGCTGGAATTGAACCTGGACACCATGCGGCCGTCGCTCGCGTATATCGACGCGGCCACCGGCCAGCTGCTGGAAAAGGTGGAGCTCGCGCCATCGCTGCATCGGCTGTCGATCCGGCATCTTGCGCAGGCGGCCGATGGCGCGGTGTGGTTCGGTTGCCAATACATGGGGCCGGCGGCCGACCGGCCCGCGCTGGTCGGACGGCACCGCCGCGGCGCGGCGCTTGAACTGTTCGAAGGACCGCCCGAGACGCTGCGCAACATGCGCAACTACGTCGGCTCCGTCGCGGTCGATGCCGCAGGCGGCATCGTGGCCACGTCCAGCCCGGTTGGCGGGCAGGTGATCTACTGGGATGCCGCCAGCGGCAAATGCCTGGGGACCACCGCGCTTGCCGACGGCTGCGGCGTCGCGCCCGCCGCGCAAGACGGCTTTCTGGTCACGAGCGGTTTGGGCGCGATGATCCGCACCGACGCTCAAGGCAGGGAAAAGCCGGTCCTGCCGCCGTCGCGCGATGTCTCCTGGGACAACCACTTTCGCATCGTGCCTGCGTAACGCGGCTTTGCCTGCCGGCGCCGGAAGACCTATGCTGCAGGTCGGTTCTCTTTACAAAGCCTGACACTCCCGCCAGGCGCCGCGCCGTTTTGCGCAAGCCGCTTCTGATACATTCTTCCGTCGATTTTTTTTCGCAGGAGGTTCCTCCATGGATGAGGCCGTAAAAGAGTTCTATCTGTGGGCGCCCAGGCTGATGGACATGGGCATCAATCTGCTGGTTGCCTTGCTTATCCTGGGCATCGGCTGGTGGGTGTCTTCGTTGCTGGGCGGTTGGGTCCGCCGGGCCGCCACGCGGTCGCCCAAGATCGATCCCACGATCGTTCCCATGTTCTCCACGACCGTGATCTGGGCGGTACGCATCTTCACGGTGATCGCGGTGCTGGCGCGCTTTGGCGTGCAGACGGCCAGCCTGATCGCGGTGCTGGGCGCCGCCGGTCTTGCCGTCGGCCTGGCCTTGCAGGGCACGCTGCAGAACATCGCGGCCGGCATCATGCTGCTGATCCTGCGTCCCATCCGCGCCGGCGAATACATCGCCCTCAGTTCGGGCGCCGACGGCACGGTCGAGGAGGTGGGCCTGTTTCTCACGCGTCTCGTGCAGGGCGATGGCATTCATCTCACGCTGCCCAACAGCACGGTATGGAACGCCACCATCACCAACTACAGCCGCAACAAGACGCGCCGTCTGGATATCCCCGTGCCGGTGCGTTATGGCGACGATCTGGATGCGGTGGTCGCCAAGCTGCAGCAGATCGTGGATGCGCGTCCCGATGCGTTGAAGGATCCGGCGCCTCAGGTCAAGGTGTTCGACTACAAGGAAAACGGCGTCACCGTGAACGTGCGCGTGTGGGCCGAGTCGGGCAAGTACTGGGAATTGCGCTGGAGCCTGTACCAGGAAATCCGCCGCGCGCTCGAAGAGGCCGGTTTCCAGGCCCCGATCCCGCTGCGCGAGATCCAGAATCCCAAAACCGGCGCCGCGGCTTCCTGAACGAGGCGCGCAGGGCGTCAGGCATGAAAATGGGAGCCTCGCGGGGCTCCCATTTTTTTTACGTCTCGGCTTCGTGGCTTTTTTCATTGCATGAATGCGACGCGGCCGATCCCCGGTTCAGGCCGGCATTGCCAGCCGGGCCAGTTCCGTCTTGATCCAGCCTGCGATCTCGCGCTGGCGCTGCGCGGGCATGCGGTCGATGATGGCCGTGACGCTGACCGCCAACAGGGGCGCGCCCTGCGCGTCCAGCAGCGCGCAACCCACGCCCAGGGCGCCGCGTACCGCATGGTTGCCCACCACGGAATAGCCGCGCGCACGGGTGTTTTCTATGAGGCGGAACATCTCTTGCGGCGTCATGCCGCCGTACTCGTCCAGCCTGCCGGAGTTGCGCTCGACGATGCCGCGCGCCACGTCGTCGGGCAGGGCCGCCAGCAGCGCCATGCCGCCCGATCCCACGCCCAGCGGCTGGCGCTTGCCCGCGTACGTGGCCAGGATCTGTACGGGATAGCTGCCGATCTCGCGATGCAGGCTGATGGAATCGTCTTCTTCGCGCACCACCAGGAACACGGCGTCGCCGGTGCGGTCGGCCAGGCGGCGCAGCACGGGCAGCAGCTGGCGCACGCGCGGGTCGCGCGAACGCGTGTCCGGGTCCACGGCGAGCTGAGCGCGGTACTTCTTGGTGCCCGTGACCGGCAACACCAGGCCGGCGTCCAGCAGCGCTGCCAGCAACCGATAGATGGTGGGACGCTGAATGCCGGTCAACCGGGCAATGTCGGTCACGCTCAGGCCGTCCGGGCCTTGGTCACGCAGGGCGGCCAGCACGGCCAACCCACGGCGTAGCGTGCGTGGGCCGGCGGACGCGGCATCGCTGTCTTGCATGCAAATCTCTGAAAACTAAGGGTTATCAACGAACGGACGAGGGAAAACCATTGTCCGTAGGGTGGACTCTACCTTGATGCCATCCGCATGTATAGCGCAGAATGCGTTCATCCAATAATTCAAATCGTCCATCTAATGGACAGTACCTGCACGGAGACACTATGACTACAGGTCACAAGCCTGGCATGCGGCGTCTGGCCGCCACCCTTCTGGCCACCGCCGCAAGCGCATTTGCAATGGGTTCCGCCCACGCTGCCTATCCCGACAAGCCCGTCCGTATCGTGGTCGGTTTCTCGGCCGGCGGCACCACCGACGTGATCGCCCGGATCATGGCCAAGGAACTGACCGAGTCCCTCGGCCAGTCGTTCGTGGTTGAAAACAAGCCGGGCGCCGGCAGCAATATCGCCACCGACCAGGTCATGCGCGCCACGCCCGACGGCTACACGCTGCTGTTCGTGGCGGTGACCAGCGCGATCAACCAGACCCTGTACAAGAACGTTTCGTTCGACCTGACGAAGGACTTCGCACCGGTCGCCCTGGGCGCCAAGGTGCCGAACATCCTGGTGGTCAATCCCCAGGTGCCGGTCAAGTCCGTGAAGGAATTGGTCGACTACGCCAAGAAGAACCCGGGCAAGCTGGCTTTCGCCTCGTCCGGCAGCGGCACCTCCATCCACATGGCGGGCGAGCTGTTCAAGATGAAGGCGGGCATCGACGTCCTGCACGTGCCGTACAAGGGCAGCGCCCCGGCCATGACCGACCTGATCGGCGGCCAGGTGCAATTCATGTTCGACAACATGCCGTCGGCCTGGCCGCACGCCCAGTCGGGCAAGCTGAACGCGCTGGCCGTGACCACCCGTGAGCGCTCCAAGAGCGCGCCGGACCTGCCGACCATGCAGGAATCGGGCTTTGCGGACTTCGACGTGTCGTCCTGGTTCGGCCTGCTGGCCCCGGCCGGCACGCCGCCGGAAGTGATCAACAAGCTCAACGCCGCCATGCAGCAGGCGCTGGACAAGCCCTCTGTGCAGACCAGCTTTGAAAAGCTGGGCGCCGTGGGCGTGAAGACCACGCCGGCCGAATTCGGCCAGTTCATCAAGTCGGAAGTCGACGGCTGGGCCCCCGTGGTCAAGGCCTCGGGCGCCAAGGTGGACTGATCGGCATGTCCGCCGGCGATCTGCCGGCGGACGGGCCAAACAAGAAGGGACGGGCAATGCCCGTCCCTTTTGTATTCGTGCGTTTGGCAATGCCGTTGCCGGCCTGCCGGTTTCGGCCGCTATTTCTTCTTGGCCGCGTTCAGCATCGCCGTGCAGACGCCACGCATCATGTCCACCTCGTCGCGGGTGAGCGACAGGCGCGAATACAGATGGCGCATGCGCGGCATCAGCTTCTTGGGGTGGGCGGGGTCCAGGAATTGCACGCCGACCAACGCTTCTTCCCAGTGGGCAAGAAAGGCCTGCACCGCCTCGCTGGAAGCCGGAGCCGCGCCGCGCGAGGGCTCCTGGGCGGTCGAGCGGGGCAGCAGCTCGGCTCCTTGGTCCACCAGCAGGGCGTAACGCAGCTCCCAGGCGGCCAATTGCAGCGCCTGGGCAACGTTCAGCGAGCTGTACTCGGGATTGGCCGGGATATGGCAGATACGGTGGCACAGCGCGATCTGCGCGTTCGTCAGGCCGGCGCGCTCGGTGCCCAGCACCACGGCGGCCACGCCCTCGGCCGTGTCCGCCAGATGCGCGCAGGCCAGGTCGGCCGCCTGCCGGATGTCGCAAGGCGGAGGGCCCAGGTCCCGGACCCGGGCAGTCAGCGCAAACGCCAGCGTGACGGGCGCCAGGGCTTCTTCCAGCGTCGGATAGATGCGGGCGTTTTCAAGCACGTCCAGCGCGCCGCTGGCCAGCGCCACGGCCTCCGGCTGACTTGTTACATCCGGGAATTTGGGGTCCACCAGGACCAGTTCCGAGAAGCCCATTGTCTTGATTGCGCGGGCCGCGGAACCGACGTTTCCGGGGTGGCTGGGGTTCACCATTACGAAGCGAACACGTGAAAATGCTTGAGTCATTTAAAATGGCACGTTTGGCTTCGTGCCTTCCTGGTTTTTTGGGTCGATTTCCCCGTGGGGGCGACGGCGCGGCGGGGGGCGGCAAGCGGCCTATCATCAAGCCAACTCATCGCATACGTACGGAATTTTATGCACCCGATGCTCAACATCGCCATCAAGGCGGCCCGGCGTGCCGGCACCATTATCAACCGTGCCAGCATGGATTTGGAACGACTCAGCGTGGCTCGCAAGGGTCCGCGCGATTATGTCACGGAAGTCGATCGGGCCGCCGAAGAGTCCATCGTCGAAACGCTGCACGCGGCCTATCCGGACCACGCCGTTCTAGGCGAGGAGTTCGGCCTGCAGGGTCCTGACCAGGCGGAATTCCAATGGATCATCGATCCGCTGGACGGCACCACGAACTTCATCCACGGCCTGCCCAACTATGCCGTGTCGATCGCGCTGACGCAGCGCGGGCAGGTCACGCAAGCGGTCATCTATGATCCCTCGCGCAACGAACTCTTCACGGCCAGCCGCGGCAGCGGCACGTTCCTGAACGACCGCCGCGTGCGCGTGTCGGGCCGTACCCGCTACCACGATGCGCTCTTGGGCGCGCACTGGCCCAACGCCGGCGACCCCGAACAGGGTTCGCAGCGTTTCCGCCAGATGGCCGAAGGCGCCACGGGCGTGCGCCGCCTGGGTTCCACCGTGCTGGATCTGGCCTACGTGGCCACCGGCCGCCTGGACGGTTTCTGCGGCGTGGGTCTGAAGCCCTGGGACCTGGCTGCGGGCAGCTTGATGGTCCTGGAAGCCGGCGGCCTGGTCGCCGATTTCGACGGCGAACAAGGCTGGATGGACAGCGGCAACGTGCTGGCCGCCAGCCCCAAGATCTTCACGCAGATGCTTGCCACGCTGAACCCGCCGTCTGCCGCCTGATCGGCGCGGCGCAATGAAAAACCGGCCCTCGTGGCCGGTTTTCTTTTATCAGACGGGTGGATCAGGCGTCGCCGGTCTGCGTAATCAATTGCCCGTCGGGCAGCACCATCCACGCTTGCACACCCAGGCGTCGCACCAGCTGCGCGGTGCGATCTAGCGGCATGTTCGAGAACGCGGTCGACAACGCATCGGCCGCGGTTGCCGTGGACGCCATGACCGACACGCTGCGGTACAGCGGCCGCGCCTGGCCGCTGTGCGGATCGAAGAGATGCGAATACCGCCCCTCGGCGTCGAACGGCGTGCCGTAGCCGCCGGACGTGGCAAGCGCCTGGTTGCTGACCGGCACCTGCGTCAGGATCTGGTCCGGTGACAACGGGTCGGCCAGCCCGACGCGCCAGCCCGTTGCGCCGGCCGATTCATCCAGGCCGCGGATTTCGCCCATATCGACCAGCGCGCGCTCCAGCCCGGCATGGCGAAGCAGGTCCGTCACACGGTCCGTGATGTAGCCCTGGGCGATGCCGTTCAGCGTAAGCGCCATGCCTGGCTGCAGGCGGATGCGTTGCGGGTCGACCTCGATGCCTTGGTAAGACACGCGCTGCAGGGCCGCGGCAATGTCGGCCTTCGCCGGCCCGGCCGCCGATGCCCCCGGCCGCGCGAAGTGATCGGCGTACACACGCCACAACGGCTGCACGGAGGGATCGAAGAGGCCGCCGGTCAGTTCGGCGTAGTGCTGGCTTTCGCTCAGCAGCCGGACAAGATCGGACGGCGGATCGGCCAGATACCCCTGGCGGTTCAGGACCGACAGCGCGCTGTCGTCGCGATACAGGCTGAATACCCCTTCCAGCCGCCGAAGTTCTTGCCGCGCCTGTTCGATCAGCCGTTCGGCCGCCTGGCGGTCGGGATGGTACAGCCGCAGTTCCGCATCGGCGCCCAGCGCCACGCCTTGCCAGCGCGTGGGGGCGATGGCCGCTTGCGCGCGGCGCCATAAGCTGGGGGCGAGGGCCAGCGCGGATGACGCGGCGACGATACCGAGGAAGCGGCGGCGGGTGGGACGGTTCATGGCGTTATCTACTGAAAGGGCGCGAGGGGCAGGGAGGCTTCGAGGCAGGGCGGCGGCCGATCGCTATTGGGCAAACACGTAGTCCTCGGGCACGTCGGCAAAGCGCACGACGCGGCCGCCGTGGGCCTGGGCGAAGGCAATCGCCCGGGTTTGATCCGAAAACGGCATGGCGTCTTCGGCGCCCATGCCGCCAAGAAAGCTGGAACCAATGACATAGAACGCCTCGCGGGCGTCCACCCAGGCTTTCGGGTCGGCGGCGCCGTCGGGCCCCGCGGCCGCCATGTCGTTGACGTAGATAGCGGCAAGCCCCTTGGGTTCCTCGGGCAGCCGGGTGTAGGCAAAGACCTGTTTGATCGAAGAGAACCACACCGGCGCCGCGCGGCCCTTGACGAATATCTGGCCTTTCGGCCCCGCATGGTCCTTGAGCATCATCCCGCAGTAGTGGCCGACGGCGTCGGCGGACACCGCCTGGGGCGCGGGCGGCGGCGCGGCGGGTTCGTCGCCGCCGCAGGCTGAAATCGCCAGCATGATGGCCGAGAAGGCCGTTATTGCGGCCCAACGTTGCAGCGTCATAGTTGTTTCCTCCGGAAGCAGAAGGCCGCCAGAAGGAACGGCACCGCGATCCACAGCAATTGCGCCGCCACCAGCAACGGCACGGGCATCTGGGCCTGGTCGCTGACGCCCGCCATGCCGGCGTACATGGAGATGTTCTCGAAGCCCGTCAGGTTCAGCAGGCGGTACACGTCGGACGGGTTGGCCAGCAGCAGCGCGTTGAGCATGCCCGGCGTGACGTGACGGCCCTGGTCCGCCGCCAGCACGCCCAGCAGGCCCATGTCGTAGATGACGACAAAGAACAGCCACACGCCCAGCGCGATGCCCGCCGCCGTCGCGCGTTCTCGCACCAGCGTGCTGATGAGGTAGCCCATCGCCAGAAAGCTCGCGCCCAGCAGCACGCTGGCCCCGATCAGCATGGCAAAGGGCCGCCACGCGCCGGCATCCATGCCGCCATAGACCCATTGCAGCGCCAGTCCTGCCGACCCGTAGCCCGCGCCGGTGGCAATGGCCAGGATGGCCAGGTGGCCGATGAACTTGCCCATGATGACCTGCCATCGCGACACCGGATAGCTGAGCAGCAGGGCCATGGTGCCGCGGTCGACCTCGCCGACGATCGCGTCATAGGCCAGCAGCATGGCGATGAGCGGCACCAGCAAGATGGAAAGACTGGACAGGCTGACCACCGTCACGGTCAGGGGATCGACCTTGACTGCGCCAGTGGGAGCGCTGCCCAAGAGGCCCAGCGCCAGTGCCAACGCGGCCAGGAGGACAGAGGTGGCAAGGACCCAGCGGTTGCGCAGGCCGTCGCGGATTTCCTTGCCGATGATTGTGCTTACGGCGTTCATGCGTCTTCCCGTTCAAGCAGGTGGGCGTAGATGTCGTCCAGCCCGGGAACCTGGATGTCCAGGTCGCCGATGGGCGCCCGGATGGCGCCGATGCTGCGGATGGCCTCGACTTTGTCCGATTCGTGGCACAGCCGCTCATAGCGGCCGGCCTCGATCTGCCGCCAGGCCGAGGAGGGCGGCGGGGCGGCCGCATCGTCCGGCCCAAGCGTCACGCTGATGCGGATCGGCAGGCCGGTATCGCGCCGCAACGCGGACATGCCGCCGTCGGCGATCTTCACGCCCGCCTTCATGACGACGATGCGGTCGGCATGGCCAGCCAGTTCCGACAAGGCGTGCGTGCTGAGCAGGATGGTCGCGCCGCTGGCGCGCAATTCATGCACGATCTCGTAGAACTTGAGCCGCGACGCGGGGTCCAGACCGGTGGTGGGCTCGTCGAACAGCAGGATGCGCGGTTCGCCCAGCAGCGCCTGCGCCAGCGCCAGCCGTTGGCGCATGCCTTTGGAATAGCCGCCCACGCGGCGGTGCGCCGCGCCGGAAATGCCCACCTTTTCAAGCAGTTCCGCGTTGCGCTTCAGTGGTTGGCGCTTCAGGCGCGCATAGAACGCCAGGGTTTCGGCGCCCGTCATCGCGGGATGCAGCGCCACGGTTTCAGGCAGGTAGCCGATCCGGTCCCGCAGTCGCGCGGCAGCCGGGCTGTGCGCGTCCTGGCCAAACAGCGTGACGCGCCCGTGCGTGGGGCGGATCAGGCCCAGGATCAGCTTGATCAGCGTGCTTTTGCCTGCGCCGTTGTGACCGGCCAGCGCCACGCATTCGCCTTCGCGCAGGTCCAGGTCCAGGACGCTGATGGCCCGGTGGTCGCCATAGTGTTTGCTGACGCCCGAAAGCGTCACCAGTGGAGTGCTCATTGGATGTCCTCGGCGCGTTTCGCGCCGGTTTTTGCGCCGCGCGGCCTGGCGGGCTTCATCAGCGGCGCGCTATCGATCACGCCGCCCGGCAGGATCGCGGGAAACTGCGATTGCGCCCAGCGCACCACCGAGATGGCGGGGCTGTTGAGCAGGATGCGCGCGGCCGGGGCGCGCCACAGCAGCTGGTCCACCACGTCGTTAGGGCGGTAGGCCGTGTCGGCGATGCCGTCGCCGTCCAGGTCGAAGGCGGTGTTGTCGCTCCAGTAGTTGCCGCGGCCACCGTCCGACCATTCCATCACCCGCGTGCCCACGTACTTGACCTGGTTGCGGTTGTTGATGAAGGCGTTGCCCGAGATGCGGTTGCCTTCGGAGCCCGCGGTGAAATGGATGCCGATGCCGCAGTTGGAAAAATGGTTGTCCGCAAAGCGGTTCTTGTTGGCGTTGTAGATGAACACGCACTTGGCCGAGCCATCGACGGTGTTGCCCGAGATGTCCGAGTCGTTGGCGTAGTTCATCATCAGGCCCTGCTCGACGTTGTTCACGGCCTCGTTGCCGGTGACGATCAGGCGGTGCGAATACATGATGGCAAAGCCGATGTCGTTGCCGGTGGACACGTTGCCGCTGATCTCGCTGTCGTTCGTGTACATGTAGTGCACGCCGTAGCGCAGGTCGTGGAAGCGGTTGCCGGTGAAGCGGTTCTGCTTGCTGGTGTTCACGAAGATGCCGTCGCGGCCGGCGGAAATGTCGTTGTCCACCACCGCGCTGCCGGGCGTGTTCCACAGGGACACCCCGTTGCCACGCTCGGCCACGCGCAGTTCCTGGTTGCCCACGATGCGGTTGCCCCGCACCATCGCATCCTGCGGACCCCACACATACACGCCGAACAGGTTGTCCAGGATGTCGTTGTGTTCCACCACGGCGCGATGCGCGGTGCGGTCCAGGAAGATGCCCGCGTCCATGGCGGGCAGATCCAGCCCCGAGCGCGTGACGGTCAGATGGCGCAACGATACGTCCGCGGCCTTGACCCACAGCGTGCGTCCTTGGCGCGTGCCGGCGATGATGGCGGATCGGTCCTGCGGTCCTTCAAGGGTGAGCGGCTTGTCGATGACGACGGCGCCCGCGTAGGACCCCGGCGCCAGACGCAGCGTGTCGCCCGGTTGCGCCTCGGCGACGGCCTGCGCCAGGTCCGCGCCCGCCGCCACGTCCAGCGTGGCGGCCGCGGCGGCCCCGTGCAGGGCCGGGCCGAAGCCGGCCAGCACGATGCCGGCCGCGGCCCATGCCGCGAGTCGCAAGGTTGCGATGGCAGCCATGGATCGTTACGCGGACTTCTTGGGGTGCACGATCATCTGGCCGGACATTTCCATGTGCAGCGCGTGGCAGAACCACTGGCAGTAGTACCAGTAGATGCCTGGGCGGTCTGCCTTGAACGTCACGGACGACGTGGCCTGGGGTCCGATTTCCATTGCGATGCCGTGGCCTTCCAGCGTGAAGCCGTGCGTCAGGTCTTCGATCACTTCCATGTTGGTCACGAACACCGTGACTTCGTCGCCCTGGTTGACCTCGAACTGCTTCAGGCTGAACATGGGCGCGACCGCCATCATGTACACGCGCACCTTGTTGCCGTCGCGCACCACCTTGGCGGCGTCCTCCAGCGACACGCCGTCCTTCTTGGCGATCTGGCGGGCGTCTTCCCACATGGGGTCGTCGCGCTTCCAGACGCTGATCGGGTTGATCTTGGAGCGGTGCACCAGGCACATGTCGTGCGGCTCGGCAAAGCTGGGGCCGTCATGCACAAGCTTCATTTCGTCGCCGGAAATGTCGATGAGCTGGTCGTTCTCGGGCTTGAGCGGGCCCACGTTCAGGAACCGGTCCTTGGAGAACTTGTTCAGCGACACCAGCCACTTGCCGTCGGCTTCCTTGGTTTCGCCCATGGTCGAGTGGTTGTGGCCGGGCTGGTAGTGCACGTCCAGCTTCTGGATGATCGGGTCGACCTTTTCGCCCTTGTAGGCGCGCTTGGCCTTGTCGATGTTCCACTTGACCATCTGGCTGTCGATGAACAGCGTGGTGTAGGCATTGCCGCGGCCGTCGAACGCGGTGTGCAGCGGGCCCAGGCCAAGCTGCGGTTCGGCCACGACGCAGTCGCGCGGCTTGATCTTGTCGGCGAACAGATCGTCCAGCTTGCGCACGTCGATCACCGTCACGGTGGGCGACAGCTTGCCGTTCAGCATGAGGTGGATGCCGTCGGGCGCGGCGTTGCAGCCGTGGGGCGAGTTGGGCACCGGGATGTAGCGCGTGTACTTGGAACCGTGCCGGCCATCGACGACCGGCACGCCGCCCATCGTCTTGAAGTCGCCGTCCTTGACGGCCTGCTCGATGCGCTTGATGTTGAAGACCACGACCCAGTCCTGCTCGTTGGCCGACATCTCTTCGACGGTGACGCCTTTCTCGGAGTTGTAGCAGGTGGCAAACGAATACTTGCCCTGGTAGTCGGCATCGCCGTTGTCCAGGTTGCCGTCGACCAGCACCTGCCACGCCACCTTCATGGTGTCGCCGTCCAGCGCCGTGTAGACGGAGAAGAAGTTCTTCTTCGGGTCGTCCAGCACCTTGCCGTCGTTGGGCAGGGGAATGATGTGCTCGCCGTTGGCAAACACGTAACCGGTGCGCGGATAGCGCTGCGGACGCAGGCCGTGCACGCCCGATACGTTGGGCAGCTCGGTGATCTTGTCGGTCTTCATCACGTCAAGGCGGATGCGCGCGACGCGGTTGTTGGCCTTGTCGTTGATGAAGAGGTAGCGGCCGTCGTAGGTCTGGTCGGTGAACGACAGGTGCGGGTGGTGGGCGTCGCCGTTGGGGAACACGCCGCCCTTGTCCTTCAGGAACTCGCGGGTTTCGGGCGTGAGGCCGTCGGTCAGGATCTTGCGGCTTTCGTTGGTGCGGCCCCAGCCCGTGGCGCTGCATTGATTGAAGACGGGGATGCGCACCAGTTCGCGCATCGACGGCAGGCCCAGCACGCGGACTTCGCCCGACTGGCCGCTGGAGTTGAACGCGTAGTATTCGTCCAGTTCACCCGGCGCGACGTGCCCGAGCACGCCGCCGTTGCCGGACTTGGCGTCCTTGCCGTGCGCGGTGGACATCTGCGCCCCGGCAACGAGGCCGGCCGCGCCGGTGATGGCTGCGGTGCCCAGGAAGCTGCGGCGGGTAAGGCCGGCTTTTTCGGGGGTCTTGTCGGACATGGATAACTCCTAGGTAGTGGCGGCGCGGTGCGCCGCGGTACGAAAATCGTGTTTCACGATTCCGGGTTGGGGCGATTCGCCGGGGTGGGGCTGGGCATGCGGTGCAGAACGACTTCGTGCACCGCCGGCTCCGGGGGCGGCGCCGGGCGCCGTTCGCGCTTGGCCTGCTTCTGGATCAGGTGAGGGCACTTCTGCTTGTGGTGGTACAGCATCTGGCAATGCAGGCACTGGATGCACTCGTTCGGGTTGATTTCGCCGGAGGGGTCGATGGCCTGGACGGGGCATTCGATGTTGCAGCGCTGACAGGGGTTGCCGCAGTCGCGGTAGCGCTTGAGCCAGTTGAAGATGCGCAGCCGGGCGGGGATGGCCAGGGCGGCGCCCAGCGGGCACAGGTAGCGGCAGAAGAAGCGCTCGATGAACAGGCCCGCGACAAGCAGCGCCACGGCGAACAGCACGAAGGGCCAATGACGCACGAAGTGCAGGATGATCGCGGTCTTGAAGGGCTCGACTTCGGCGAGCTGCTCGGCGACCGCCAGGTCATACAGCGAGAAGCCGAAAAGCAGTAGGAAGATCACATACTTGAACGTGGACAGCCGCTGCGCCACACCGTGGCGGATCTTCAGCTGACGCACGCCCAGCCGCCGCGCGATGCGGTTGGTCAGTTCCTGCAGCGCGCCAAACGGGCACAGCCAGCCGCAGAACGCGCCGCGGTTCCAGAACACCATGGAGATGGCGGTGGCGCACCACAGGATGAACACCAGCGGGTCCATCAGGAAGTATTCCCAGCGGAAATCGGTGCGCAGGGCAGAGAAGAACGTCAGCACGTTCACGATAGACAGCTGCGCCTGGCCGTACCAGCCGATCCAGAACAGCGCGAAGGCAAGGAACGCCAGGCGCAGGCGGTCGTGCAGCAGCGGGCGCGACGTGAGCTGGTCCTGGAAGAAGAAGATGCCGACGAGCACCGTCAGGGCAACGGTCAGGATGGCGATCTGGCCGGCCTTGCCCTGCCAGATCTGCTTCCACAGCGCGGGCGCGGAATCGGCCTCGGGCGCGGTCGCGGGCGAAGCTTGCGCCGGGCTGGGCGCGGAGGCGGCCGGGGGCGCGACGGAGCGGGTGTAGGCCTGGGGCAGTTCGTAGGGCAGATCGAACGTGACAAATGCCTTGTCCGACACGCTGAGCACGCGCTGCACCATCAGTTGCAGGCGCCACGGCTTGACTGGGTCGAGGGACGCGTCTTCAGGCACCACAAAGAGGGCGACTTCGCGCAGCGCCGGCGCGCCCTTGGCGTTGACGTCGGCCAGACGCTGGTGGTTGCGGTCGCGAAAGCGAAAGGCGCTTTCGTCCTGGATGACTTCGATGCGGTCGAAGATGCCGCCGCGCACGTAGCCCGATCCCTTGAAGGAATACAGGCCGTTGCCCGCCACCAGCACGGCCTGCTGGCCGGGCTTCAAGCGTTCTTTCAGGCGCTGCCAGCCGATGTCGCCCAGCAGGCTGCGGCCGATGGACGGCGCGCTGACCAGCGCCGCATACAGATCGATGAAGGTGTCGTCGGGGCCGCCTTCGCCGTGTTCGGCGGCGTCTTTGCGGCCGGATCGCAGGAACGCCCGATTGACGTCGTCGGGCGTCAGGCGCAGGTTCTTCACGGCGCCCGCGTCGAGCAGTTCCTGCCAGCTCTGCACCGTGTCCTTGTCCTCGTCCAGGACGCGCGTGGCGGCCGGTTGCGCCGCCGGGCGCGCCGCGCCGGACTTGTCGATGCCGTGCGCGCGCGCCACCGCGATGGCCGATCGGGTGATGGTGTCGCCGATCACCATCAGCGTGACGGTGGCGCCGCTGACGATGTCCACGGGCGGCGGCGCGCCGTGGCGGGGCGGGGACTCGACGAAGTTCAGGCCGACGTAGCCCTGGATGAAGTGGTCGACCTTGGACTGGGGAATGCCGATCAGCACGATGGGCTCGTGGTGCTCGACGAGCTTTGCGCCCATGATGCGGCCGTTGTCCGAAAGCCCCACCAGCACGTCGATCGGCTTGCTGGAGTATCCGCGGGTGTTGACTACGTCGGTGGTGAGATAGACCAGACCCAGTTGTTTGCCGCCCGCATAGACGCGGGCGACGGCGGGCTTGCCTTCGACGGGCCCGGTGCGGTCGGCGCCGGGAAAGATATCGGTGATGGGCGTGGCGGCCAGGAATTCAGGCAGGCGTTGCGCCTGCGCCGCTGGCGCCAGGAACAGACAGGAAAGCCAAAATGCAATCAACGCGGCTTGAACGTATCGTGCGACCCGGTGGTGAACTTCGGTACTGCCGCGCATGCTGAACTCTATTCGTCGTGTTTGCTTACAGGCATCCTACGAACATGCACCCGGCACCGGATTGCGGTTTGTCAATTTGGCCCTTTGAATGCTTAATAGCCCTACGAAATGTAGGGGAAGTTCCTTAGTTTTGGGGGGTATGCGGGGTAGGGCTTGATGGATGTCAAGCGATCGATGGGAAGGCGGTCCTACACTGGTCCGCGGCGGCAACGGCGTCTGCATATGGCTGGCGTACGTGCATCGACCGCTGTGTCATCGGAGAATTTCATGCTGGCAAAAGCCACCCTCGCCATCCTTCTTTCCGCCACCAGCCTGCCCGTGCTGGCCGCGCAATGTGAAGCCACCGTCGAAAGCAACGACGCCATGCAGTTCAACGTCAAGGAAATCGTCGTCGACAAGAGCTGCAAGGAATTCACGGTCACCCTCAAGCACGTCGGCAAGATGGCCAAGGTCGCCATGGGCCACAACTGGGTGCTCACCAAGGAAGCCGACAAGCAGGGCGTCGCCACCGACGGAATGGGCGCCGGCCTCGCACAGGATTACGTCAAGGCGGGCGACACCCGCGTCATCGCCCACACCAAGGTCATCGGCGGCGGCGAATCCGACTCCGTCAAGATCGACGTCTCCAAGCTCGCCGCGGGCGAAAACTACGCATTCTTCTGCTCCTTCCCCGGCCACTGGGCCATGATGAAGGGCACGCTGAAAGTCGGCGGCTGATACGCCGACGGGTCTGTTGAGACAAGCAAGAGCCGGCCGGGGGGCCGGCTTTTTCATTGCCGGGCCGCTCCGTTCAGGCGCTTGCAAGCCTTAGTCCTTTCGGGCCAAAGCCTCTGTCCATCAGGCTTACGGAGGGGATACGTCACCGGCATGTCACGGATTTTCCATGTACGATTACCGGTCGTGTAACTTCTGGAGCTCCTGATGGAGTGGCTGCTGGACCCCGCTGCGTGGGTCGGCTTGCTTACCCTGGTCGTCCTAGAGATCGTCCTGGGCATTGATAACCTGATTTTCATCGCCATCCTGGCGGACAAGCTGCCGCCCGCGCAGCGCGATCGCGCACGCATCATGGGCCTGAGCCTCGCGCTGATCATGCGCCTGGGCCTGCTGTCCGTCATGTCCTGGCTGGTCACCCTGACCACCCCGCTGTTCAATATTGGTCCCCTGTCGCCCTCGGGGCGCGACCTGATCCTGATGGTGGGCGGCCTGTTCCTGTTGTTCAAAGGCACCATGGAACTGCACGAGCGCCTGGAAGGCAGCGGGCACGCTGGCGCTTCCGGCCCGCGCGTCTATGCCAGCTTCTGGGTGATCGTCACGCAGATCGTGGTGCTGGATGCGGTGTTCTCGCTGGACTCGGTCATTACCGCCGTCGGCATGGTGGATCACCTGGCCATCATGATGATCGCGGTCATCATCGCCATCGGCATCATGCTGATCGCGTCCAAGCCGCTGACGCGCTTTGTCAACGCCCACCCCACGGTGGTGGTGCTGTGCCTGGGCTTTTTGCTGATGATCGGCTTTTCGCTCCTGGCCGAAGCCTTCGGCTTCAAGGTGCCCAAGGGGTATTTGTACGCGGCCATCGGCTTTTCGGTCGCCATCGAGGCGCTGAACCAGGTCGCCCGCCGCAATCTGCTCAAGCTGGATGCGCGCCGTCCGATGCGCGAACGCACGGCGTCGGCCGTGCTGCGCATGCTGGGCAAGCGGCCGCCCGCCAGCGACGAACCCGATCTGCCGCACGCCGACGGCCCGTCCGTCCAGGCGTTCGGGGTCGAGGAACGCAACATGGTCAGCGGGGTACTGACCCTGGCCGAGCGCTCCATCCGGTCCATCATGACGCCGCGCACCGACGTGTCCTGGATCAACATCGACGACGATCCCGAGAACATCCGCCGCCAGCTCACCGAGGCGCCCCACAGCTTTTTCCCGGTGTGCCGCGGCTCGTTCGACGAAGTGCTGGGCATCGGCCGCGCCAAGGACCTGATCGCCGACCTGATCACCGAGGGCAGGGTGCGCCGCAACCGCCTGCGCGATCCCATCATCGTGCACGAGTCGATCGGCATCCTGCGTCTCATGGACACCCTCAAGCGCTCGCGCGGCCAGCTCGTGCTGGTGGCCGACGAATTCGGCGCCATCGAAGGCTTGGTGACGCCCATCGACGTCTTCGAGGCCATTGCCGGCGAATTCCCCGACGAGGACGAACTGCCCGACATCGTGGCGGATGGCGAAAACACCTGGAAGATCGATGGGGCGGCCGACCTGCACCACGTCGAACAGGTGCTGGAAACCGAAGGCCTGGTCGACGACGCCCAGGACTTCTCCACGCTTGCGGGCTACCTGCTCTCGCGCTTCGGACATCTGCCCAAGCCGGGCGACGTCTGCGAATACCAGATCCACCACCAGCATTTCCGTTTCGAAGTCCTGGAAATGGACGGCCGCCGCATCGCGCTCGTGCGCGTCGAAAAGCGCCCGCAAGAGCATTTCCCTGACGAATCCTCCCTAGCCAACGACTAACAGAAAGAGACCCCAGCCCGTGACCGAGAACACGCTCTATCTGATCAAAGCATTCATCCTGGGCATCCTGGAAGGCCTGACGGAATTCATTCCCGTGTCCAGCACGGGCCACCTCATCCTGGTCGGCGACTGGCTGAATTTCGATTCGGGCGACGGCAAGGTGTTCGAGGTGGTCATCCAGCTGGGATCCATCCTTGCCGTGATGTGGGTCTTCCGGGCCCGACTGCTCCAGCTCATTCGCGGCACGCTGACCGGCGTGCCCAGCGAGGTGGCCTTCACCCGCAACCTGATCCTGGCCTTCCTGCCCGCTGCGGTGATCGGCGCGATCTTCATCAAGACCATCAAATCGGTGTTCTACCACCCGGCAGTGGTGGTGGTGACGCTCGTGCTGGGCGGGCTGATCATGCTGTACGTCGAACGCCGCACGCGCCATACGCCGGGCGACGCGCCGGGCGCGGCGGACGACACCGCGTCCGACGAACGCGCATCGGCCCACACGCTGGAGCAGATCACCTGGAAGCAGGCGCTGGGCGTGGGCGTGGCCCAGTGCTTCGCCATGATTCCCGGCACCTCGCGCTCGGGCGCCACCATCATCGGCGGCATGATCGCGGGCATCCAGCGCAAGACGGCCACCGAGTTCTCGTTCTTCCTGGCCATGCCGACCATGCTGGGCGCGGCGGCCTACGACATGTACAAGAACTTCGGCCTGCTGACCCAGCACGACCTGTCCGGCATCGCCGTGGGCTTCGTCGCCGCATTCCTGAGCGCGATGGTGGTGGTGCGCGCCGTGTTGCGGTTCGTGGCCAACCACACGTACCGCGTCTTCGCCTGGTACCGGATCATCTTCGGCGGCGTCGTGGCCGCCTGGATCTTCACACGTTGATGCCTTCCCCGCCACGGCGGGGCGCAGAATACACAAGGGCCGCTTTTTCAAGCGGCCCTTGTGTTTGACTTGCGCGGTACGGCAGCGGCTACGCTTCTGTTTCCAGATCATAGAACTGCAATCCGTCTCGGTCGATGACCAGCCAGCCGCCGCGCGGGGGCGACACGTGGTCGCAGTCCCAGTCGGGCAGCACCCAGCGTTCGCGTTTTTCGCCGTCGACCTCCAGCACGTGGCGCGCGGGGCGATGCGTGTGGCCATGCACCAGCACGCGCACGCCCGATTCGCGGAAGATCGATTCGATGGCGCCCGCGTTGACGTCCATGATCTCCATGGACTTCGTCTGGTTGGCCGCCTGGCTTTCGCCGCGCGCCTGCTG
The DNA here is from genome assembly GCF_019091095.1 of Achromobacter sp. GbtcB20. NCBI lineage: Bacteria > Pseudomonadati > Pseudomonadota > Betaproteobacteria > Burkholderiales > Alcaligenaceae > Achromobacter > Achromobacter sp. GbtcB20. The sequence continues at coordinate 112,817 of NZ_JAGXJZ010000011.1, read as the reverse complement.
CGCCATGGCCAGCCGCTCGGGGATGGTCTTGGCCAAAAATTCGGCCTGCCATTGCGGATTGCGGACCATCTGGCGGAATTGCTGATAGGCGGCGTCGTCCGTACAGAATTCGTCGCCGTGCGTCAGCAGGATCGAGCCGAAATCGGTTTCCAGCAGCGCCGGCTCGGGCAGCAGTTGCGCGCCTACGGCCTTTGCCAGTTCCTCGCCGATGAGGAAATCGCGGTTGCCGCGTCCCAGCCAGACCGGGATGCGGGCTGCCGTGGTCTTCAACGCCGCCAGCACCGTGGCAAGCCACGGCGGGGCGGCGCGGATCACGTCGTCGCCGATCCAGGCGTCGAAGATGTCGCCGGGCAGCAGCAGGGCTGCCGCCTCTTCTTGCGCAACCTGCAGAAAGGCCAGGAAGGCCTCCGAGGTGGCCGGCGTGGCCGGCCCCAGGTGCAGGTCCGATGCCAGCCAGACCGGGCCGGGCAGCGTGATCTTATTCAAGAACTTCGGCCTTCTCGATGATGACGTCTTCGTTCGGCACGTTCTGGTGGAAGCCCTTGTTGCCGGTCTTCACGCCCTTGATCTTGTCGACCACGTCCTGGCCTTCGGTGACGGCGCCGAACACGGCATAGCCCCAGCCGTTCGGCGTGGGCGACGTGAAGTTCAGGAAGTCGTTGTTGGACACGTTGATGAAGAACTGGGCGGTGGCCGAGTGCGGGTCGCTGGTGCGGGCCATGGCCAGGGTGTACTTGTCGTTCTTCAGGCCGTTGTTGGCCTCGTTTTCGATCGGGGCGTGGGTTTGCTTTTGCTTCATGCCGGGCTCGAAGCCGCCGCCCTGGATCATGAAGCCGTCGATCACGCGATGGAACACCGTGCCGTTGTAGAAGCCTTCCTTGACGTAGGTCAGGAAGTTTTCGACGGACTTGGGCGCCTTGGCGGCGTCCAGGGTGATGACCATGTCGCCTTGGTTCGTTTGAAGCTTGACGCGGGGATTGGTGCTCATGGTTTTGGTGCCTTCGGAGGTGGAGGGGGAAGAAGAGGCTGCCGGGGCGGCGCTGACCAGCGCCGGTGCGAATGCAGCCAGCGCGAACGAGCACGCCGTCAGGCGCAGCAGGTGTAGAGGGGAGTAACGGGACATCATTTGCCTTGTTTATCCTTCAACATTGTTTCAACTTCGCGGACCTTTTCGCGCATGCCGGGCACGCCGTCGCCGGCGGCTTCCTTGTAGGTGCGCAGGGCCTGCAGCAACTGCAGGTCGCCCAGGTTGGCGCGGGCTGCCGCGTAGTTCGGGTCGGCGCGCAGGGCCATCTGCAAGGCATCCTGCGCCCGGTCGAGTTCACCGCGGCTTGCATATAGAGCCGCCAGGTTGTTCCAGGGTTCCGGCAATTCGGGGAACCGCGTCGTCATGTCGTTGTAGATGTCGATGGCTTCGTTCGTGCGCTTGAGCGCCGCCAGGGCGCGCGCATGCTGGAACATGAGCTGGACATCGGTGCCGCGCTGGTCCTTGATCTCGGCCTCGCGCTTTTCGATCATCGCCAGCGCCTTCTCGTTATCGCCGCGGTTCAAGAGAAGCTCGATGTGCGTCGTGATCTGGGAGGCGGACGGGGTCAGGCGCGTATCCACGCTGGGCTTGGCGGCCTCCAGCAGCTTGGCCAGGGCGTCCCAGCCGCCTTCGGGCGGGATGGGGTCCAGGGTGGTGCGAGTGGCGTTGGGGTTTTCGCCCGCGCCACCGCTCATCGACTGGGCGATGGCGACGCCCGCGGGCGAGCTGGCCAGGGCCAGGGCGAGCAGGGCAACGCAAAAACGCGGCTTGATAGTCACGTGTGGGTTCCGTTAAAAGTCTTGGCCGGCCGGCGCTTACGCGCTCGACCGGGCCGCTTGCTATACTTGACGACCACCATTTTAGCCCCGGTTGGGTTTTGGCTCGACCATCGCGTTCAGGGCAGGAAGGGAAAGCAGGTCGCGAAGTCATTCTTTTTACGCGAACCCGCCTGCCGAAGTGCAATGGGACGACCCTGAACAAAGTGCAATGGGACGACCCTGAACAAGGGAAGCCCCCTGCAAACGGGTCGGCACTGTAAATGGGGCGGCACGCGTCGGCGGATCTTCCGCCGATTGCAATTTTCCGAACCGCCACGGAACACTAATCGAAGCCTATCGCGCCATGCTGCAAATCTACAACACGTTATCGCGTACCAAAGAACCGTTCAAACCGGCCCAGGCCGGCCAGGTGCGCATGTACGTGTGTGGCATGACCGTCTACGACTTCTGCCATCTGGGCCACGCTCGCATGCTGGTGTCGTTCGACGTCGTGCAGCGCTGGCTGCGCGCCAGCGGCCTGGCTGTCGACTACGTGCGCAACATCACGGACATCGACGACAAGATCATCCGCCGCGCGGTCGAGACCGGCCGCCGCATTGGCGAAGTCACCGAGTTCTATATCGACGCGATGCACGCCGACGAGCGCGCGCTGGGCGTCGAATCCCCCGACCGCGAGCCGCGCGCCACGCAATACGTGGGCGAGATGCTCGACATCATCGGCAAGCTCGAACAAAACGGCCTGGCCTATCAAGCCGAAGACGGCGATGTGAACTACGCCGTGCGCGGGTTTGCCGGCTACGGCAAGCTGTCCGGCAAGACGCTGGATGACCTGCGCGCCGGCGAGCGCGTGGCCGTCGGCTCCGGTAAGCGCGACCCGTTGGATTTCGTCCTCTGGAAGTCCGCCAAGGCCGAGGAACCGGCCGACACCAAATGGGAATCGCCCTACGGCCTGGGCCGGCCGGGCTGGCACATCGAGTGCTCGGCCATGAGCAAGTCGCTGCTGGGCCTGCCCCTGGATATCCACGGCGGCGGTCCGGACCTGAAATTCCCGCACCATGAAAACGAGATCGCGCAGACCGAAGGCGCGTTCGGCGGCACGCTGGCCAACATCTGGATGCACTGCGGCCCGCTCATGGTCGATTCGGACAAGATGTCCAAGTCGCTCGGCAACTTCCGGACCATCCGCCAGACCATTGCCCAAAGCGATCCGGCAGCCGACCAGTCCGATTACGCGGTGAACCCGCGCGAAGCCGAAATGGTGCGCTTTTTCATCGTGCGCAACCACTACCGCAGCCCGCAGAACTACACGCCGGATAACCTCGTCGACGCGCAGAACGCGCTGGATCGCCTGTACCAGGCCTTGCAGAACGTGCCGGCCGACGACCAGGGCATCGACTGGAACGAGCCGCAGGCGCAAGCCTTCAAGGCGGCCATGGACGACGACTTCAACAGCTCGGGCGCCGTGGCTGCGCTATTCGAACTGGCCTCCGAGGCCAACCGTACCAAGAGCGCGCGCAGCGCCGGGCAGATGAAGGCGCTTGCCTCGCTGCTGGGGCTGCTGCAGCAAGCCCCGGCCGCCTACTTCCAGTCCGCCACCCGCTACTCGGCGGCCGCCATGGAGCAGGGCGCGCGCAGCACGCTCGACGCCGACGCCATCCAGGCCCTGATCGACGCGCGCGCGGCCGCCAAGGCCGCCCGCAACTTTGCCGAGGCCGACCGCATCCGCGCTGAACTGCGCGATGCCGGCATCGAGCTGGACGACAAACCGGGTGGCCTCACGCAATGGCGCCGCGCGTGACCAAGCAGGATACGCCGGCCATGTCCACCGCAGATCTCGACATTCCCAAGCCTGAATATTGGGAAGCCGCCGTCGCGCACTTGATGCGCCGCGACCGCATCCTGAAAAAGATCATCCCTCAGCACCCCGAGGTCTGGCTGACCTCGCGGGGCACGCCGTTCATCACGCTGGCGCGGGCGATCATCGGGCAGCAGATTTCCCCCAAGGCGGCCGATGCCGTCTGGACCAAGTTCATCGACGCCGTGGGCAAGCGCCCCACGCCCGTCGCCGTGCTGCGCGTGGGCGTGGACGGCCTGCGCAAGGCCGGACTGTCCCAACGCAAGGCCGAATACGTGCTCGACCTGGCCGTGCATTTCGGCGAACGCCGGGTCCATCCCGAGAAATGGGCGGCCATGGACGACGAGGCCGTCATTTCTGAACTGGTCGCCATCCGCGGCATTGGACGCTGGACGGCGGAGATGTTTTTGATTTTCAATCTACAGCGGCCTGATGTCCTGCCGCTGGATGATCCTGGGTTGCTCAAGGCAATCTCGCTACACTATTTCAGCGGCGAGCCTGTCTCTCGCTTCGAGGCTCGCGAAGTCTCGTTGGCGTGGCAACCCTGGCGTACCGTGGCAACCTGGTATCTGTGGCGCAGTCTGGAACCGACGCCGGTCCAATACTGACGCAAACCAGGCAGCCCATCTACGGAACCACACTACATGCGCAATACATTTCTGGAATTTGAACAGCCGCTCGCCGAGCTTGAGAACAAGATCGAGCAGCTGCGCTATGTGCAGGCCGATTCGGCGGTAGACATCTCCGATGAAATCGGACGTCTGCAGCAGAAGAGCCAGACGCTCGCCAAGGAGATCTACGCCAAGCTCACGCCCTGGCAGACGGCGCTGGTCGCGCGCCACCCCCAGCGTCCCTACACGCTGGACTACGTGCGCGAAATGTTCACCGACTTCCATGAACTGCATGGCGATCGCATGTATGCCGACGACCAGTCCATCGTGGGCGGCCTGGCGCGCTTTAACGGCACGCCTTGCATGGTCATCGGCCACCAGAAGGGCCGCGACACCAAAGAGCGCGCCGCGCGCAACTTCGGCATGCCGCGTCCCGAGGGCTATCGCAAAGCCCTGCGCCTGATGCGCCTGGCCGAAAAATTCGGCATTCCCGTCTTCACGTTCGTGGACACCCCCGGCGCCTACCCCGGCATCGGCGCCGAAGAGCGCGGCCAGTCCGAAGCCATCGGCCACAACCTGTACGCCATGGCTGAACTCAAGGTGCCGGTGATCTGCACGATCATCGGCGAAGGCGGTTCGGGCGGCGCGCTGGCCATTGCCGTGGGCAATGCCGTGCTGATGCTGCAATACGCCACCTATGCCGTGATTTCGCCCGAAGGCTGCGCCTCGATCCTCTGGCGTAGCGCCGACAAGGCCCCCGAGGCCGCCGATGCGCTGGCCATCATCGCACCGCGCCTCAAGGACCTGGGCCTGGTGGATCGCGTCGTCAACGAACCCGTGGGCGGCGCCCACCGCGACCCCCGCGTCATGGCGCGCCTCTTGCGCCGCGCGCTCGGCGACGCCCTGCGCCAGCTTCAGGGCCTGACGCCCGAACAGCTCGTCGAGCAGCGCGTGCAGCGCGTGCTCTCGTACGGCGCCTTCCAGGAAGTGCGCGCGTAAAGCGGGCAGGGCGCCGGCCCCCCAGTGCCGGCGCCGCGGCCCCCGCGCCCTCTGCCATGACCGACGTCCCGCCGCCCGGCATCTCCCCTCGGGCCGACGCGGGCGGCAGCTTCTCCTTGCCTCTTTGCGCCGCGCTTGCCGCGGCGTTGCGTCAGGCGCTCACGGCATTGCCCGAGCGTCCGCGCCGCATCGCCGTCGCCTTCAGCGGCGGGGCGGACTCGGCCATGCTTGCCGTGCATGCAGCCGCGGTTGCGCCGGCGCTTGGCATCGAGGTGCTGCTATTCCATGTGCATCACGGCCTGCAGGCGCAGGCGGACGCATGGGCGCGGCATGGCCAGGACCTGGCCGCACGGCTTGCGCTGCCGCTGCATGAAGCGCGCGTCCAGGTGGAGCCGGCCGCCGGCAAGGGCATCGAAGCCGCCGCACGCGACGCGCGCTATGCCGCACTGGCCGGGTTGGCGCGTCAGCACGAAGTCCATCACATCCTCCTTGCCCACCACCGCAACGACCAGGCTGAAACCGTGCTGCTTCGCCTGCTGCGCGGCACCGGACTGGCCGGCATGGCCGCCATGGCGCCGGTAGCGCAGCGCGATGGCGTGACTTATTTACGGCCGTGGCTGGAGCGGGATCGCAGCGAGATCCTGGGCGCGGCGAACGACCTCGAAGCCGCCATCGGCTGGCGCGCCGTGCAGGACCCCACCAACGCCGATCCGCGCTACACCCGCGCCGCGCTGCGCGAATTGCTGGCGCCCGTGCTGGATGCGCGCTGGCCCGGCTGGCGCGCCATCGTCGCGCGCCATGCGCGGCACATGGCCGAGGCGGCCGAGATCCTGGACGAAGTCGCGGCCGAGGATTTTGCGCGGCTGGACCCCAGCCCTGATGGCGTGAGCTTTTCGCTACAGGCATGGCGCGGTCTGTCGCCCGCCCGGCAGGCGCACGTGCTGCGCCATTGGCTGGCGCGCAACGGCGCCCGCATGCCGACCGATGCGCGCATGGCCGATCTGTTGCGGCAGTTGCGGGGGCTGCACAGCCTGGGCCACGACCGCCAGTTGCGGGTGGAGCAGGCCGGCCATGTGGTCCGGTGCCATCGCGGCCGCGTGTGGGTCGAGCCCCGGGACGGTTCGGATTCGTAATCGGGGCGCGGCGATGCGGTATCGCCGGTTTTAACGTGCCTGCCAGCGATTTTGCGCGCGGAATGGACATAAATTTGCGCAATCTGCGCAAATTTTTACCGTCGCGCTAGAATATATGGTTTTGCCCGTCAACACTTGCGGCGGGTGTCCAGCCAGAGTACGAGATGTCCCTGATCGTTCACAAATATGGCGGTACTTCGATGGGCTCGGTCGAGCGCATCAGAAACGTGGCGCGTCGCGTCGCAAAGTGGCACGCCGCCGGCCACCAAGTTGTTGTTGTCCCGTCCGCCATGGCGGGCGAGACCAATCGTCTGCTGGGTCTGGCGCGCGAGATTTCGCCCCAGCCCGACGGCCGCGAGCTCGACATGATTGCCGCCACCGGCGAGCAAGCCAGCAGCGGCCTTCTGGCCATTGCGTTGCAGGCCGAAGGCGTGCCCGCGCGCAGCTATGCCGGTTGGCAAGTGCCCGTGCGCACCGATTCGTCGTTCACGAAAGCCCGCATCACGTCCATCGACGACGCCCGCGTGCGCGCCGACCTGGACGCCGGCCGCGTGGTCATCGTGACGGGCTTTCAGGGCATCGACCCCGACGGCCACATCACCACGCTGGGCCGCGGCGGCTCCGACACCTCGGCCGTGGCCGTGGCGGCTGCCATCAAGGCCGACGAATGCCTGATCTACACCGACGTGGACGGCGTCTACACGACCGATCCGCGCGTGGTGCCCGAAGCGCGCCGCATGGCCGTCGTTTCCTTCGAGGAAATGCTGGAAATGGCTTCGCTGGGCTCCAAGGTCCTGCAGATCCGCTCGGTCGAATTCGCCGGCAAGTATCGTGTTCCGGTCCGGGTCCTGTCCTCGCTGACCGACCCCCTTATCCCGCTCGAGGAAGAAATGGTCTCGGGCACGCTGATTACTTTTGAGGAAGACGAAAAAATGGAAGCCGCCGTTGTCTCCGGCATCGCCTTCAGCCGCGACGAAGCCAAAATCACCCTGCTGGGCGTTCCCGACAAACCCGGCATCGCATTCTCCATCCTGGGCCCCGTCGCCGCCGCCAACATCGACGTCGACATGATCGTGCAGAACCAGTCCGTGGCCGGCACGACCGACTTCTCGTTCACCGTGAACCGCAACGAGTTTGCGCGCGCCGTGGACCTGCTCAAGCGCGAAGTCATCCCCGCCGTGGGCGCGCGTGAACTGTCCACCGACGAAAAGGTCGCCAAGGTCTCCATCGTCGGCATCGGCATGCGCTCGCACGTCGGCGTTGCCAGCCTGATGTTCCAGACGCTCTCGCAAGAGGGCATCAACATCCAGATGATCAGCACGAGCGAAATCAAGACCTCGGTCATCATCGACGACAAGTACATGGAACTGGGCGTGCGCGCGCTGCACAAGGCCTTCGGTCTGGACCAGGCGCCCGCCACCAAGGTCTGACGAATCAGGTCCGGCACGATTTTTTTGCGTGAATGCCTGAAACGCGGGCGAGAGCCAAAAAAATCGTGCTAGAATCTCGTTCTCTTTTCGGAGACGTGCCCGAGAGGCTGAAGGGGCTCCCCTGCTAAGGGAGTATGTGGCTAAAAACTGCATCGTGGGTTCGAATCCCACCGTCTCCGCCAAAGACACTTGCACCAGTGACACAAGGTTGCCTCAAGACCCGCATAGCTTATTGCTCTGCGGGTTTTTTGTTTTGTGCGGTCCACTGCGGTCCACTGCGGGCCGCAGTTGTGCCGACTTGAAGCAAGGCGCGCTGCGATTCACCCCAGCCGGTCGATCAGCGTTTGTGCCTGCTCGATCACATCGGCGTCATTTGGCCGGAAATCCAGCCGCTGGGCCCGTGGCAGATTCACGAAGTGCGACTGCGAGCTGCGCGCGTATGCCGGGTCGTAGTGGCGGTCGATGAGTTCGCGCGCGAGGTCTTCGCGGCGGCCTTCGTCCACCAATGTCATCCAGCCCTTGATGGTGTCGCGGCTGTGCAGTCCGACCATGCGCTGCAATTGCGCCTTGAGCCAATCCGGCGTGTCAAAGAGCTGCGCATAATCCTGTTGCAGGAAGCGCGCGCGGTCTTCGCGGCTGGCGCGTACGTCAATGCATTGGCCGTGATGCATGGCACGCAGCAGCGATGCGGGAATTTCCACCGCGCCGATCTTGCGGCTTTCGGCTTCGATGAACACCGGCTGGCTGGCATCGAGTTCGCGCAGTCGCACCGCAAGCAGCGTGTCGAAGCGCTTTTGCGTGGGCTGCTCAGCGTGCGGCCATGCGCCCAGCAGCGAGCCGCGGTGCGAGGCAAGCGCTTCCAGATCCAAGGTCTGCGCGCCTGCTTCGCGCAAGGCGTGCAATAGCCGCGTCTTGCCGCTGCCGGTGGGGCCGGTCAGCACGACAAGGCGCAGTGGTTGCGGCAGCGTTTGCAGGTCGTCCAGCGTGGCGCGGCGGTAGGTCTTGTAGCCGCCGTCCAGTTGCCGGGCGCGCCAGCCGATCATATTGAACATCAGCGTCATCGATCCCGAACGCTTGCCGCCGCGCCAGCAATACACGAGCGGACGCCATCCTTGCGGGCGGTCCGCGAAGGTGGTCTCCAGATGGCGGGCGATGTTGCGCGCGACGAGGGCCGCGCCTGCGCGGGAGGCTTCGAACGGCGAAACCTGCTTGTACATCGTGCCGATCAGCGCGCGTTCTTCGTTGTTCAGCACCGGTGCGTTGCAGGCGCCAGGAATGTGGTCGTCGGCGTATTCAAGCGGCGTGCGCACATCGATGATTTCGTCGAAATCATGCAGCCTTTCCAGGCTGACAAGCAGGTGTTTCACGAAGACCGCCTCGGTGGAAGAATCGGAAGATTTTCGCACGCGGTGCGTGGGCGATGGGTTGGAGGGCAACTGAAGGTGCACAGACAAGCGGACTCGGGATAGACAGGCCAGCGTGCCATCCGACTTGCGCAACCTTCGAAACAACGCTATTATTCAAGGCTTGCTTTTTCAAGCGCCCGTAGCTCAGCTGGATAGAGTACCTGGCTACGAACCAGGGGGTCGTAGGTTCGAATCCTGCCGGGCGCGCCAAGTTATTTCGCGATTGTTTGCGCTATGCGCAATGTCTGCGAGACCGATGAAAAAGCAGGGTCTGTAGTGAAGAGAAGTTATGCGTCACTACAAACATGGCACGATTATTCTGATATAATTTTGCCTCTTTGCCGGAGCGCCCGTAGCTCAGCTGGATAGAGTACCTGGCTACGAACCAGGGGGTCGTAGGTTCGAATCCTGCCGGGCGCGCCAAACCATCACGGTTTAAACATCGCGATGTGAATGCGGCAAAGAAAATAGCAGTAAAGAAAGTGCAGTAAACAAAATGGAAAGGCCTTTGATCTTGCATCGAAGGCCTTTTTGTTTTGGTGCGCGGTTTTTTATGCGTGGGTCGGTAGTGCCGGTTGCCGATAATGCTTGTGCTTGCTACTTGCCCCGCACGGCAACATCGCAAACGTGCAGGGCGGCAGTGCCGGGCTTCCTGCCCGATCAATGCCGATCAATGCGCGGCGCTTTCTTCCGCGTTTTCTTTCTCTGCATCCTTCGATTTTTCGTCCGCGTCGTCGAAGCCCCAATCTCCGAACAGATACCAATCTTCGCCCAGCGATTCCGCCGGGTGCATGGTGCGGCCAGAGCCGTTGCCGCAGGCCATGGAGTCGGTGGAACAGTAGCGGTCGCAGCCCCAGCAGATGCGTTCGGGGTGCTTGGGGTGGAGGGGAAACTTCTTGGCCATGCTGTCTGCCTGATGTTCTTGTTGAACTCAGCGTACTGCTGCCGGGGCCTGCGATTCATTGACATCGCGCAAATGCGGGGTCGCCACGTGTGCCGAGTCCCGGTTTAAACGGGGTCGATTTGCATGGTGTGATTCTTTCGTGTTATAAACACGCCTCTTTCGGGGCGCCCGTAGCTCAGCTGGATAGAGTACCTGGCTACGAACCAGGGGGTCGTAGGTTCGAATCCTGCCGGGCGCGCCAACTTATTCGAGATCATGCTGCACAGCGTGGTTTCCGCAGGAAAACCGCAGCAATGCGGACGCGAAAAGCGGCTTGATGAATTCATCAAGCCGCTTTTTTTTCGTGGCGCGGATCACTGGCGCGGCTCACCACACGCGGTACACGCGCCCCGTCTGCGCGCCTTCGACGCTGCGGCTGAAGGCCAGCGCCACGCGGCTGGCCGGGGCCGCCTCGAAGCCCTGGAAGTAGGGGCCGTAGCTGTCCAGCGACTCCTGCAGCACGGTAGGGCTGACGGCGTTGATGCGGATCCCTTGCATTTCGACTGCCGCGCCGCGCACGAAGCCATCGATGGCGCTGTTCACGGCGGCGGCGTTGGCGCCATAGCGGATGGGCTCGTCGCTCAGGATGCCGCTGGTCAGGGTGATCGAGCCGCCCGCGTTGACGTAGTGCTGGCCGATGAGGGCCAAGTCGACCTGTCCCAGCAATTTGTCATGCAGGCCAATCTTGAACTGTTCCGCCGTCATGTCGGCCAACGGGCCGAAGTGCAGGCTGCCAGCGGCGGACACGATGGCGTCGACCTTGCCAACCCGTTCGAAGAGGTCGCGAATGCTGTCGCTGCGGGTCATGTCGACCTGATATTGGCCGCGGCGCTTGCCCACCGCGATGATGTCGTGACGTTGGCCGAGTTCGCGGGCGACCGCGCTGCCGAGCGTGCCATTTGCGCCAATGAGGATGATCTTCATGGAGTTCTCCGTGGAATGCCGTTGGGGTGGCGCCGGCGGGTCCGCCAGCGCATGAATGCATTCTGCGCGTCGCATTCCGCAAGAAAAATCCTAGAATTGTCGGATCAGTCAACACTCAGGGTACGGAATCCATGGATCGCCTGCTTAGCATGGAAGTCTTCGTGGCGGTGGTCGAGCTGGGCAGCCTGACGGCCGCCGCGGCGCAGCTGGACATGTCGCCCGCGATGGCCGCCAAGCACGTCAAGGGGCTGGAAGACCGGCTGGGACTGCGGCTGATGAACCGCACGACGCGCCGCCAGAGCCTGACCGAGGCAGGCCAGGCCTACTTTGCGCGCTGCAAGGCCATCCTGGCGGACATTCGCGATGCGGAGCAGGGCGCCGAGGCGCTGCGATCGGCCCCGCGCGGCCATCTGCGCATCACATCGTCGGTGTCGTTCGGGTCATTCGCGCTGGCGCCGGTGATCGCCGATTACCTGTCGATCTATCCGGACGTGAGCGTGGAACTGTCATTGAGCGATAGCGTGGAAGACGTGGTGGCGTCGCGCTTTGACGTGGCGCTGCGCATTGGCGAGCCCGCGGATTCGGGTCTGGTGGCGCGGCGCATAGGGCTTTATCAGATGATCGTCTGCGCCGCGCCGGCGTATCTGGCCCGCTACGGCACGCCCGCCACGCCTGGCGATCTGGCCCGGCATCAGTGCCTGGATTTTTCGCATTGGAGCCGGCGCACGGGCTGGCGGCTGGGCACGGATGAGGGCGGGGAAATGGGGTATCCCACGGGGCGGTTCGTGTCGAACAATGGGCAGGCGCTGCGGCAGGCGGCGCTGGCCGGCTTTGGCATCGTGTTGCAGCCCGAACTGCTGCTGACTGACGACGTGCGCGCCGGCCGCCTGGTGCCGATTCTGCAGCCTTATTGGCCGGTCGCCCGGCCCATCACGCTGCTGTATGCGAAGGATCGCCAGGCGCCGCCCAAACTCACGACCTTCGTGGATTTTGTGGTGACGCGGTTTGCGCGGTAGCGGCAGGGCATCAGGCGCGTCGTCGGTCCACCGCCGTCAGGGATGTGCCGCTTTTGAGAAGCTGATAGGTCTGGCCGCCCAGCCACGCGACCTTTTCACCGGAGCTGGTGCGGCAGACGCAATGCGTCTTTGGGTCAAAGCGTGGCGTGCCCAGCGCGGAATACGCATCGGGATCGGAAACGAAACGTTCGATGCGATACAACGTGCCATCCGGCGATGTGGCGAGCACATCGGTCAATCGTCTTGCGGTGCCGAGCATATTCAATACCTCCATGCGCGGGCCGTCAGGTGTCGGCGCCAAAGTCGTCTGAACAATTCACGGCGGGAGCGCGAGGCAATGCCTTGCGCGCGACGCTAATGAAACTGTCCTCCTAACAATGAATCATCGAGTTGGTCTGGCGATACGCCCAGGGCCTCCGATACGCGGTCAAGAATGACCTGCCGGGGCCGCGGGCGCGGCCGTTCCAACTCGATATAGATGGAGTGATCGACGCCAAGCCGGGCAGCCATCTCAGCAGTACTGATGTTCAGATGCTCGCGCCAGGCGCGTATCAAGCTCCAATCGTTGCCGGTTTTTAGATTGACTACAGCTGGCGGAAGGCGCGCCTTGGCCCCTGCAACTTTCTTGCGAGAGGCGCGCGGCGCGGATGCCGCCTTTTCATCGCCCGGGACCGCGCCGCTGTGCCGCGACTCGCCCCGGGGTGTGGTGTGTGCCGTGACGGCAAGAAAGATGGCGCCGCCGTTCAGTTGGCGATACTTGTCGTTGCCCATCCAGCACAGCGTTTCGCCGTTGTCGAGCTTGCATTCGCAATCCAGGTGGGTATTGCTGGGCATGCCTTCGAGCTTGGCGATGGTTTCCGTGGTCGTGGCGTGGCGCACCACACGGTGCAGCACACCGTCCGGCGAACGTACGAAGACGTCAGGAAGTCTCCAGGAAAACGGAATGATCACCTCCACAAACGAAGTCCATTACACCACTGTATAGCGCGGATGTAATGGTGAATTTGAGGGTTTTCCTGGAAGTGTCGCGCAAGTGTCATAGGCGTGTGGTTGGACGCCACGGATGCTCACAAAACCTCGCGGCCGCCCGGTGTTGCCGGCGTGGCCGGCAGGCCTGGGGCAAATTGCGCCGCCGCCAGCACGGCGGGCATGATCTGGGCCGCGGCGCCGCGCAGGTTGTGATGGGCGATCGCGTCCAGCGGCGTTGCGGCCGGGTTGACCTGCACGACCGTCGCGCCGGCCGCGACGGCCAGCCGCGGCAGTTCGGCTGCGGGATACACGAGGGATGAGGTGCCGATGCTGAAAAGCAGGTCGCACTGCTGCACGGCGAGGGTGGCGTCACGCCAGGCCTGCGCGGGCAGGCTTTCGCCGAACCAGACGACGCCGGGGCGCACCGGCGCGCCGCATTCCGTGCACGCGGGCGGCGCCAGGCGCCGGCCGGCGTCGGGCTCTTGCGGCAGGCCGGTGGCAAACGCTTGCGGAGCGCCGCAGCGCGAACAACGCGGCGCATGCAGGCTGCCGTGCAGATGCGTGACCGCGCGGCTGCCAGCACGCTCGTGCAGATCGTCCACGTTCTGCGTGATGACGGCCAACGCCGGGACATGGCGCGCCAGCGCCGCAATGGCGTGGTGTGCGGCGTTGGGCGCGGCGCGCAGGACCTGCGCGCGCCGCCATTCGTACCAGCCCCATACCAGGTGGGGATGTTCGCGGAATGCTTCGGGCGTGGCCAGCGCCTGGGCGTCAAAGCGCGACCAGAGCCCGGTCAGGGCATCGCGGAACGTGGCGATGCCGCTTTCGGCGGACACCCCGGCGCCCGTGAATACGACGACGCGGCGCGCGCTGCGCAGGGCCTGCGCCAGCGCGGGCGGAATATCGTGATGCGTGTTTTTCATTTCCAACCTTGCAGACAGTTCGATACGCTGCACGCGCCGGCAAGGCGCTGTCAAGGGCGGGCACACGGCGCTGCGCGGGCCAGCAAGCGGGACGCGCGTGCGTCCGCGTCCCGAATCGTGGATACTGTTTTTTCAATCTGGGATTTCATCCCGCCTTGGAGAGCTGAGAATGCCTGAATCGAACACCGGCCTGGAACGGCTGCGCCGCTTTATTGCCACTGCGACGCGGCTAGCTTCGCCGCAGGCGCTGGACCAGAGCCCCGAGCTGGCGGCGGCGTTCGCGGACCTGGTGGGCCACGACGATTGGCTGCCCGACGCCTGTACCGCCCCGCATCCGCAGTTCTACCAGCAATACCTGCTGCATTGCGATCCGCTGGAGCGTTTCTCGCTGGTGAGCTTCGTCTGGGGGCCGGGCCAGTCCACGCCCGTGCACGATCACGAGGTCTGGGGCTATGTGGGCATGCTGCGCGGCGCGGAGATCAATCAGCGGTTCACGCGTAATGCGGACGGCCGGTTGGCGTTGGCGGGCGAGGCGACGACGCTTCGGCCGGGCGACGTCGAGCGCCTGTCGCCGGCCGAGGGCGACATCCATCGCGTGTCCAATGCCTATCCCGATAGGGTGTCCATCAGCGTGCACCTGTATGGCGGCAATATCGGCGCGGTGTCGCGTCACGTGTATGACCCCGATACCGGCCAGGCCAAGCCGTTCGTATCGGGCTATTCGTCGCCCAGCCTGCCCAATCTGTGGGATCGGTCTGCCGCCGTGCGCGCCACGCTGGGCTAGCGTATCCACCGGGCGGAATTTGCTGTTCCCGCACCGCGTCCCGTGCTATGTTCCCGTCCTAAATATTAGGAAAAATCACGAATGGACAAGACGCTGCTCAAAGGGCTGATGGTGTTGGAAGCCGTGACCGATGTGGACAATCCGCCGCGCACCATCGACGCGCTGGCGGCCCGCGTGGGTCTGACCCGCAGCAATACGCATCGCACCTTGCAGACGCTGATACACGCCGGCTACGTGATCAAGGACGACGACGGCGGCGGTTACCGCGGGGCCGTGCGCCTTTTCGAACTGGCGGCGCGGCAACTGGCGCAACTGGACGTGCGCAAACTGGCCGCGCCCCACATGCGCACGCTGGCGGACCAGACGGGCGAGACCGTGCACCTGTCGGTGCTGGATGGCTTTGACGTGGTGTATGTGGACAAGATCGACAGCCCGCAACCCATTCGCGCGTACTCGATGGTGGGCGGCCGCGCGCCTGCCTATGCGGTGGCGACCGGCAAGGCGCTGCTTGCGTATCAGCCCGAGGGTTACGTCGAACGCTACGCGGAGCAGATGTTGCGGCACACCCCGTCCACCATCGTGTCCATGCCGCTTTTGAAAGACGAGCTGCGCAAGATCGCGCGCGCCGGTTACGCGGTGAACCGCGGAGAGTGGCGCGAAGGGGTGGGCGGGCTGGCGGTGACGGTGTTCAACAGTCTGGACCAGCCCGTGGCCGCGGTGGGCATCTCTGGCCCCCTGGATCGCCTGAGCGCCGCTAGGATGAAGCAGCTTGCGCCGGATGTGGCGGCCTGTGCGCAGTCCATCTCTCAGGGAATGGGCTATCGCCGCGGGTTTCTGGATCAGTGAGGGGCGTGGCGCGCAGGGTGGCCGCGATCCGCTCGGCCTGATCGCCCGCCAGGCGGGCATTGACGTCCATGGACGTGGTCCAGAAGTAGGTGCCTCCGGCCAGGCTTCCCAGCACCGAGACGCCAGCCACGTGCTGGCCGGCGCCATTTATCAGGCAGCCCGTGTCGTAGTCCAGCGTGAGTCCGCCGTGCGGATCGGCCTGCGCGTGGCCCTCGCGCAGCAGTTCAGACACCAGCGGATCGTCCGTGCGCGCTGCGTCCACCGAGAAGCTCGTGGCGTTGATCAGATGATGGCTCAGGTGTTCGATCTGGCCGTCCGCCGTGCGCAGCCGCGTGCGGAACAGGCCCCTGGCCGGATCGTGTTCGCAGCCGGCAAAGCCCGCCGCAACGCTGAGCTGATTCGCGCCGAACAATGCCTGCAGCTTCAAGGCGTTGCGCATGGGGAAGGTTGCGCGGCGGGCCATCCATAGCGATCGCCATTGCGACTGGAAGCGGCGCCGTTCGGTATCGGGCAGCAAGTGCCAGATCTGATCCACCGCCGCGTTGGTGGCTGCGGCCACCGCCTGCCACGGACGTGGGGCGGCGGACGACCGGCGGATCTCGTCTTCCAGCGCGGATCGCGCGTCGCTGTCCATGCCCAGCACCTCGTCGGGGTCCAGAGAACCCTGCAACGCCAGCACTTCATCGCGCAGGGCTTGCCAGATGATGTCCAGCGTCAGCGCCCCGCCGTGCTGAGCGGCCAGGGCGAGGGCGCCGTCTCGGCTCAGGCGTTGCAGCGTGTCCGGGGGACGGTTGTGCGGGCTGCGCACGGACGGCAAGCGGCCGTTGCGCGACACGCACAGGATCGGGCCTTGGTGTCCGGCCTGTTGCAGTGCGGCCACGGCGTCCACCGCGCTCAGGCTGGTGCCGACGATGCACACGGACGCATCGGGTGCGATGTCCTGCGCCAGCGCCGATACCGGATACGGGCTGTTGAAGTAACCGGCCACGCCTACCAGCGAGGGAAACGCCTGCGAGGGCAGGTTGCCGTTGCACAGCACGGCGTGGCGCGCGTGGCGCAGCGGGCCGTGTGCGAGCTGGATGATCGCGCCGCCGTCCGGCTGGGGCGCCACGCGGTGCACGCGGCTGCGCACGTGTTCCAGCGTCACGCCAAGGGACCGGGCGAGCTGGCGGCAGCGTTCGTAGACCGCGCCCATGTAGGCGCCGAAGAGCGGACGCGGCAGAAAGTCGGCCGGATCGATCGCGGTGACGCCGTAGCCGCCGAGCCAGCCGGCATCCTGAGCGCGCAGCCAGTCGACAAAGTCCAGCCGATGGTCGGCGCGCGCCGACATGTTGCCGGCGGGGATGTTGAGCAGGTTGCTGCGCAGGTCGTCCTGGTATGCGCCGCCCGGGCCGGGCACAGCCTGCGGTTCGAACAGATGGATCACCGGCGGCCGCGCCTCCCGCACGGGGGGCGCGGCCTGCAGCGCCAGCAGGAACTGATACAGGAAGCTGACGCCGACCGA
This sequence comes from Achromobacter sp. GbtcB20, assembly GCF_019091095.1. NCBI lineage: Bacteria > Pseudomonadati > Pseudomonadota > Betaproteobacteria > Burkholderiales > Alcaligenaceae > Achromobacter > Achromobacter sp. GbtcB20. Next base: position 95,668 of record NZ_JAGXJZ010000011.1, on the reverse strand, counting down.
GCCGCCGCCGACGATGGCCAGGTCGATTGCGGCCGGCCGGCCCGATGCGGGGGCGTGCGTCATTTCGCCACCGACAGGCGCACCACGTCGGCCCAGCGCGAGGTTTCCTGCTTGAGCATCCGGCTGGTGTCGGCCGGGGTCGTGGCGATGGCGTCGGCGCCGAGCTTCAAGGCGGCCTGCTGCACGGAGGGCATCGCGGCGGCGCGGCGCATCCCGTCCGACAGCTTCTCGACGACCGCGGGCGGCGTGCCCGCCGGCGCGAGCAGGGCGTACGTGGTGGCGACCGAATAGTCCTTCACTCCCTGTTCCATCAGTGTCGGCAGGTCGGGCAGGGCCGTGGCGCGCTTGGCGGTCGTGACGCCCAAAAGGCGGATCTTGCCGCTGGCAACCTGCGGCAAGAGGGCGGGCAGGGTTTCGATGACCAGGTCGATCTGGCCGCCCAACAGATCCGTGATGGCCGGCCCGCTGCCGCGGTAAGGCACGTGCATCAGCCGCGTGCCGGTCACCGCCTGGAAGAGTTCGCCCGCCATGTGCTGCGAGGTGCCCGGGCCGGCCGATCCGAACGTGATCGTGCCGGGTTTGCTTTTTGCCAGCGCGATCAGTTCCTGCACGTTCTTGGCGGAGATCTTGCTGCTGTTGACCGCCACCGCCATCGGCATGCTGGTGGCCATCGACACGCCGACGAAGGCCGTGCCGAAATCGTAGCCCGGCTTGTCGGGCATGGCCGCGTGGATGGCGTGGCTGCCCACGGCGCCCATCAGCAGCGTGTAGCCGTCGCCCGCGGACTTGGCGACGAACTCCGCGCCGATCTCGCCACCCGCGCCCGCCTTGTTTTCCACGACCACGCTCTGGCCGAGAAAGTCTCCCAGATGCTGCGCATAGATGCGCGCGGCGGCGTCCGTTGCACCACCCGGCGGAAACGGCACCACCATGCGCACGGGTTTCGTTGGCCAGTTGTCCGCGGAAGCGGGATTGGCCGACAGCGCCAGCACCGTGCTGGCCAAGGCAATACGCCACAACAGTCTCATGCAAGTCTCCTCGGTGGATGGGCCAGCATGCGACAGGCGCCGTGCGTATCGCCGGCGACTTGACCGCTGCAGTCCTCTTTTACTAAATCCTAAAATATAGGATCGACGTTCCAATAAATGGTTTACGTAGAATTCCACACGGTGCTATGCTGGTCAACAATTAACCGCGACACCTAGGGATTGCACTAGGCTTAGCCAGGAAATCAACGACTTCCCGTCTTTGTCGGACTGGATGATGCCACCGTTGAAAGCCGCGTCTTATACTGTTTTTCTTATCCCAAATATTGAATTTTCATAACGAGAGGTCAGACATGACACCCAGTTCGGCGCTAACCGGCATCACAGTGCTGGAGATTTGCAACGTCGCGGCGGGACCTTTTTGCGGCATGTTGTTGGCGGACATGGGCGCGGACGTCATCAAGGTGGAGCACCCCGAAGGCGGCGATACGCTGCGCAGCTGGCCGCCCATCTCCGATGGCTACAGCGAGAACTTCGCTTCGCTCAACCGCAACAAGCGCTCGGTGACGCTGAACCTGAAGGATCCCGGCGACGTGGCCTTGGCGCGCGAGCTGGCGCTGCGCGCCGACGTGCTCATCGAAAACAACCGGCCGGGCGTGATGGATCGGTTGGGCCTGGGATACATGCAGCTGCGCGAGGCCAATCCGCGCCTGGTCTATTGCTCGATCTCCGCCTATGGCCAGTCCGGACCGCGCTCGCAGGAAGGCGGCTTTGACCTCACCATCCAGGCCATGAGCGGGATCATGAGCGTGACGGGCGAGGCCGGCGGCGAACCCGTCAAATGCGGCGTGCCGCTGGCCGACTTTTCGGCCGGGCTGTATGGCGCGTTCGCCATCGCGTCTGCGCTGCGCGCGGCGCAGGCAAGCGGGCAGGGCACGCACATCGACGTGCCGATGCTGGGCGCGACGCTGGGCATTGCTGCGTTGCAGACGTCCGAGTTCTTCGGCAGCGGCAAGGATCCCGTCAAGCTGGGGTCGGCGCACCCGCGCAACGCGCCGTATCAGGCATTTCGCTGCAAGAACGGGTATTTCGGCATGGCCGCCGGCAACCAGGCGCTGTGGAAAGCCGTGTGCGCCACGGTGGGGCGCGACGACCTGCTGGCCGATCCGCGCTTTACCGACACCAGCGCACGCGCGCGCAACCAGACCGCGCTGCGCGACATCCTGGAAGCGATCTTTGCGGAACACGAGGCGCAGGAATGGCTGGCGCGTTTCCGCGCGGCCGGCGTGCCGTGCGCGCCCATCAACACGTATTCCGAGGTGCTGGACGATCCGCAGGTCGCGCACATGGGCTGGGTCCAGCCGCTTGAGCTGCCCAACGGCGTGCAGACGCGCACGTTCGGGCTGCCGGTGCGGTTCGACGGCGAGACGACGGCGCTGCGGCGCAGGCCCCCGGCGCTGGGCGAACACAACGACGAAGTGCTGGGGCCGCTGCGTGCGGGCGGCAAAGGGAGCGCGGCATGAGCGTCCTGCGTATCGACAGACAAGGGCCGCGCCACGTGCTGACGCTGGCGCGCCCCGAAAAGATGAATGCGCTGTCGGCCGACCTGGTCGAGGCGCTGATCGCGGCGCTTGACGAGGCCGAAGGCCAGGGCGCCAAGGTCATCGTGCTGCAAGGCGAAGGCAAGAATTTCAGCGCGGGCTTTGACTTCGGCGATTGGCAGACGCAGAGCGAAGGCGATCTGCTGCTGCGCTTCGTGCGGATCGAAACCCTGCTGCAGCGGCTGGCGGCCTCGCCGTGCCTGACCGTCGCGCTGGCGCACGGGCGCAATTTCGGCGCGGGCGTGGATGTGTTCGGGGCTTGCAAATGGCGCGTCAGCGCGCCGGACGCCACGTTCCGGATGCCCGGCCTGAAGTTTGGACTGGTGCTGGGCACGCGGCGGTTTGCGTCGCTGGTGGGCGCCGAGCGCGCGCGCACGGTGCTTGAACAGGCCGCCACGTTCAATGCCGAAGACGCCTTGCGCGACGGCTTTGCCAGCCGGCTTGCGGCGCCGGCCGACTGGACGCGGATCGGCGACGAGGCGCTGGAAACCGCCGGCGCGCTCACGGACGACAGCCGCGTGCAGCTTTACGCCGCGCTGTCGCAGGAGACGCCGGACACGGACCTGGCACGGCTGGTGCGCTCGGCATCGGCGCCGGGGCTGAAGGACCGCGTGGCGGCATATCTGCAGGCGCGCTAGGCGCGCCCCATCAAGCAGGGAGGAAGACAATGGCTTCAGGATTCAATCAGAAGAACAAGCAGTGCAGCTTGCAGGAACTGGCGGCGCTGGTGCCTAACGGGGCATCGATCGCGCTGGGCGGCAGCTTCCTGCATCGCGGTCCGTTCGCGTTCGTGCGTGAACTGATCCGCCAGGAAAAGCGCGATCTCGAACTCATCAAGCAGTCGCCGGGCTACGACGTCGACATCCTGTGCCGGGCGGGCGTGCTGCGCCGCGTGCGCGCGGGCATCGTCGCGATGGAGGGCAACTTTGGTCTGGCGCCCTGGTACCGGCGCGCCGTGGAACGCCACGAGATCGAGCTGGAGGAACATGCCTGCGCCAGCCTGACTGCCGGCCTGCGCGCGGCGGCCTTCGGCGTGCCGTTTCAGCCCTGCGGCGGCCTGCACGGCAGCGGCCTGCCGGAACTGAACGGCTGGAAATGCCTGGAAGACCCGTACGGCAGCGGCGAGAAGACCTGGGTGGTGCCCGCGATCCGGCCGGACTTCGCAGTGATCCAGGCGTCGGAGGTGGATGCGCAGGGCAATGTGCGCGTGCATGGCACCGCGCATTGGGACCGGATCATGTCGCGTGCCGCCGGCAGCGTGCTGGTGGTGGCCGAAAAGCAGGTGGATAGCGCGGTGTTCGAGGCGCAGCCCGAATCCACGCTGGTGCCGTATTTCATGGTGCAGGCCTATGCGGTCGTGCCGCGGGGCGCGTGGCCGGGATCGTGCTGGCCCGATTACGCCATCGACTATCCGGCGGTGGAAACCTACATGGACAAGAACAGCGATCTGCGCGCGCACCTGGCTGCGGCGCCCGAAGCGCGGGAGGGAAATCATGGCTGAGCAATGGTCGGGCTTTTCGTACATCGTCACCAACCTGGCGCGCTTCATCCGCCCCGATGAAATTACGTTCAGCGGCGTCAATTCCACGATGCCCATGCTGGCCTGCCTGCTGGCCAAGCGCGCGTATGACTGGGACTTCGTCTATATCAATGTGGCCGGCGGCGTGAACCCGCGGCCTTCGCACATTCCGTTGTCCAGCTCCGATCCGGTGCTGGCCGAGCACACGGCGTCGATCTTCTCGAACGAAGACTTCTACGACCTGTGCACGCGCGGCCGCATGGACCTGACGTTTCTGGGCGCCGCGCAGATCGACGGCGCGGGCTGCGCCAACAACTCGTGCATTGGCGACTGGCACGAACCCAAGGTCCGCCTGCCCGGCGGCGGCGGCGGCGCGGTGATGCTGCCCACGGCGCGGCGCGCCTGCACCTGGCGCACCGAGCATTCGCGCCGCACGTTCGTGCCCAAGCTGGACTTCATGACGTCGTGGGGCGGCTTTCACGGAGTGGTCACGCCGATCGCCGTGTTCATCAAACGCGACGGCCGGCTGGCGCTGCAATCGTGGCATCCAGAATCCAGCCTGTCCGAGGTGCGCGAGCGCACGGGCTTTGAGTTCGACGCCGCCGGCGCGGGCCCGACCGAACCGCCGACCGAGCGCGAAGCCCTTGCCTTGCGCGAACTGGACGCGGACGGGCAATTCGAACGCGACGCCGCCGTCACGCTGCGCTGATCGCGCATCCACCCATCACATCGAGCCCGGTACAGGGGGAATCAGTCATGTCGATTGCCGATGCCACGGTCGTGGCGGCGTTTGCACGCTTGTGGGACCAGCCGGAATGGGCCGCGCGCCACGCGCTCGTGACCGCCGAGGAAAGCGTCACCTACGCGGACCTGCGCCGCCGGGTGGGGCAGGCCGCGGGCGGCCTGCGCGCTGCCGGCGTCGCGCCCGGCGACTACGTTGGCGTGGCGATGGAGCGCTCGCTGGCGCAGGTGCTGGCCATTCTGGGCGTCATGGCGGCGGGTGCTTGCCCGTGCCCGCTGGAGCCGCGGCTGTCGGTTGAGGAAACCGCGCGGCGCGTGGCGGCTGTGGGGCTGACGTGGATGCTGGCCGATAGCGACAACGCCGCCACCGCGCGCGGCTGCGGCCTGCCGGCGGCGCGCGTGCTCGATGCGGCAAAGATCGCGCAGGGCGGGCAGGACTGGTCCGGCGCGGATGTCGCGCCAGAGGCCCCGGGGCTGCTGCTTTTTACGTCCGGCAGCACCGGCAATCCGAAGGGCGTGCTGCTCAGCCATCGGGGGCTCGTGAACAACGCGCGCGGCGTTCTGGCGCATACGGGTCTGACGCCCGGCGATCGCCTGCTGCACGTCATGCCGCTGCACCACACCAACGCGCTCAACAATCAGATCTTCACGCCGCTGCTGGCGGGGGCGAGCGTGGCGCTGGCTGGCCGGTTCCGCGCGCAGGACATGCCGGGTCTGCTGGCCGCCTTCCGGCCCACGATCATCACCGGCGTGCCGACCATGTATGCGCGGATGCTGGAATTGACGTTCGATCCGGACAGCCTGGCCGGCCTGCGCTTTGCCCGTTGCGGCTCGGCGCCCATCACCGAGGCCTTGCACCGCCGGATCGAAGCCTTCCTCGGGTGTCCGCTGGTCGTGTCCTATGGCCTGTCGGAGGCCACGTGCACGTCCACCATGAATCCGCCCGCGGCGCGGCGCGTGGGATCGGTGGGCACGGTGCTTCAAGGGCAGGACGTGAGTCTGCGTCTGCCCGACGGCAGCCTGGCGCCGGCAGGCGCCGAAGGCGAGATCTGCATCGCGGGCGACAGCCTGATGCTGGGCTATCTGGGCGTGGACAGTGCGGACGCGGGCGCGCCGCGGCTGCTGCGCACGGGCGACCTGGGCCGCTTCGACGCACAGGGTTATCTGATGATCACCGGCCGCATCAAGGACGTCATCATCCGCGGCGGCGAGAACATTTCGCCCGCGCTCATCGAAGGCGTGGTGACGGGCATGCCCGGCGTCGCCGCCTGCTGCGTGGTGGGGGCGCCGGACGAGGATCTGGGCGAGACGCCGGTGATCTTCGTGCAGGGCAATGGCGACGCCGCGCCCGACGCGGCCGCGATACAGGCCGAGGTGCTGGCGCGGCTGGGCCGGATCTATGTGCCGCGCGACGTGATCTGGATCGACCGGTTGCCGGAGAACGCGGTGGGCAAGGTGGACCGCAAGGCGCTGGCCCGGCAGGCGGCGGGGCGCGAAACGGTGCAATGAAAAAGGGGGCGCGAAGCCCCCGATAGACGCTACGGTTTAGTTCGTCATTCGACCTTGCCGATCCGCTTGACCGCCACTTCCAGCGACGCGGAGTCCTTTTTCCAGTAGTCGTCGAACGCCGGCGCGTCCAGGTACTGCACCGGGCTGCCGGTGCCGGCGATGCGCGCCTGCACCGCGGGATCGTCCGCGATCTGCTTGACGGCATCGCGCAGCTTGGCGATGACGGCGGGCGGCGTGCCGGCCAGCGCGAAGATGCCGGACCACTGCACGAAGCTGGCGTCAAACCCCTTGGACTTGAGCGATGGCACCTGCGGCAGGCTCTCCAGCTTGCCATCGCCCCAATGCGCCAGTGGGCGGACACGTCCAGCTTGAATGAGCTGCATGACGCTGGACGGGCCGGTGGCCAGGGCGTCGACCTGCCCGCCGACCAGCGCCTGCACCGCAGGACCCGCGCCGGTGAAGGGCACGTGCATCATCTTGATGCCGGCGGCGCTCTGCAGCATTTCCATCGGCACGTGCATCGTGCCGTAGATGCCCGAGCTGCCGTAGCTCAGCTTGCCGCCCTGTTTCCTGGCCGCCTCAAGGAATTCGTCCAGCGTCTTGTAGGGCGCGTCCGCGCGCACCACCAGCACGGTGGGATCGGCCGTGATACGGGCGATCGGCACGAACTGGTCCAGCTGATAGGCGGGTTTGCGCTCCAGCAGCCGGTCGGCTGCGGGCAGGATGGAAATCGACGACAGGCTCATCAGCAACGTGTAGCCATCGGGCTTGGCGCGGCCCGCCTGGCCGATGCCGATGGCCCCGCCCGCGCCGCCCTTGTTTTCGATGACGATGGGTTGGCCCAGCTTGTCCCCCAAGGCCTGGGCAATGGGGCGGGCGATGGTGTCGGCCACGCCGCCGGGCGGGAAGGGCACCACCAGCGTGACGGGGCGTTCGGGATAGCCGGCGGCCAGCACGGTCATCGTGGCCGTCGCACTCAGGCATAGCAAGGCAGCCGCGGCCACCTGTTTGCAGCGCAGTTTCATGTCTCACTCCTTATGGGCTTGCGTGCTGCGCGGCGCCGGTTTCATTGACCGGCGCTCATTGGCGCGGGCGTCAGACGAATCGGTTCTCGATCCTTCCAATGCCGTCGATTTCAATGCGGACGGTGTCCCCGCTCTTGAGGAACTGGGGCGGATTCAGGCCCTGGCCGACGCCAGCGGGCGTGCCGGTGGCAATGACGTCGCCGGGGTACAGCGTGATGCCGCGCGAGCAGGTTTCGATGAGCGTGGGAATGTCGAAGATCAGGTCTTCCGTGTTGCCGTCCTGGCGAAGCTCGCCGTTCACCCAGCAGCGCACGCGCGTGTTGCGTCCGTCCAGCTCGTCGGCGGTGACCAGCCACGGACCCATCGGGCAGAAGGTGTCGAAGGATTTGCCCAGGTCCCATTGCTGGTGGCGCATCTGTACGTCGCGTGCGGTGACGTCATTGACCACGGTGTAGGCGATGACGTGGCTCATGGCTTCGGCGCGGGAGATGTTGCGACCGCCCTTGCCGATCACCACCGCCAGTTCGGCTTCGTAGTCGATCTTGTCGGAGATGCCCGTGGGCAGCGTCACGTCGGACCAGGGGCCCACCACGGTTTGCGGCACCTTGGTGAAGACGATGGGCCAGGATTCCGGGTTGGCGTCGTTGTCCTTGAAGACGGAGTCGCGCAGTTCCTTGGCATGGGCGTGATAGTTGCGGCCCACGCAGAACAGGTTGCGCGGCTGCGCCGGCAGGGGCGCTTCGTGCTCGACCTGATCCCAGCGGTAGGACGGTCCCGTCTGGGCGGGCAGGGCGCGGCCCTCTGCCAGCCACCGCACCGCCGTCAGTGCGCCGGCCGCGGCCAGTTCGGGCGCGAAATCCAGCGCGGTAACCGTGCTGCCGTCGTCCGCGACCACGCCCACGCGCCGTTCACCATTGACTCGAAATACCGCGATTTTCATGCTTGCTCCTACGGGGCTTACGCCGCCCGTTGATGAGATACCAAAAAATACCAATTTGGATAATTTAGGCCCAATTGGTGCTGTTCGGCAGGATAAACCAAAATTCTCCACAGGCGAATCCGTTTATTTCCGGATAAGCAGGAATTTATTGGACTGATTTGGTATCATCGCGGCATTCATCCGGGAGTCCTCATGGACAAAGCCTCCGCCATGCGGGCGGTCATCATCGAAAACCTGCAGTCGGGCGTCTGGCCCGCCGGCCATCGCCTGCCGACCGAGCGCGCGTTGAGCGAGGAATTCGGCCTCAGCCGGTCTACCGTGCGCCGCACGCTGGCGCAGTTGAAGGACGACGGACTGATCTCGCAGCGCGTGGGCAGCGGCACCTACGCCAACCCGCCGTCGACGCTGGCGCAGACCGAGGCGTTCTTGCGTGGCGAGGTGCTCTCCACCAGCCCGGCCGAACTGATGGCCGCGCGCCTGGTGCTGGAACCGGCCATTGCGGCGTTGGTGGTGCAGCACGGCACGCCGGCCGATTTCACCGCCATGCAGCATGCGTGCGACGAGGCGGAGGCCGCCGCCAGCTTTGAAGCGTTCGAGGTGTGGGATGCGAAACTGCACGAGCTGATGGCCACGGCCACGCACAATCTCTTCATCGAAAAGGTCTTCGCGCTGATGACTGCGGCGCGCTCGCAGGCTACCTGGGGGGCGCTCAAGCGCAAGAGCCTCACCCCTGAACGGCGCGCGGCCTACCAGGCTGAACACCGCGAGATCGTCGAGGCGCTACATGACCGCGACGCAGACCGCGCCATGGCGGCGGTGCGCCGGCATCTGGTGCACGTCAGGGAGAACTTGCTGGGGTGACCCAGGGCGTGCGCCCGGGATGCAGGCGCCTAGTTCGCGCGCAGATGCCGTTGCAGCGTATCCAGAAACACCTTCGCCCGTGCCGGCGTCACGCGGTTGTCGGAGAGCGCGTAGATGGTTGCCGGGGGCAGTTTCCAGTCTGGCAGGATCTGTTCCAGATCCAGTTCCCGCAATGTTTGCGACAGCGCCAGGTGGCTGGGCATCCAGGCAATGCCCAGCCCGGCGATGGCAAGCTGCACGCCCAGCGCCGAGCTGTTGGTACCGATGTGGGTGGGGCCGCGGACGTTCAACAGGCTCTCGCCTTCCCCCAGAGTCCAGTCCTGCAGGTCGCCGGTAATGATGCGCTCGTGCAGGCCCAGGTCTTCCGGGCAGGTCGGCCGGCCGAATCGGTCCAGGTAGCTGCTGGCCGCCACCAGCACCCACTGCACCTGCGCGACGTGCTTCTGGATGAACGCCGAATCCGCCAGCTCGCCCGTGCGCAGCATCAGGTCGAAGTGCTGGCCATTGCGGCCCGTGTCGGCCAAGCCAAGCTCCACCTCGAACGAGATCTGCGGATAGGTTTCGCGCAGCTCTTTCAGCACCGCCGGCAGGATCGTCGTCAGGCCGGGCATGACCGACACGCGCAGCGTGCCCGCCAGGTGGTTCAGCCGTGAGTTGATGATTTCGTGCGCCGACAGGGCGCCTTCGACGTGTTCCGCGCAATGATCGAAGTACTGCTGTCCGATGGCCGTCAGACTGACGCTGCGCGTCGTGCGGTTCAGGAGCTTGTAGCCCAGCGCCTGTTCCAGCTGCGTGAGCCGCCGCGACAACGTGGCGACGGGGATGCCGAGCGCGGCGGCGGTGGCGGACAGCTTTCCACGCTTGGCGACTTCGACGAAGTAATGGATGTCCTGCATCGAGATATCGTTTCTGTTCATGATGAGTTCCGGGCGCGAGCCTTGATTGCCTGCCTATTGTCGGCGTGACCGCGCCTGCCGATTGTTGCCATTGCGGCAACATCATGGTCCCCGCGCCGGGGCTACTGCGGTCCGGCGGGCAGGCCTACGATTTGGGCGTCGAACAAGCAAGCGCCGCGCCCGGCAACCCGACCGGGAAGCGCCCAATCCACCCAGGAGCCATCATGAGCCAACGTCTCAACGCCTTTGCCCAATCGCCGGAACTGTTCAAGAAGTTTGTCGAGTTCACCATGCTGGCCAAATCCGGCACCATCGAAAAGTCGATCCTTGACCTGGTCGACATCCGCGCCTCGCAGATCAACGGCTGCGGCTTCTGCCTGGACATGCACATCAAGCAGGCCAAGCTTGCCGGCGAGCGCGAACTGCGCCTGCACCATGTCGCCATCTGGCGCGAATCCAATCAATTCTCGGCGCGCGAGCGCGCCTGCCTGGCCTGGACCGAAGCGCTGACCACGCTGGGCGTGCATGGCGTGCCGACCGAAGTGTACGAGCGCGTGCGCGGCGAACTGTCCGAAAAGGAAATCTCGGACCTCAGCTTTGCCGTCATGGCCATCAATGGCTGGAACCGGCTGAACGTGGGATTCCAGACCGTGCCCGGCTCGGCCGACAAGGCGTATGGGCTGGACAAAGCCCAATTCAACTAAGGATCGATCATGAAAATCCTCGTCATCGGCGGCACGGGCCTGATCGGCTCCAAGCTCGTCAAACTGCTTGCCGAACGCGGCCATGAGGCCATCGCCGCCTCGCCCGCCACCGGCGTGAACACGATCACCGGCGAAGGCCTGGACGCGGCCCTGGACGGGGTCGACGTCGTGGTCGACGTGGCCAACTCGCCGTCCTTCGAAGACAAGGCCGTCCTGGAATTCTTCCAGACCTCCGGCCGCAACCTGCTGGCCGCCGAAAAGCGCGCGGGCGTGCGCCATCATGTCGCGCTGTCGGTGGTGGGCACCCGCCGCCTCGCCGAAAGCGGCTACTTCCGCGGCAAGATCGCGCAGGAAGACCTGATCGAAGCCGCCGGCATTCCGTACACCATCGTGCACAGCACGCAGTTCTTCGAGTTCCTGGGCGGCATCGTGCAGTCCGGCACGCAGGGCGACGAGGTGCGGCTGTCCTCCGCCTACGTGCAGCCCATCGCCTCGGACGACGTGGCGCTGGCCATGGCTGACGCCACGTTGGGCGCGCCCGTGAACGGCATTGTCGAGATCGCCGGTCCGGAAAAGGTCAGGTTGTCCGAACTGGCCCAACGCTACATGCGTAGAATCGGGGACACCCGCACCGTGCACGCGGATGCCGGCGTGCGCTATTTCGGCGCGCTGCTGGACGACAGCACACTGGTGCCGGGAACCAGCCCGCGCCTGGGCAAGATCGACTTTGACACCTGGTTCAGCCGTTCGGGTGCAAGAAAGTAGCGGCGGTCACAAGGACCTACATGAGCAAACTGCGGCCTCCTCCCCAAAGCCTCCTGGACAAGTACCGGGGCGGCGACTTCCGTCCCCTGTATACCACCAGCGTGACAGTGCGGGGCGGGGAGGCCGCGCATGGCCGCGCCTCGGGCATCGCCATCTCGGACGACGGCGAACTGCTTGTGGAATTACGGTTGCCCGTCGAACTGGGCGGCACGGGCGGCGGAACCAACCCCGAGCAGCTCTTTGCCGCCGGTTACGCAGCGTGTTTCCACGGCGCGCTCAGCATGCTGGCCCAGCGGTCCGGGCTGTCCATTCCCGACGCCTCGGTCACCGCCACGGTCGCGTTCGGACGCGACCCCATCGATGGCCTGTTTGCGCTGAAGGCGGACGTCAACATTCACCTGCCCGGCCTGGACAAAGCCATTGCCGAAGAACTGGTGCGCAACACCGAGCGCCTCTGTCCTTATTCCAAGATGGCGCAGGGCGGCATCGAAAGCGTCGTCGCACTGACGCAGTAGCGCCGCTTGCCGGGGCGCCTTTCCACGCGCCTTGCTGCCTTGCGCTTCACGCCGGCTTGACCAGCAGGCTGTCCAGTATCTGCAGGTCCATCGCGCGGATGTTCTCCGTCATGTAATCGATGAACACGCGCATGCGCGCCGGCAGGTGCTGGCGGCTGAGAAAGCACAGGTAATGCCCGCGGTCGTCCGGCGCATATTGCGGCAGGCAGGCCACCAGCCGGCCCGCCCGCAGATGGTCGCAGACCTGATAGGCCGCCATCTGCGCGATGCCGTGTCCGTCCAGCACCGATTGCAGCACCAGGTCCGCGTCGTTGAAGGTCAGCATGCCGGGCGGCGCCACCTTACGCATCTGTCCGCCCACCTTGAACTCCCATTCGAACACGCGGCCGGACGCCAGCTTGAAATTCACGCAAGCATGGTCCGCGATGTCCTCGACGCTGGCGGGCAGTCCGTGGCGTGCGGCATAGGCCGGCGACGCGCACAGCATCATCTGCATCGGGATCACCTTCTTGGCAATCACCTGGCTGTCTTCCATGCGCCCGTTGCGAAAGGACACGTCCACGCGGTCGGTCGTGAAGTCGGTAGGTCCGTCGTCCAGCAGCAACTCCACCGAGATGCCCGGATTGGCTTCGCGAAATCCCTTCAACAGCGGCGCGACGATCTTGCGGCCGAAGCCCACGGTGGCGCACACGCGTAACTGGCCCGACGGCGGGCCCTCGCGAAGGTCGCGCATGTCGTCCAGCGCCTGGATGATGCGTTCAACGCCCGGGTGGCATTGCTCGTAGAAGCGCTGGCCCTCGGGCGTGAGCGACGTGCTGCGCGTGGTGCGCACGAACAGTCGCGTGCCGAGCTGATCTTCAAGCTTCTGCACGCTGCGGCTGACGGCCGAGCGGCCGATGCCAAGCCGGTCGCCCGCCTTGGCGAAATTGCCTTCAGCGGCGACCGCGATAAAGGCCATGACACCGGCATAGCTGGTGGCAAAGCTGTCGGCCAGGGAATCCGGTCCGGCCGAAGCAGGGGTATCCGAAGGGGCAGGGTAGGGTGTCGACATGGTGGCGGCGCCGCAAGTGGGTTGATCCTACAGCTAAGACGGCGCAGCCTGCAATCTTGTGACATCACGCGCAAAAAAAAAAGGCCCTGCCCCGAGGGGAAGGCCTGGCGGGCCGACGAAAGGCCCCCGCCGCGTGCCGGGCAAACTTATTTGACCGGGGTCAGGGCGGGCGCGCCTTGCTTCTTGATGAGGACGACCAGGAACTTGGCCGGCTGGGTCTGGCTGGCATTGCGCCCCACCGTGTGAACGTCGTCCGGCCCTTCATAGAAGGTTTGCCCGGGCGTCAACGTGACTTCCTTGCCGCCCTTGACCTGCATGACGATGCTGCCTTCCAGCACATAGACAAAACCATACGCATCATGGCGGTGAATGGGATCGGCCCCGCCGGGCGGATAGTCGACGATGAGCATCAGCGCGTCCTTGCCGGGAATGTCCGGCAGGGCCTTGGTCATCAGTTCGGTGACGATGGGATCGGCGGCCGTGGCGCCGGACGATGCGTGATGGGAGGCGGCGTAAGCGGGCTGGCCGAGCAGCGCCGCCGCGGCGATGAAGGGCAATCCGAACTTGGTGGTCTTAGACATGGCCTGTCCTTGCGTGTGTGAGTGATGACAGGTCCATCGTAGAAGCGCGGCCCGCGAGGCGGTAGGCACGCACAAGGGATCACCGTGTTGCCTGCCAGGCACCAACGCATCAGGCCGCCAGCGGCGGCGCGTAGCCAGGGCGACGGTAGCCGGTCGGTAGCCGGTGTCTGACACCCTAGGGAGACGCTCTTGGTATGACGGGAGTCTCCCCAGGGTGTCAGACACCGAGAGCAGAAGCAGCCACACGCGAAGCGCCATCGCGACGACGCAAGACGCCGCGTAAGCCCACGAAGGCCGCCCGCGCGGCCGCCCGGGGGCGGGCCCCGCAAGACGCTTCTCTTCCAAACGACTGCGTGCAAGAACCTCAAGAACCCGACTCGCCCCGGCACCCGTAAAGATTCAACGGCAGAGCCCGGTGTGGCGTGGGCCTGGGGTGGGCGGGGCGTTTAGATGCGCCCGGCGGAAACCGAAGGGAGCCGAAGGCGGACGAGGTTGAGCGCGGGGCAGTCCGGAGCGAAGGCTCCGGACCGCAATCGGAGCCCCGCCCGCCCCAGGCCCACGCCGCACCGGGCGCCTAAAGAACCCAGCCGAATCCCATGCAAACCCACCCACTCCCAAACCCGATGCAGCGCAATCCCCCTTCCAACGACACGCCACCCGCGCGCATCACGAGCGCTTGAGCGCCGCGGCAACGCCCGCAAGCTTGTCCGGATTTCGCTGCACCAGCACCCGCGTCAGCCGTTCGCCATCGGTCTCGTAAGACTGCACGGATTCCAGATCGCCGTCGATGAAGCGCAAGAGGGTCCATTGCCCGTTCACCTGCACCACCCGGACATCCAGCGCGTCGCGATACCGGCGCTTGCCCGCATAAAAGAGCTGCGCCAGCCGCTTGCCGCCCACCAGACTGGCAAACGCGGTCACCTTGTCGCCGCCGTCGCCGATCAGTTCGGCGTCGTCGCTCAGGAGCGCAAGCAGTCCGTTGAAATCGCTGCGCTGCATCGCGTCGGCAAACGCCTGCAACAGGCGCTGCAGCGTCGCGCGCGGCACGGCCTCGCGCGGCGCGCCCTGGCGCAGTTGCTGGCGCGCGCGCCGCACCATCTGGCGCACGGCCGCCGGGTTCTTGTCCAGCGTTTGCGCGATGTCTTCGTAGTCCGCATCGAACACGTCGCGCATGAGAAACGCCGCGCGGGCATCGGGCGACAGGCGTTCCAGCATGAACAGAAACGCCACCGACACATCGTCCGCCTGCTCATGGATCTGCTCCGGCGTGGAGGGCGCCGCCATCAGCATGGGTTCCGGCAGCCAGACCCCAACGTAGTGTTCGCGTTCAGCCTTCACAGCGCGCAAGCGATCGATCGACAGGCGCGTGGTCACCGTGACAAGCCATGCTTCGGGATTCTGGATGACCGCGCGGTCAGCGTCGTGCCAGCGCAGCCACGCTTCCTGCACGACGTCTTCGGCCTCTGCCACGGCCCCCAGCATGCGATAGGCAATGCCATAAAGGCGGGAACGGTGCTGGTCGAAGAGGGCGGAGTCGGTCATGGAAAGGGCCAGCGCCGGGGCGAGGCGCAAGGAAGGCAAACATTTTGCCGTAGCGGCCAAGCTGCGACAAGCGCGCGCGACGTGCGCGCGGTTCTCATGTCCTGCCCGGTGCGCCGGCGCAAACCTGATCGGTGGTTGCGTGTCCGTGGCCGCCGTGCCTTGCTGCGCGCCGCCTACGCGCTCTCGCGCGTCACGATGCGAAAACCGATTTCCACCACCGACTGCGCGGGACGCTGGCCGTTGGCGCGCAAGCCGATCATCTCGGCCGCCTGCGCGCCGATCGCCGCGCCGTCCACGTGCACGGACGTGATGGCCGGAGACATCGACGCGGCGATGTCCATGTCGCCAAAGCCCATCACCGCCAGTTGCCCAGGCACGTCCAGCCCTTGCGCCGCGGCCTCGGTCAGCACGCCGGCCGCCATCATGTCGGAACTGCAAAACACCGCGTCGATGCCTTGGCCCGAACGCTGCAGGGCGCGCAGGCCTTCGCGGCCTTGCGCGTGCGTCGTCGGCGCGGGCATGTAGTGCACCAATGGTTCGGGCAGGCCCGATTCCAGCGCCGCGCGAACCACGCTTTCGGCACGCAGCCGGGCGCGGTGATCGTCGCCGCTCAGCACCGCCTGCCGCGTCTTGCCCGCGTCGCGCAGGTAGTGGCTGACGGCCGTGCCGATGGCGTCGTGCGACAGGCTGAGCAGCATGTCGATGGGGGCGTCCGTGGCATCCCATGTTTCGACGATGGGGATGCCCGATGCCTTGAGCAGCTGCCGCCCCTGCGGCGAGTGCATCACGCCCGTCAGCACGATGCCGTCCGGGCGCCGTCCGATGATGGCGCGCAGCAGCGCGTCCTCGCGGGGCGAGTCGTAGCCGCTCTGGCCCACCATGAGCTGAAAGCCCTTGGCTTCGAGCGACTGCGTCAGCGCGGTCAGCATCCCGCCAAAGAGCGAACCGGCGATCGAGGGCACCAGCACCATCACCAGGTTGCTGCGCGACAGGCGCAGGCTGCCGGCCATCAGGTTGGGCACATAGCCCAGCGCCTGGATTGCGGCGTTGACCTTGTCCAGCGTGGCGGGCGAGACCTGCTGCGGCGTGTTGATGGCGCGCGAAACGGTAATCATCGACACCCCGGCCGCTTGCGCCACCTCGCGCACGGTGACGTTGGCGCGCTCCGGGGAGCGGGAAGGGGAGTCGGCGGACGGCATGCGGGGCGGGTGCATCAAAGAGGGAGTCGTAAACGGCGGGGTGCAATTGGCGTCAAGCCTAACCGCAGACGCGCGCCTTGCGGGCCGGATGGTGTCAGGGTTTGTCCGGATGGCGAACCGTCTGCGCGCCGAAATACTCTAAAAAAGCCGTCATGTTAACGTTAACAAAAGAAATGTTAACGTTAACGTAATTAAAAGAACCCAATCCGGAGACAGTAATGAAGACCAATGCGCGCAAGTGGATGCTTGGATTGACCCTGATGGCCGCCGCGGGCGCGGCGCAGGCCTGGCCTGACAAGGCCGTCACCGTCGTCGTCCCATTCCCGCCCGGCGGCGCAACCGACTCGGTGGCGCGCGCGCTGTCCAACAAGCTGGGCGAACAGCTCAAGCAATCCTTCGTCGTGGAAAACAAGGCGGGCGCCACCGGCACCATCGGCGCGTCGCAGGTGGCCCGCGCCGCGCCGGACGGCTACACCCTGATGGTCACCTCGCTGGCCCCGCTGGTCGTGGCCCCGCACCTGATGAAGGGCATCACCTACGATCCGGCCAAGGACTTCACGTATCTCACCGTGGCCGTGCAGACGCCCAATGTGCTGGTGGTCAGCCCCAAGCTGGCGCCTCAGATCAACAGCGTGCAGGACGTGCTGAAGCTGCTGAAGGACAAGCCGGGCGCGATCAGTTTCGCGACCTCCGGCGCGGGCTCGTCCGACCACCTGACCGCCGAACTGTTCTGGCAGAAGACCGGCACCAAGGGCCTGCATGTGCCCTACAAGGGCGGCGCGCCCGCCATTTCCGATCTGCTGGGCAACCAGGTGGACATGTCGTTCCAGAACGTGAACGCCGTGCTGCCGCATATCAAGTCCGGTAAGCTCAAGGCCATCGCCGTCACCGGTTCCAAGCGCTCGCCCGTGCTGCCGGACGTGCCCACGTTCGCCGAAGTCTCGGTGCCCGGCGTCGACGTCTATGCCTGGCAGGCCGTCGTGGCCCCCAAGAACCTGCCCGCCGACGTGCGCGACAAGCTGTCCGCCGCCCTGACCGCCGCGCTGAAGGATCCGGCGCTCAGCAAGCCCTTCACTGACATCGGCCTGGAGGTCGTCGCAAACTCGCCCGAAGCGTTCACCAAGTTCCAGCAGCAGGAAAGCGCCCGCTGGAAGCAGGTCATCGAGACCGGCGGCATCTCCGTGCAATGACGCAACGCGCCCGGCCCCGCCGGCCGGGCATTTTCAAGAAGCAATCATGACTCTTCACGCATCGCAAGCCTCCCAGACGCCCACGATTACCGGCATGCGCGTCGTGCCGGTCGCCGGCCAGGACTCCATGCTGCTCAACCTGAGCGGCGCCCACGCGCCTTATTTCACGCGCAACCTGGTCATCCTGACCGACAGCGCGGGCAACACCGGCGTCGGCGAAGTGCCTGGCGGCGAAAAGATCCGCGCCACGCTGGAAGACGCGCGCGCCCTTATCGCGGGCAGCTCCATCGGCAACTACCAGCACACGCTGAACCAGATGCGCCAGGCCTTCGCCGGTCTGGATAGCGCGGGCCGCGGCGCCCAGACCTTCGACCTGCGCGTGGCGATCCATGCCGTGACGGCGGTGGAATCGGCGTTGCTGGACCTGCTGGGCCAGCACCTGGGCGTTCCCGTGGCCGCGCTGCTGGGCGAAGGCGTGCAGCGCACCTCCGTGCAGATGCTGGGATACCTGTTCTACGTGGGCGACTCGTCGCTTACGCCGCTGCCTTACCAGACGGCGCCCGACGCCGACGGCTGGCTGCGCGTGCGGCACGAAAAGGCCATGACGCCCGAGGCCATCGTCCGCTTGGCCGAAGCCGCTCATGACCGCTATGGCTTTCAGGACTTCAAGTTGAAGGGCGGCGTCTTGCGCGGCGAGGAAGAGGTCGAAGCCATCCGCGCCCTGCACGAGCGCTTCCCCGACGCGCGCGTCACGCTCGACCCGAACGGCGGCTGGCTGCTCAAGGACGCCGTGCGGCTGTGCCGCGACCTGCACGGCGTGATGGCCTATGCCGAAGACCCGTGCGGCGCCGAAGGCGTGTTTTCCGGCCGCGAGGTCATGGCCGAGTTCCGCCGCGCCACGGGCCTGCCCACCGCCACCAACATGGTTGCCACCGACTGGCGCGAAATGGCGCATGCGCTGTCGCTGCAGTCGGTCGACATTCCGCTGGCCGACCCGCATTTCTGGACCCTGCAAGGTTCGGTGCGTGTGGCCCAGACGTGCCAGGCGTTCGGCCTGACGTGGGGTTCGCATTCCAACAATCACTTCGATGTGTCGCTGGCGATGTTCACGCATGTGGGCGCCGCCGCGCCGGGCCGCGTCACCGCGATCGACACGCACTGGATCTGGCAGGACGGCCAGCATCTGACCCGCAACCCGCTGCAGATCCGCAACGGCTACGTCGAACTGCCGCAGACCGGCGGACTGGGCATCGAGCTGGACATGGACGCGATTGAACGCGCGCATCAGCTCTACCTGCAGCATGGCCTGGGCGCGCGCGACGATGCCACGGCGATGCAGTACCTGGTGCCGGGTTGGAAGTTCGACAACAAGCGGCCTTGCATGGTGCGCTGAGCGCATCAAAAAAAATCGGGGCGGCAATATGCCGCCCCGATTTGCTTCCAGCGCGCGTTCCGTGGTTCAGGACTGCCCGCGCAAGCGTTCCAGTTCCGCCGACAGCTCCGCCACCAGCGCCTGCGCGCGCGCCAGCGGATCGTGTCCGTTGACCGGCGGCTGCGGTTCCGGGGCTGGGTCATGCAGCCGGGGCTGCACGCTTTCGTGTCCCATGCTGACGTCCACGTCGAACACCAGTTGTTCGGCGCGGTGCCAGGTGGTGAACCATTCCAGCGGCTTGCCGTGCTGGTCCATGCCCTGGCCTTGCAGCATCAGCAGCGGCGTGCCGGTCGGTGTGTCGAGCAGCCTGGCGAGCTTGTCGTCGGCCGCGACGGCGCGGATCTGGTTGCGCCCCGCGCCGGGGCGCAGGCCGAACTGCCGCGTCAGCACGCCGTGCAGGGAGGCGTCGGCCAGATGGTCGGCGACGAGGCCCGGCACCGCGTCGGCGGGCAGCCAGGTGCGCACGTAGGCCAGCGGCGCTTCGGCCACGTGGCGCAGGCGTTCCAGCAATAACAGGCGGGTGGTGCCGAAGAACTCGGCCACGTCGGCGGGCGGCTCGGCCGGGCCCAGCGCCAGCACGCGCGTGCGCAGCGCAACACCCGATTGGGCGAACTGTTCGTAAAGACCCGTGGACCGCTGCACCAGGCGGCGGTGTTCCTGCGGCGCCGCCACGGTGGCGGGACGGCCGGTCTCGCGTTGAATGAGACCCTCGGCGGCCAGCGCCGCCAGGGCCTGGCGCACCACGCTGCGCGCCACGCCGAAGCGGTCGCACAGCGCCGCCTCGCTGGGCAGCACGGCGCCTGCCGCGAGCTTGTTCGTGCGGATATATCCGCGCAACCGCGACGCCACCTGGGCGTGCAGCGGGATGTCTCCCGCGCGGTCAAGATCAGGCAATGCGTCGTGCGTGGCGGGCGCCATGGGAATCAACCTCCGGTTTGTGCCCGCGCAGTTTCCCATACATGCGTCCAGCCCGGGGCCAGATGCGCGGCGCGCTCGGCGGCCAGGATCAGGCTGTCTTCGCGCGCGATGCCCTTGCCGGCAATGTCGAACGCGGTGCCGTGGTCCACGGACACGCGCACGACCGGCAGGCCCACGGTGATGTTGACGCCGTCGTCGCCGTACACGGACTTGAAGGGCGCGTGGCCCTGGTCGTGGTAACAGGCGATCACGAACTTCCACTTGCCGCGCACGGCCTGCGGGAACAGCGCGTCGGCCGGGATGGGACCCGCGGCCAGGATGCCGGCGGCGTTGGCTTCGGCCACGGCGGGCGCCAGGATGTCGGCGTCTTCGCTGCCGAAGATGCCGTTCTCACCGGCGTGCGGGTTCAGGCCCGCGACCGCCACGGGTTCGTCGGCACGGCCCAGCGCGGTGGCGAACGAGCCGGCCAGCCGCAGCACGGCGCGCATGCGGGCAGGGTTCACGTCTTCGATGGCCTGGCGCAGCGACACGTGCGTCGTGGCGTGGAAGATGTAGAGGTCGCCGGCCGACAGCACCAGCGAGAACGTCTTGACGCCGAACTCATGCGCCAGCAGTTCGGTGTGCCCGGGCCATTTGTGGCCGGCGGCGTGCATGGCGGCCTTGTTCAGCGGGGCGGTGACGATGCCGTCGATTTCGCCGGCGCGCGCCAAGGCGCAGGCCGTCGTGACAAATCGGACCGAGCCGTCGCCGGCGTCCGCGCTGATCTCGCCCAACTTCACGTGCGCCAGCGACGGGCCGGCCTGCAGCACTTCGATCAGGCCCGGGGTGTTGGTCGCATCGGCCGGGCGCTCGATCTTGCGCACGATGGAAGGGTCGGCGCCCAGATTGCGCACCGCATTGGCCATGACGTCTGCATCGCCGACCACGAAGAGGCGCGCCTTCTGGCGCAGTTCGTCGTGGCCCATGAGCATCTTGGCCGTGATTTCCGGCCCGATGCCCGCTACGTCGCCCAAGGTCACAGCCAAGAGGGGCAGCTTCGCGGGAGGGGTTTGTGTCATCGCTTGAATCTCCTGTCGCGGATCGCGCGAACCGCGCGAACCAGTACGTCTTCGGTGCCAAAGCCGCCGGCCTTGGTCACCACGGGCAGGCCTGCGGCCGTGCCTCCGGTCAGCGTGCCCAGCGGCACGCCGCCCATCACTTCGTCCACCAGCGCGATGCCGTTGGCTTGCAGCGCCAACAGCACGCTGCGCGCGCCGTCGCCGCCGGTGGCGACCACGCCGGCCGCGCGCGAGGCGGTAATCAATTGCGCGGCCAGGCTGCCGAGCCGGTCGGCGACTTTGTCGGAATCCAGGCCGGCGCGCTGGCCTTCGGGAGCCAGCAGCAGAATCGTGCCGGCTTCCAGCGGGGCCTGCGCGTGCGCCTGCAGCAGCGGCTGGCTCCAGGCCTGCCATTGCGCGTCGTCGGCCAGCTGCTCGAGCGACGGGCTCCAGGTGTCCGCGCCCGCAGCCTGCAGCGCGGCGGCCTGGCCGCGCGCGGCGCTGTGCTGCGAGGTCACCACGACCACGACAGGCGCGGTCTGGTCGGCGCCTGCCCACACGCGGGCAAGCGGCACGGCCAGTCCGCCCGCGCCCACGGGCAGGGCGCGCTCGCCCAGCAGCCCGACGGCGCGCGCCAGCCGTTCCAGGTCGTCATCGGTGGCGGCATCGACCACCACGGTGGCGCCGGCCTGCGCGATGCGCGCGGCCAGCGTTTCAGGCGTGTCGTGCGCCAGCGGCGCCACGTGGGCGCTGCCGAGCAAGGTCGGAATATGGCTTTCGGTTACCGGCGTCACGGGGTCGGTAGCCGCCGAGGTCTCGGTGACCGGCTTGCCGTTCACATACAGAATGCCTTGCTCGACCGTGCGGCCCGTGGCCGGAAAGGCGGGGCAGACCACCGCGATGGCGTCGTCGCGCCAGGCGTCGCGCGCCGCGTCGATCTCGGCCTTGAAGGCGCCGCGCAGGGTCGAATCGACCTTCTTGTACAGGCGCGACACGCCGGCTTCACGCAATTGCCGCACGTTGCGGCCGATGACGTCGGCGGCATCGGCGGCGCTGAGCGCCCGGCTGTTGGTCGTCACGGCCAGCACCTCGACGTCGTCGTGCGCGGGACCGGCCAGGGCCTCGTCCGCGCCGCCGATGGACAGGTGCGTGCACCAGCCAGCCCGCACGAATTGCACGGCGGTGTCGCCGGATCCGGTCAGGTCGTCGGCGACGATCGCGATGGCGGGTTTCACAAGGCCTCTCCGCGGGCTTCGGTCAGGGGCGGGGCAACGGTGGCATCGGCGTCCTCGGATTTGAGCTCACCAGCGCGCTTGAGGAACCAGGATGCCAGCACCGGAGCCAGAATGGAACTGATCAGCACGCACGCGGCGACCTGCGCGGTGGCGGCCGACACATACTGCTGGAAGTTGGGATCGGCGGCCGCGACCACGGCGGGCGTGGCGATGGCGTTGCCGGCGGTGGTGCCGGCCGCAAAGCCCAGGCCGCTCTTGCCGCCGCGGCGCAGGATCAGGCGATAGCCCAGGTAGACCAGACCGCCGGTGATGGGGCTGATGATCAGGCCCAGGATCAGACCGCTGATGCCGCCGCTGACGACCGCGCCCAGATTGATGCCGGTGCCCAGCGCAAAGGCGAAGAACGGGATGACGATATTCGGCACGGGCTTGAGCACGTCGCGCCACTTCGGGTCCAGGTTGCCCACGACCACGCCCAGCAGGAAGGGCACCAGCGCGGCGACCAGGGCGATCATCGGAATGTCGGCAAGGCCCGACGCGCCCAGGAACAGCAGGCTGAAGAAGGGGCCGTCGTTGACCGCGCTGGCCACGTAGGCGCCGCGATCGCGGGCATCGCCGTACTGGCCGGTGTAGGCCAGCCACAGGCCGCCGTTGCTGTTGTCGAAGGCGGCGAGCATCGCCAGGATCGACACACCCCACAGGCCGTCAAGACCGACGTAGCTGCCCAGGATGATGATGAGGGTGGCGGGCACCAGCGTCTTCATCAGCAGGATGGTGCCGGCGGTGGCCAGAATGGGACCGCCCGTGCGGGCGTTGACGTGCGTGCCGGTGGCGAAGATCAGCAGCGCGATCAGCGGCAGTGCGCTGTTCTTGAAGAGAGCAGTCGTGAAGCCGCCGATGGCGAGCGCTTCGGGGGCAAAGGTGCCGATCAGGGAACCCAGGATCAGCGGCACCAGCATCAATCCACCGGGGATTTTCTGCATCGTGCCAAAAAAGGGCGAGCGGGTAGTTGCGGTCGACACTATCGGGGTCTCCAGGACGATTTTTCTGGGTTGCAGACGTTCATGCGCGCGTCTGTCGGACGGTTGAAAAAATCGTAGTGTACACCTGTACGTACAGCATGTACGTACAGGTTGACCCGCGGTATACGTCCCGGATATGGGGACGGTTTGGACGTCAGAAGCGGTAGGCGCCGCTCAACATGACCGTGCGGCGCGCGCCGTAGAAGCAGTCTCCGCGGTCCAGGCACACCACTTCGTACGTGCGGTCCGCGATGTTGTTGACGTTCAGGGCGTAGCGCCACGGTCCGTTCGTGTAGCTGACCATCGCATCGAACAGCGTCACCGACGGCGTTTCCGGCGCGCCGCCGTCGCGGAACTTGGACAGGAACCGGGTGCCGGCGCCGACCGCGAAGCCGGGCTGGCCCGCAAGCGTGAAGCGGTATTTGCCCCACAGCGACGCCATGTGCTTGGGCATGCCCTCAAGCTGCGGATCGATGTCGGTGTAGATGTAGTTGGCGATCACGTCCACGTTCTGGGTGACGCGGCCGCGCATCTCCAGTTCGACGCCGCGCGTGCGCGTCTTGCCGGCCTGGATCTGGTTGTTGGGGTTGTCCGGATCGTTGGTCTGGCGGTTGCTTTCGCGCAGGTCGTACGCCGCCGCCGTGAATTCCAGGTCGGCGCCGGGCGGCATGTACTTCAGGCCCACTTCCCACTGCTTGCCGCGCATGGGCTTCCAGCGCTGGTTGTAGAAGTCCGCGCCCGCGATGGGGGTGAAGGACTCGCTGTAGCTCACGTAGGGCGACCAGCCGTTGTCGGCCGCGTACATCAGGCCGAAGCGCTTGGTGGTGGCCTGGTCGGTTTCCTTGTCCTGGCCCTCGGTCGTGCTTTCGACGCGATCGCGGCGGATCCCCGCCAGCAGGATCCAGTTCTTGTCGAACTTGATCTGGTCCTGCGCGTAGAAGCCTATTTGCTGCTGGCGCTGCTTGGGCGTGTCGGTCAGCGTGTAGTCCGGCGCGTTGCCGTATACCGGGTGGTACAGGTTCAGCGGCGATCCCAGCCCGCTGTCGGACTGGCTGGTTTCGCGGTAGCGCGTGTAGTCCATCCCCACGATCACGGTGTGCTGCGTGCGGCCCCAGTTCAGCTTGCCTTCCAGATTCTGGTCGGCCAGCAGCGTGCGCATGCGGGGCTTGTTGATGTAGTAGTAGCGGTCGACGGTGGTCTGCGCGTCGTCGATGTACGAATCGCCGCGGCGGTCGCCATAGACGTTCGGATAGAGCGACTTGTAGTCGACGCTGCTGACCGTATTGCGAAAGCTCTGGCGGACCTTCCAGGTGTCGTTGAACTGGTGTTCGAACAGCCAGCCCACGTTGAATTGCTCGGTGTCGTAGGCGTCAAAGCCCGGCTCGCTGGCGAAGCGGCGCGTGGGGATGCGGCCGTTCGGATTGTGGTCGACGGTGCCGCTCCAGGGCAGGAACGACTGCGTCGTGCCGGACCGGTCCTTCTGCCACGAGGCCAGCAGCGTGAGCGAGGTGGCCGCGCTGGGCTGCCACGTGAGCGACGGGGCGAGGAACATCCGGTCGTCCTGCGCGTACTGCACCTGCGTGTCGCTGTCGCGGCCCAGGGCCACCACGCGGTACAGCCACTGGCCGTCCTCGGTCAGCGGGCCGGTGATGTCTGCCTGGATTTCGCGGCGGTTGAAGTTGCCCAGCTGCACGCCGATTTCGCCCTGCTGTTCTGCCTGCGGGCGCTTGCTGACCAGGTTGACGATGCCGCCCGTGCTGCCCTGTCCGTACAGCATCGACGCCGGGCCGCGCAGCACCTCGACGCGTTCCAGGCCGTAGACCTCGGTGCGCGGGTTGTTGTAGTTGAAGAACTGGCGCAGGCCGTCCAGATACTGCACGGGCTCCACGCCGCGCACGCGCACGTAATCGCCGCGGTTGTCCACGCCGTAGGCGTTCGGACGCACGCCCGCCGCGTAGTTCATCGTGTCCTGCACGTTCTGCGAGCCCTGGTCGATGATCTGCTCGCGCGGGATCACGGTGATCGCTTGCGGCGTCTCGGATAGCGGCGTGTCGGTCTTGGTGCCGGTGGCGCTGCGCCGGGCGACGTAGCCGTCGACGGGGCCAGTGGCAGTCTCGCCAGTGCCGAGGACCTGCACGGCGGGCAGCGTGGCGGGCTGCTCGGGTTGCGCGTGCGCGGCGCCCGCGCCCAGGCAGGCGGCCAGCGCGGCCGCGGCGGGAACACGGGGGCGCAGCCGCGCGCGCAGGGCGGCCGGAGTGTGATGGCGTTTCAAAAGGATCTCCCCACTGGCGCGGCAAAAGGATGCGGCCAGCTACGTATAGAAACAACAACGATAACTATTATTAATTGTGTTGATATGCGCGGCCAATAGCGGACGTCGGGGAAGATGTAAAAAAGCCCTGCGGCAGCGCGGGGCTTTGGGAATTGCCGAAGAAAAGCCTTGCGAATTCAGCGGGTTGACGCGCAGGCCCGCGCCCGGGGCCGACGCGGGCGCTGTTGCCCGCGTGCGACAGTGACGCGTGGGCGGAAAGGCGGTGCGCCCGCGGGGATCAGTCCTGGCCGGTCGCCTGGCGGGTGAAGGCAGGAGCGGGGGCGGGGGCGTTGCCGGTGGCGTCGGTCGCCGCGTGGGGCGCATTGGCCGGCGCCGCGTCTTGCGCGTCCGGACGTAGTTCGCGCCGCAGGATCTTGCCCACGGTGGTTCGCGGCAGGTCGTCGCGGAATTCGATATACCGAGGCACCTTGTACCCCGTGAGCTGCGTGCGGCAATGCGCGATCAACGTGTCCGCGTCCAGCGTGGGATCCTTGCGGATGACGTAGAGCTTGACGGCTTCGCCGGAGCGCTCGTCGGGCACGCCCACCGCCGCCACCTCGCGCACGCCCGGGTGCAGCGCGGCCACGTCCTCGACTTCGTTCGGGTACACGTTAAAGCCCGACACCAGGATCATGTCCTTCTTGCGGTCGACCAGATAGACATAGCCCGTCTCGTCGACGTAGCCGATGTCGCCCGTGCGCAGGAAGCCGTCCGGGTACATGACCAGCGCCGTCTCGTCCGGCCGGTTCCAATAGCCCTCTGTGACCTGCGGGCCGCGCACGCAGATCTCGCCGGTTTCCCCGACGCCCAGTTCACGGCCGGCGTCGTCGCGGATCGACAGGTCGGTGGAGGGCACGGGCAAGCCTATGGACCCGTTGAAGATCTTGGTGTCCAGGGGATTGATGGTGACGGCGGGCGACGTTTCCGTGAGCCCGTAAGCCTGCGCGATCGACACGCCCGTCGCGGCGCGCCAGCGGTCTGCGACCGAGCGCTGCACCGCCATGCCGCCGCCCATCGTCAAGCGCAGCCGCGAGAAATCCAGGTGGGCAAAATCCGGGTGGTTGAGCAGCGCGTTAAAGAGCGTGTTCACGCCTGTGAACGCCGAGAACGGCACCTTGCCCATCTCTTTTATCAGCCCCGGAATATCGCGCGGATTGATGATGAGCAGGTTGCTTGCGCCCAGTTTCATGAACGTCAGGCAGTTCGCCGTCAGCGCAAAGATGTGATACAGCGGCAGGGCTGTGACGATGCATTCCTCGCCGTCTTTCACCAGGGGCCTGACCCAGGCGTAGGCCTGGCTGACGTTTGCCACCAGGTTGCCGTGCGACAGCATGGCGGCCTTGGCGACGCCGGTCGTGCCGCCCGTGTACTGCAGGAACGCCAGGTCGGCAGCCGTGAGCGGCACGTCGGCGAACGGCAGGTCGCGGGCTTGGCGCAGCGCATCGCCCAGTTTCTGCGATCCGGGCAGCGACCACGCCGGCACCATGCGCTTGACGCGCCGCACGGCAAAGTCCACAAGACGACCCTTGATGGGACCCAGCATCTCGCCGATGGACGTCACCAGCACGCGTTCGATTTGCGTGGCGGGCAACGCCTTTTGCAGTGTGGCCGCAAAGTTGTCCGCGACCACGATGGCGCGCGCGCCCGCATCGGCAAGCTGGTGTTCAAGCTCGTGCGCGGTGTAGAGCGGGTTGCAGTTCACCACGATGCAGCCGGCGCGCAGGGCGCCGAAGAGGCAGACGGGATACTGCAGCAGATTGGGCATCATCAGCGCGACGCGGTCGCCGCGGCCAAGGCCGTTCGCGTGCAGCCATGCGGCGAAGCGTCGCGTCAGCGCGTCCAGTTCGGCATAGGTGATCGATTTGCCCATGCTGATGTAGGCCGTCTTGCCGGGAAAGCGCCGGAAGCTTTCCTGGATGATCGTCACCAGGGTGGTCGCGCTGTCGGTCCCGATCTCCGCGGGCACACCGTAGGGATAGCTCTTGTGCCAGATTCGTTCCATGTCTTGCGGTTCCGTTGGGGCGCAAGGCCCTAGTTGCCCAGCAGGGCTTTCTTCAGGGAGGCCTGCGCGGGGCTGTCGCCCAGCCAGACGCGAAGCAGGGCGCGGGCGAAGGCGGGATCGTCGATGCGGCCGCGCGGCTTGCCGTTGCTGGCAATGGCGACGCCGCGGGCATCGAAGTCCAGATCGATGACATCGCCCTCGCGGGCGGCGCCGATGTCGCTCATCAAGCGTGACAGGCGCTCGGCGGGCGCTTTCAGCGCGGCAAGTTCCTGCGAGCTCGTATTGTCTCGCAATCCGTCCTGCAGCGCGCCGTCCAGGCTTTTGCTGTCCACGTCGCGCAGCATCCGCAGCCGCATGCGGCGCGGCTGCGTGCTGTCAATGAGTGCCGCGGCGTCGTGGCTTTTCGTGGTGACGTACAGCGCGGCCACGTAGACCTTCACGACGAAACGCGTGCGCAGGCCCGCGCCGTTCAGCGTCAGCGCCTGGCTGCCTTCGGCAAGCTGTTCGGGCACGCGCACGCCGGCAACGTCCACGTCGGCAAAGGCGGGCGCGCCCGCCAGGCAGGCCGCGAGAATCAGGCTCAGGGCGGCGGTGCGCCCTCCGGGGTTGAAACGCATTTGTCACCTCCAGTGTTCTTCTGCTTGTAGAACTTCTTGTCTGCGATGTAGATCGTGCGTTCCACGACGGCGTACACGACGTCGTCCTTGTCCTTCAGTTCGACCGTGTAGGTGCGGGTCGTTTCGTGGTGCGTGGCGAGCAAGCGCCGGATTTCGGCGATCTCGCCCGGCGGCAGCCGGAAGTCGACATACAGCGTGGTGTAGGCGGGCTTGCGGAAACGGATGCTGGCCGCCTTGTCCCAGACGATGTGATCCGGGCCCAACGCCGACATCAGCATTGTCGGGTGGGCGCCGTCGGTTACCGCAAAGAGCGAGCCGCCGTACATCGACCCCACGATGTTGCGGGTGCGGCGCAAGAGCGGCAGCTTGATGCGGATGTGCTGGAAGTCCGGCGACACGTGCAGCACGCGGCCGCCGGTGGCGCGAAAGGCCGGATGCAGGTTGAAGCCCACCCGCATCAGCCGCGCGCGCCACTCGGGCGACAGGTTCTTGAACCAGTAGGGCTTCACGCTGGCCGCCGTTTGGCTACATGGCCTCGAACAGGCCGGCCGCGCCCATGCCGGTGCCGATGCACATCGTGACCAGCCCGTACTTGCCGCCGGTGCGGCGCAGCCCGTGCGTGATCGTCGCGGTGCGGATCGCGCCCGTGGCCCCCAGCGGGTGGCCCAGCGCAATGGCGCCGCCTAGCGGATTGACCTTGGCAGGATCCAGGTTCAGCTCGCGGATCACGGCCAGCGACTGGGCCGCGAACGCTTCGTTGAGCTCGATCCAGTCCAGCGCGTCCTGCTTGATGCCGGCGCGTTCCAGCACCTTCGGGATGGCGGCGACGGGGCCGATGCCCATGACCTCGGGCGGCACGCCGGCCACGGCAAAGCCCACGAAGCGGGCCAGCGGGCTCAGGTTGAATTCGCGCAGGATGCGATCGGACACCAGGATCACGGCCGCCGCGCCGTCCGACATCTGCGAGCTGTTGCCCGCCGTGACGCTGCCGCGCGTGGAGAAGACCGGCTTGAGCCGCGCCAGCGCTTCCAGGCTGCTGTCGGGACGCGGGCCTTCGTCAACCTCGACGAGGCGGCGCGCGAAGCGCACCGCGCCGCTGGCGCCGTCTGGCAGGTGCGTGACGACCTCAAAAGGCGTGGTCTCGGCGCGGAAGTGGCCGGCGGCAATCGCCGCGCAGGCCTTCTGGTGCGAGGCCAGCGCAAAGGCGTCCTGATCCTCGCGCGACACCTTCCAGCGCTCGGCGACCTTTTCGCCGGTCAGGCCCATGCCAAATGCCATGCCGATGTTTTCTTCGTGAGCGAAGATGGCTGGGTTCATGGACACCTTGTTGCCCATGATCTGCGGCATGGCGCTCATGGATTCGGTGCCCGCGCCGATCATGATGTCGGCCTCGCCCAGCCGAATGCGGGCGGCGGCGTCCGCCACGGCCTGCAGTCCCGACGCGCAGAAGCGGTTGACGGTGACGCCCGCCACGCTTTGCGGCAGGCCGGCCAGCAGCAGGCTGATGCGGGCCACGTTCATGCCCTGTTCGGCCTCGGGCATGGCGCATCCGGCGATCACGTCGTCGATGCGGGCGGCGTCCAGCCCGGGCGCCTGCGCCAGCGCGCCGTTCAGCGCGGCGGCCAGCATGTCGTCGGGCCGGGTGGTGATGTAGGCGCCATTGCGCTTGCCCACCGGCAGGCGCGTGGCGGCAACGATGTAGGCGTCTTGGATCTGCGTGCTCATATCCATTTCCTTTAGGCTAGTTCCGCAAGGGTTTGCCGGTTTCCAGGGTGTGGCGGATGCGCGCCTGGGTCTCAGGCGTGCGCAGCAGCGCCACGAATTCCTTGCGCTCCACGGCCAGCAGCCATTCTTCGTCGACCTTGGTGCCGGTCTCGACCTCGCCGCCGCACAGCGCGACTGCGGCGCTGCGGGCCACGCGGTAGTCGTGCGCGCTGATCATGCCGCCTTCGCGCATGTTGACGAGCACCATCTCGAAATTGGCGATGCCGTTGCGGCCGGCCACCGGGACGTTCTGCAGGCGGGCGGGCGGCGTGTAGCCGGCCTGCGCCGCGGCGCGCGCCTGGCCGATGGCCACGTACAACAGTTCGCCGGGATGGAACAGCACGATGTCGTGCTCGCGGGCAAAGCCGGCCTCGATGGCTTCCAGTGCGCTCTTGGCAACCTGGGCCATGGCAATGGTCTGGAAGACCGGTTGGAGGTAGGGGAAGACTTCGCCGGGCGTGGCCGTCTTGGCCGCCAGCGCCGCGGCGCGCGCGGCGAACTCCTTGCTGCCGCCGCCCGCCGGAATGAGGCCGACGCCGGCCTCGACCAGCCCGATGTAGCTTTCCAGCGCCAGCACGCGGTGCGAGGCGTGCATCAGGAATTCGCAGCCGCCGCCCAGCGCCATGCCCTGCACCGCGGCAACGGTCGGGATCTGCGCGTACTTGAACGACTGCGAAGCCCGCTGGAATTTTTCGACCGTGGCCTCCAGCATGTCCCACTGGCCCGCCGCGCAGGCTTCGACCACCTGCTGCAGGTTGGCGCCCACCGCAAACGGCGCGTCGTGCCAGATGACCAGGCCGTCGAATTCACGTTCGGCCATGGCCACCGCCTGCAGCACGCCTTCCAGCACCTCGGCGCCCAGCGTGTGGTTGCGCGACGTGACGGACAGGATGGCGATGCCGGCGTCGACCTGCGGCAGATTCCACAGGCGCACGCCTTCGTTTTCCCAGACCGTGACGCCGCGGTCGTCGGCGGCTTCGCCCACGACGCGTTCCGGAAACAGCTGGCGCGCGTACACCGGCAACGTCGAGCGCGGATGCAGCTTGCCCGTGCGGGCGGAATACGAGCCTTGCGGCGCATGCACGCCCTGGCGGTCCGGTTCCAGCACCCAGGCGGGCAGGGGCGTGTCGCTCATGGCGCGGCCGGCGGCGATGTCCTCGGCCACGGCGGCGGCGATGGCCTGCCAGCCCGCGGCCTGCCAGGTTTCGAACGGGCCTTGCAACCAGCCGAAGCCCCAGCGCATGGCCAGGTCCAGGTCGCGCGCGTTGTCGGCCACGTGCTCGAGCTGCACGGCGCTGTAGTGGAAGATGTCGCGGAACAGGCTCCACAGGAATTGCGCCTGCGGATGCTCGCTGGCGCGCAGGGCGGCAAAGCGCTTGGCCGGGTCGCGTTCCTTGAGCAGCGCGGCGACTTCATCGGCCAGCTTGCCCGTGCCCGGCGCGTAGTCCTGCTTTTTCAGATCCAGCACCTGGATCTCGCGGCCCTGTTTGCGGTAGACGCCCGCGCCGCTCTTCTGGCCCAGCGCGCCCTTGGAGATCAGCGCCGACAGCCAGTCCGGCAGCGCGAAGTACCGGTGCCACGGATCGTCGGGCAGGTTCTTTTCCATGGTGCCCACCACGTGGGCCAGCGTGTCCAGCCCCACCACGTCGGCGGTGCGGTACGTGGCGCTCTTGGGGCGGCCGATCTTGGGGCCGGTCAGCGCGTCGACTTCGTCGAAGGCCAGGCCCAGCCGCGCGGTGTGGTGCATGGCGGCCAGGATCGAAAACACGCCGATGCGGTTGGCAACGAAGTTCGGGGTGTCCAGCGCGCGGATCACGCCCTTGCCCAGCGCGGAGGTCAGCCAGGTTTCCAGCTGGTCCAGCACGTCCGGTTGCGTGTGCGAGGTGGCAATGATCTCCACCAGGCGCATATAGCGCGGCGGATTGAAGAAATGGATGCCGCAGAAGCGGTCGCGCAGCCCGGCGGGCAGCGCGTTGGCCAGCGCGTCGATGGACAGGCCGGAGGTATTGGATGCGACGATGGCGCCGGGCGCCACGTGCGGCGCGATGCGCTCGTACAGTGCCGTCTTCCAATCCATGCGCTCGGCGATGGCTTCGATGACGAGATCGCAGCCGCTCAGGCGGGCGAGGTCGTCATCGTAATTGGCGGGCGTGATGAGCGCCAGGCGCGAGGCGCCGGCCAGCGGCGCGGGTTCCAGTTTTTTCAGGCCGGCCAGCGCCTTCTTGACGGTGCCGTTGCGGTCGCCTTCGCGGGCGGCCAGGTCGAACAGCGTGACCGGCACGCCGGCATTGGCCAGGTGGGCGGCGATCTGCGCGCCCATGACGCCGGCACCCAGCACGGCGACGTTTTTGACGACGAACTTGCTCAAGGGAGTCTCCTGAAAAAGCGGGGGACGGCGCGCGGCCGTCCCCCGTTCACGGCTAGAAGCGGGACGAGAGTTGCAGGCCGAAGATGTGGCCGTTGCTGTCGTAGGTGCCCGCGACGCGGCCCTTGGTGGCTGCGCTGCCGGACGTGGTGTCGATGTCCGTCTTGCGCAGGTACAGATAGGTATAGCCCACGTCGATCGTGGTGTCCTTCGTGGCGGCCCATTGCAAGCCGGTGGAGAACCAGTAGCGATCGTTGTCGGGCAGGGACGTCGGGCGGTCGGCGGCTTTGTACACAGGCGACTGGTCGAACGCCAGACCGAACTTCCACTTCCAGGCCGGCGCGAACTTGTAGTTCGCGCCCACCGCGACGCGCCATGAGTCGCGGAAATTCAGCGGCAGTTCATCGTCGCGGGCGCCCGGGCCCGAATTCTTGATCTTCAGCTCGGGGATGCTGCTCCATCCGGTCCAGGATACGTCGCCCAGCAGTTCCCACTTTTCGTTGAGCTGGTGCGTGGCGCTAAGAATCAACGTATCGGGCAGGTCGACGTTGGCCTTGGCGTCGAACGACACGGACTGGCCGGTGGGGCCGATGTTGTCGATGTCGGTGTCGCCCTTGGCCGAGTGCTTGATCTTCGAGCGGTACGACAGGCCGATGCGCGTGTCTTCGGTGGGTTGCAGCATGAAGCCGACGTTCCAGCCCCACGCATCGCCCTTCAGGTTCAGGTCGGCGTCGCCATTGGTGGCCAGCGGCAGCCCCGCGATGGGCACCACGGTTTTTTTCTTGTAGGTGGCGTCGATGTGTTGCCAGTTCACGCCGAAGCCCATCGAGAATTTCTCGTTGACCTTGTAGGCGATGGACGGGTTGACGTTGATCGTCTTGATGTCGAACTTGTTCGAGTGGTATTGACCGACCCAGCCGTCGTCGTATTCGGTCATCAGGCCGAACGGTGCGCCCACGCCCAGACCGATGTACCACTGCTCGTTCAGTTGCCAGGAGGCGTAGAGGTTGGGCACGACGCCCAGATGGCCCGCGTCCCCGCCATTGCCGCCGGTGGGAGCCGAACCGTTCAAGCCCGATCCGGCAATGCCCGGCGCGCTGGGGTTGCGGCTGTTGCCGTTGTCCGAAAACTTGAACGACGGTTTGATCAGGTTTACCCCGCCGGAGAAATTAAGGCCCGGCAGATAGGTCAAGCCTGCCGGGTTGAAATACATGATGCTGGCATTCTCCGGGTTTGCCGCCGAGCCCGCATACGCGTTGCCCAGGCCGCTGGCGTTCTGCTCCAAGAGCTGAAAACCGGCGCCGTAGGACGTTGCGGATGCGCCCAGGCCGACCAGGATGGCCGACAGGGTGCTCAGGGACAATGGACGTCTGCGCATGGTACTGCCTCCTCGAGTTGGATGTGTGTCTCTCTTCCACTGCCGGCCTGGTTTCGCCGGTCTAATCGGCGCGAGCCGCTGTGCTGCGGTCCTGCTTGGTGCTGCCTGCTTCGTAATGCAAGGGGCCTCCCGTGAATGGCGCGAAGCCCGTCCCAAAAATCACGCCGGCATCGGCCAGATCGGCGTCGGCCACGATGCCGCCCGCGACACGTTCACGCGTGGCGTCGATGAGCGGCTGGATCAGGCGCTGGGCCAGGCCGGCGGGCGCGGCGGCGGGATCCGCGCCGCGCTGCTTGACCGGCTTGCCATCGCGCCAGGTGTAAAAGCCCTTGCCGCTCTTTTTGCCCAGCTCGTTGCGCGCCAGGCGCTCGGCCAGGCAACGTGGCGGCTCGGCGCCGCCGGCCAGTTGCGCGCCGGCGTCGCGTGCGATGTCCAGGCCTACGGTGTCTGCCAGCTCCAGCGGCCCCATCGGCATGCCGAAGGCCACCATCGCGGCGTCCACGGTTTCCGGCGCGACGCCTTCGTCCACGCTGCGCATGGCCTGCAGCATGTAAGGCGCAAGCACCGCATTCACCAGGAAGCCGGGCGCGCTCTTGACCGGCAGCGCCAGCTTGTCGATCTGCCCGACAAAGGCGCAGGCGCGGATCTGGGCGTCGGGGTCGCCGCCTTGCGCGTGCACGACCTCCACGAGCGGCATCTTGGCCACGGGATTGAAGAAATGAATGCCCACCAGGCGCTCCGGCCGCGCCAGGCCTTCGCGCAGCGTTTCAAGCGACAGGCTGGACGTGTTGGTGGCCAGCAGCGCATCCGGCTTCATGCGCGGTTCCAGCGACCGGTACAGCGCGCGTTTGGCGTCGGGCTGCTCGCTGATGGCCTCGATGATGACGTCTGCCAGCGGCACGCCGTTGCCTTCCGGATCGGGCACCAGCCGGTCAAAGGCGGCGCGCGCCAGGCGCGGGTCCTTCAAACGCCGCGTATAAAGCGCTGCGGCGCGCTTGATTGCCGGCGCGATGCGGGACATCTCCTGGTCCTGCAGGGTCACGGTCATGCCCTTGTATGCGCACCAGGCGGCGATGTCGCCGCCCATTACGCCGGCGCCCACCACGTGCACATGGCGCGCGGGCGCAACGCCGGGCTGCTTGCCGTTGGCCTTCAGACGCTCTTGCAGGCGGAACACGCGAAGCAGGTTGCGCGCCGTGCCGGACGAAATGATGCGGTCGATGAGGTCGGGCGCCTTGAGCGCATTGCCGCCATGCTTTTCCCAGATTTCCACGATGGCGGGCGCGGCCGGGTAATGGCCC
Organism: Achromobacter sp. GbtcB20; assembly: GCF_019091095.1. NCBI lineage: Bacteria > Pseudomonadati > Pseudomonadota > Betaproteobacteria > Burkholderiales > Alcaligenaceae > Achromobacter > Achromobacter sp. GbtcB20. The sequence continues at coordinate 60,661 of NZ_JAGXJZ010000011.1, read as the reverse complement.
AGCGGATCCTTGGCGGCAATCTGCTTGCGGGCGCGGTTGGCAACGATGGCTTTCAGCGGCCAGCGGTTCAGCAACGCGCCCAGGCCGCGCGCGCGCCGGGCGGGCTTGCGCGACAGGACCGTCTGGCGCGCCGCGGCCAGCAGCAGGCGTGGCGGCACGCGCGCGTCCACCAGCCCCAACGCGGCCGCGCGGCGGGCATCGGCGCCGCGGCCGTTCAGCATCATGTCCAGCGCGGCCGGCGCGCCGATCACCTGCGGCAGGCGCAGCATGCCGCCCCAGCCTGGAAAGATGCCAAGCATGACTTCGGGCAGCGCCAGGGAGGCGCCGGGCTGGTCCGCCACCAGCCGGTAGCGGCAAGCCAGCGCCAGTTCCAGGCCGCCGCCCAGGCAATGCCCCTGGATCAGCGCCAGCGTCGGATAGCGCACGCCAGCCAGGCGGTTCATGAGATTCCAGCCGCGCGACACCAGCCCGCGGGCCTGCTCAGGCGTGTCCAGCGTGGCGAATTCGTTGACGTCGGCGCCCACGATGAAGCCCGTCGCCTTGCCGGACTGGATGATGAGGCCCTGGGGCGGATCGCGGTCTAGCGCGTCAAGCACCACCGAGAGTTCGGTCATGGTATCGGCCGACAGGGCGTTGACCGCGCTGCCCGCGCGGTCGAAGGTCAGCCAGGCGAGCCCGTCGGGGTCGCGGTCCAGGCGCCAGTGGGAAAGCGTATCCAATGTCGTCATGGGCGGTCCTCGTCCAGGGTTTCGACCAGCATCGCGCCGCCTTGGCCGCCGCCGATGCAGATGGCCGCCATGCCGCGCCGGGCGCCCCGGCGCTTGAGCGCATGCAGCAGATGCAGCACGATGCGTGCCCCCGAGGCGCCCACCGGGTGCCCGATGGCAATGGCCCCGCCGTCGACGTTGAGCCGCGCGGGGTCTAGTTCACCCCAGGCTGGCGTGCCGAAGTTTTCCTGGCAGTAGGCCTCGTCCCGCCACGCGGCCAGGCAGCCTAGCACTTGCGCCGCGAAGGCTTCGTTGATCTCCCACAAGTCCAGGTCATTCAAGCCCAGCCCATGGCGCTGCAGGATCGGCGTGGCCGCATGCACGGGACCTAGGCCCATGATCGCGGGATCCAGCCCGGCCCATTGCGAATCGATGATGCGGCCCAGCGGACGCAGGTTCCATTTGCGCACGGCCTCTTCCGAAGCCAGCACCAGCATGGCCGCGCCGTCGGTGACCTGCGAACTGTTGCCTGCGGTGATGTTGCCCCACGGCTTGTCAAACACCGGCTTGAGCTTGGCCAGCTTGTCGGGCGTGGAGTCTTCGCGTACACCGTCGTCCGCGGCGTGCAGCGTGCCCTGCATGTCGATGACCGGTGTGACCTCGGGCATGCCGGCGGCGCGGGCCGCCAGCGCGCGCTGGTGGCTGCGCGCCGCGTACGCATCCATGGCGGCGCGGTCGATATTGAACAGCGTGGCGACGTTCTCGGCGGTCTGACCCATCGACAGGCCCACGACCGGGTCCGTCAGGCCCTTGAGCAGGCCGATCACGGGCGCCAGGTGCTTGGGCCGGAAACCGCCCAGCGCCTTGAGCTTGGCGCCCACGCCGCGCGCGGCGTACCAGCGCGACAGCCAGCGCACCATGCCGTCCGAAAACAGCACCGGCGCGCGCGACAGCGCATCGGTGCCGCCGGCCAGCACCAGGTGCGACCGGCCGTTCTGGATGTTTGCAATGGCCGAATCCAGCGCCTGCATGCCCGATGCGCAGTTGCGCATGACGGTCCAGCCGGGCACCCGATCGTCGCAACCGAGCCGCAGCGAAATCACGCGGCCGATGTTGACTTCTTCGGGCGAGGGCGCCGCGCAACCCACGATGACCTCGTCCAGGTCGGTGGGCGCGTAGGGCTGGCGCAGGAGCAGGGCGCGGCCGGCCTGCACCGCCAGATCCCCGGCGGAGAAGGGGCCCGGGCCCGTGCGGGCCTTCAAAAAGGGCGTGCGTGAACCGTCGACGACGTAAACCGGTTTGAATGCCATCCGCTACCTCCCTCAGGCGACCTTGCGTTCGGCCGTGGGCCGGTCCGCGTCGGCGGCGCCGAGGTCAAAGGGGAAATCATCCACTTTCACCACGGTGTCGCGCAAGCGGTTGCGGCGCTTGACCACCGCGTACTCTTCCGCGGTGATGCCGCCGATGGCCACCGCCGCGTCGGCGATGTCGCGCACATTCGCTTGCGGATTTCCGTCCAGCACGCCGCGCTTTTCCAGTTCGCGGATCTTGGCTTCGATCGGCTCGGCGTCCAGCGTGGCGGCCAGCGCCTGCTCGATCGCGCCCACGGGCTCGTCCGCGGTGGCGGGCAGATGGCAGCCGGCGGTCAGGCGGTCGCGCGTGGCGCTGGGGCTGATGAGCAGCCGGGCCACGTCCTGGCCAAGCTGGTCCGACGGCGGGATCTGGCGGTGGCCCCACGGAAACACGATGCGGCGAATGATCCAGGCCACCGCACGGTTCGGGAAGTTGTCCAGCACGCCGTCAAAGGCGTCCTGCAATTTGCACAACGCGTCCTGGATGGACCAGTGCGCCAGCGGCGCGTCGGCGGCCTGCCGGCCTTCGTCCTCGAAACGCTTGAGCGTGGCGCTGATCAGGTACATCTGCGACAGCACGTCGCCCAGCCGCGCCGACAGGCGCTCGCGCCGCTTCAGGCTGCCGCCCAGCACCAGCATCGAGGTGTCGGCCAGCATCGCGAATGCCGCGGAATAACGGCCCAGCAGCTGGTAGTAGCGCTTCATGGCGGGCGAGACGTCGGCGTTCACGGCGGCAAACCGCGCGCCGGTCAGCGACGTGCCCAGCGCACGGAAGGTGTTGCGCACCACAAAGCCCGCGTGGCCCCAGAACGCGGCGTCGAAATCATCCAGCCCCCGCTTGCGGTCCGGCGATTGCGCAGCCTGCATTTCCGCAAGCACGTAGGGGTGGCAGCGGATCGCGCCCTGGCCGAAGATGATGAGACTGCGCGTCAGGATATTGGCGCCTTCGACCGTGATGCCGATGGGGATCTGCTGGTAGGCGCGGCCCAGGAAGTTGGACGGTCCCAGGCAGATGCCCTTGCCGCCGATCACGTCCATGCCGTCGTTGACGACCTGGCGCGCGCGCTCCGTGACGTGGTATTTGACGATGGCCGACACGACAGAAGGCTTTTCGCCCAGGTCCACCGCGCCGGCCGTCATGGTGCGCGCCGCGTCCATCATGTAGGTGTGTCCGCCAATGCGCGCCAGCGCCTCTTCGACGCCTTCGAACTTGCCGACCGGCATGCGGAACTGGCTGCGCACGCGCGCATAGCCGCCCACGGCGCGCGCCGTCAGCTTGGACATGCCGGTGTTCGAGGAAGGCAGCGAGATCGAGCGGCCGGCGGCCAGGCATTCCATCAGCATGCGCCAGCCCTGGCCGGCCATGGCGGGACCGCCGATGATGAAGTCCAGCGGCATGAAGACGTCGGCGCCGCGCGTCGGGCCGTTCATGAACATGGCGTTCAGCGGGAAGTGGCGCCGGCCGGTGTCCACGCCGGGGTGGTCGTGCGGCACGAGCGCGCAGGTGATGCCCAGGTCCTTCTTGCCGCCCAGCAGGCCGTCCGGGTCGTACAGGCGGAACGCCAGGCCCAGCAACGTGCAGACGGGCGCGAGCGTGATGTAACGCTTGTCCCAGGTGACGCGCATGCCGATCACCTCGCGGCCCTGCCATTCGCCCTTGCAGACGATGCCGCTGTCGGGAATGGCGGCCGCATCCGAACCCGCCCACGGGCTGGTCAGCGCAAACGCCGGCACTTCCTCGCCGCGGGCCAGGCGCGGCAGATAGTGGTTCTTCTGTTCCTCGGTGCCGTAATGCAGCAACAGTTCGGCCGGACCCAGCGAGTTCGGCACCATGACCGACACGGCCAGCGCGGAAGAACGCGTGGATAGCTTGGTCACGATTTCGGAATGGGCGTAGGCGGAGAACGCAAGGCCGCCGTACTGCTTGGGAATGATCATGCCGAGGAAACCCTCGGTCTTCAGATAGTTCCAGACGCCGGCGGGCAGGTCGAAGCGCTCTTGCGTGACGTGCCAGTCGTTGACCATGCGGCACGCGGTCTCGGCCTGGTTGTCCAGAAAGCGCCGCTCTTCGTCGGTCAGCTGCGGGCGGGGATAGGCCAGCAGACGGCTCCAGTCGGGCCGGCCGCGAAAGAGCTCGCCTTCCCACCAGACGGTGCCTGCCTCGAGCGCATCGCGCTCGGTGTCCGACATCTGCGGCAACACCTTGCGATACAGGTTGAAGATCGGCGCGGACAACAGCGCCCGCCGGATGGGGCGCACGCCCAGCAACACGGCGGCCAGGAGCGCAATGACAACCAGCGCGACGATGACTGCGTACATTTTCTTGTCTCCTCGTTGTTCTTCAGGTGCGTGGCGGCCTTCAAAGGAGGGCGCGCCGGCCGGGCGGGCGGTGGACGGCGGTCAGGCGCCTCCGGGGCTTGCGTTTACGTGCGGCAAGGGCGAACGCAGCCCGCCCAGCAGAAAACTCATCAGGCGCGGCAGAAGCAGTTCGCGGTCGTTGGGCTGTTCGGCTTCGTCGCCGGCCAGGCCGGTGACCGAGCGCAGCAGGTCGGTGCCCATGATCGCGTACGACGTCGCGCCCAGCATGAACTGGAAACGCCAGATGATCTCGGCGCGGGGCACGTCCGGCAGGGCGGCGAACAGCGCGTTGCGGTAGCGCGCGAGCACGTCGGCGTATTCCTCGGCGAACAGTGCCCGGATGAAATCCGTGGGATCGGTCATCGTGCGTTCCAGCAGCGGCAGGAACGTGCTGCCGGCCTGCGCGGGATCGGCGGCCAGGCGCAGCAGCGTGCCGAAGAACGCATCGACGATCTGCGAGGGCTTCAGGGGTTTGCCGCCGGATTGCGCCTCCAGTTCGTCCAGAAGGCGCATGCGCTCGCGATTCAGCACTTCCAGGCGGCGTTTGAGCACCGCCTGCACGAGTGACTCCTTGGAGCCGAAGTGATAGTTCACCGACGCGAGGTTCACACCGGCCGCGCCGGTGATCTGGCGCATCGACGTCGCTTCGTGTCCTTGCTGCGCGAACAGGGACTCGGCGGTGTCCAGGATGGCTTCTCTCGTGGGTGTGGAGCGGATTTCTTGCATAAGGTTGAATTCAAACGTTTGTTTCAATGCATTATGCGGGAGCCTTGGATGAGAGGCGAGCCTCTGCTATCCCCAATAGGGTTTACCCCTAAGCGCTAGCGGCCGTGGTGTTGCTTTTGCCGCGAGCGCGCTTCGCATCGTGCGTACGGACGAGGCCCTGCCGCGAAGAAGCATGAGGCGCGGCCCGCGCGGGAGGTTGAGATTTAGCCGAATGTCCTCGGACACCAGTCCTAGGATGAATGCGCTCTGGAACGCACGCTAAAAAGCCCGCAGTATCAGCGCGAGAACATAAAAGCATTGCCCCGGGTGTGTGCCGGGCGAGGCCCTGCGCAGTCACGGCGCGGCAGGCCAATCGCCCTGATACAGGAGCACGAGAAATGACGACGTACAAGGTGGGATTGCTGGTTGACGGGTATGAGCAACCCGGCTGGATGCACGAGATGGTTGAGTGGCTACTCCACAGCCAGGAGTTCGAGCTCACGGCGTTGCTGGTGATGAACGGTGAGGTCGCCGACAGTGCACCGAGGCTGAGCGTGAAGGCACTGTTCGGCACGCTGTCGCGCCTGGAAGGCAAGCTGCTGCCGCAGAAGCAGCGCGACATGCTGGCCTGCCGCGACATGCGTGACAGCCTGCAGCAGGCCGGCACGGCGGTGATTCCGCTGGCGCCCGGCGATGAGGATCCGCAGGCGCGCCGCGAGGTGCAGGCGCTGGGGCTGGACCTGGTGATCACGCTGGGCGCGTCGCTCGCCACACGCTCGCAACTTTCCAGCTGGTCGCGGCTGGGCGTGTGGCAATTGAGCTATTCGGATATTGCGGTGGCAACCAGCCGTTATGCCGGCTTCTGGGAGGTCTTTCAGCGCGAAGATCACACCACCGTGAAACTCTGGCGCATCGGCGCGCGGCAGGAAGACGACGAACTCCTGGACCAGCGCAGTTTCAACACGGAAGTGTTCTGGCTGAAGAATCAGGCCCGCGCTTTCAGTTTGGGAAACTTCATGGTCTATGACGCCTTGCAGGCGCTGGCCCACGACCGGCCGGGCGTCGCGCCGCCTGCCATGCAGATCATGAGCGGTCCGCGCCGCGCCGACCCGGCAGAGTGGGACAGCGCGGCATATATTGCGCGCCAGGCGTGGTTAATGTCGGATCTGGTTGTGCGGCGCATCATGAAACGCAATGTCCGGTGGCGGATCGGTATGTTTCCCTCCGCGCGACAGCAGGCGGTGGTATCGGAGGCGATGGTATTGCAGCCGCCCAAGGGGCGGTTTTTCGCGGACCCCTTCGTTTATACGCACGACAAAAAACCATATATATTTTTCGAGGACTATGATTTTACGTCCCGCAAGGGCACGATCTCCGTCGCGACCTACTCCGACGGGGCTTTCCGGCTGTTGGGCACCGCGCTGAACCTGCCTTATCACCTTTCATTTCCGTATATTTTTGAACACGAAGGCGTGACATACATGGTTCCGGAAACGTGTGGAAATCGCAGTATCGAGCTATGGAAATGTACGGAATTTCCGCTGAAATGGGAGCTGGATGTTAATCTGATGACCAATATTTCTGCCGTGGATACCATTATTTTTAAACACGGCGAATACTGGTGGCTATTGACAAATATCGACCGGACTGACGGCCAGAGCCACTGCGACGAGCTGTTCGCGTTCTTCTCGGATTCGCCCCGCTCGATGTCCTGGACGCCCCACGCCTGCAACCCGATCGTGCGCAACCCGATGCGCGCCCGCAACGCCGGAATCGTTGTCTCGCCTGGCGGAGACGTGATCCGGTGCGCCCAGTACCAAGGCTTCTGTCACTACGGCAAGGGCGTTTCGCTGAACAAGATCGAGGAGCTTTCGCCTTCCACTTATGTCGAAACCGATGGCGAGATCCACTACGCCAACTTCCTGAGAAAACGCCATGCTTCAATGCACCATTGGCATCATCAGGGGGGACATACGGTATTTGACTTCGCCTATATGGAGTAAATACGCCTGCGGGCGTAAAAATAAAAATGTTACCGTTATTTCGATTGAAGGGATCGCTCACCGGCGTGATGTGTCGACAGATACAAGTTGACAGCTTTCCCTCTCCATCCGGCACCCCAAGGCCGCGTCAGGCAGATGCCCCGACGTGGCTTTTTTTCGTCTGTAACACGGGCATTCCGGGCGTGGCCGGCCGGCAAACCGCGGCCGTTTCATAGGGAGAACCGCAGGTGCAACGGGGCGATGCTGGTGAAAACCCTAGCGGTAAAAAGGACGAGATGGGGTTCCTCATCCGTATTTAGGAACATGATTAAGGCTAACGATTGATTTCTGATTTTGTCGGATTATATCGCCCTGAAACGTCTTGATTTTGACAAATCCGAACCATAAGATGGGTTCCATGCCATCCGTTATGTTGGCTACCAAAGTCGACCAGCCTAAACGTCCCGGTTCAGCTTCATTAGATATTCCGGGATATGCGGATCACCCCCGCAGGGCTGGATAAATAATATCTTCAGCACAGCGAAGATCCCTTCTAGGCCCGTCGAAAAACCGGGAGGACACCATGGCCAAGATGGTCCTGATTGAAGCCCATCCGCTACTGCGGTTGGGGTTGTGGCAAATTCTTAGCAAGTTGGATGATGTGTGGGAGATCGAGGGGATGGGCCTTGCGGACGTGTCCAAGGCCGACGGCGTGCACGCGGGCGCCGATCTTCTGATCTATGGATTGCCAGTGGATACCGATGAAGCATGGAGCGCCTTGCACGAGATTCAGCGCGTGCTGACGCCCAAGCGGATTCTGCTTCTGACGGACGTCATGCCCTTGCCCATGCCGGTGCAAGGCCTGCCTGGCGCCAGTGTGTACGGTTGCCTGATGAAGACGGCTTCGGTCGAGATCCTCGAGGCCGCCATCCGCCTGGTGATGGCGGGCGGGCAATGCTTCCCGAGCGAACAGGCGCTGCAGGCTCCGGCCTCCACCGTATGCGCCTTGCCGTCGCGGGATGCGGAAGAAGGCGGTGCGAAGGGCGCCATGCCGGTCAGCGCGGGCGCACAGCTCCTGCAGATCACGCCGCGCCAGTACGAAGTGTTGGTGTTGCTTGCAAGGGGCTATCCCATCAAGACCGTCAGCCGGATGTTGAACATCTCGGTGGCAACCGCGAAGACGCACGCGTGCACGCTGTACCAACGCCTGCATGTCAAGAACAAGGGCGAAGCCGTGTACGCGGCGCTGCAACGCGGCGCGACCCTTGAATGGCATGAACCGAATGGTCGCGAAGTGGATGCCGGGCAGATCTATGGGCGCAAGCTCGGTTAAGCAAGGTTTGCGCTGCCTGCCCGGCAGCAGGAACGCCCGTTCCAACGCTGCCGGGACCGCGCATAGCCAATACGGCTAAGGCATAGAAAGCAGGTGTTCACGTCGCTGTCGCCTCGCTTTCCGCCACCAATCATCCTCCTGAACGAGATTCAGCGAACGTAGCCGCTGATAGCATGAGTTGTGTCCGCAAGCATGGATTGATAGGGCGAATCACTTAGTGTCGCCACTGCAATCCCAAGGCTGCGGGCAGGATTCCCCTGAACCTGGCGACGCGCGTGAACCCGCGCATTGCGCGGCGTCGCGCCAGCGTCATGGGAACCGTAATGGGCCATGCGTCACAAGGTTCTTCCCGGGATGACAACCGTACTGATCGAAGACTACGCTCTGCTTCGTGTCGCAATTCAGCATGTGCTGGAACGTGTGCGCAACGCCGACGATATCCTGGCCATCTCGCCAGCCCACCTCCTTAATATGTCCAGCTCGATCAACAAGCCAGTGGAGTTGCTAGTGATCGGTTGCAGCGGCACCGCGGAAGAGGACATCGGCCTTCTATCGCAGGCCATGGCCTTTTTCATGCCCAGGCTGGTGCTGGTGCTGTATTCAGCGCTGGACCAGAGCGTGATGGCCGCGTGTGCGCGCGCCGGGGTCGCGGGCTATCTGCCCAAGGCTTCCAGCCCCGATGCGCTGGCCGCGGCAGTCAGCCTGGTGATTGCGGGCGGCGAATGCTACCCGCAACCCGCCGGCCGGCCGCCCAGCACTGCGCACGCTTCCGTGCAAGAGCTGCGCGAACTCACGCAGCGGCAGGAGGAAATCCTGCAGTTGCTCGTGCAAGGCAAGACCATGCGCGAGATCGGCCAGCAGGTCGGCATCTCGGTCGCCACTGTCAAGAGCCACGCGCGCACGCTCTATTGGAAGCTGAACGCACGCAACCAGGCCGAGGCCGCGTACATCGCGGTGCAGATGGGACTGGTGCGCAGCTCGAATGGGCAGCCTGCGCCGGCCAAAGGCGACGCGAGCTGAAACGAGGAAGTGAGTCAGGGCCTGTGCGGGTGGCGCTGCCGCCCGCACAGGCCCTGGCTTTTTTGCGCGCCTGACAGTTGTCGCAATAGAAGCTGACGAATTTCAAAATCGTACTTGTCTGATACCCAAGCCTGGGCAGGCGTGCCGTAATGGGCGCGCGCAGGCTGGGCACGCATTGGTGGTGTGGAAAGCCTGTGGTTTCCGGGAGCCCGACATTCCTATCCAGTCCGATTTCGCTTCGCATTTGCCATCGACGACAAGTCCTTCGACGTCGTCGTGTACACCTTGCGGGAAGGTCTGTCCAAGGCCTTCGTGTTGCCTGTGGGCCATGAGGCCCCCGCTATGACAACGCCCCTCAAGAAAGCGCTGAGTCCCGACCGCCCTAATGAAAAACAACTGGGCAAGGCCATCTCACCGCCATCGTGTCAGCGGTGTGTGCCCATCTACCCTTTGCGCTACGGCGTTGCTGAGCGCACCTGGAATGAAGGCGTGTTTCCCACGCTCAGCGCTGAGGGCTATCCCACGCTGGCGGCTGGCAAGGCGTACGGTTTGCGCGTGCTGCGTCCAGGCACCTACGTTTACCTCTGCTACTTCCAGAACGGCCGGATGTGGACGCAGCACTATCAAGTCACCGACGACATGCGATTTGCGCGCATCTGGTGGACTTCTGCAGACGAAGACGATGCCATCCCCGGGCGGCTCGCTCGCCCCGAAACGGTCAGCGCCAAACCTTATCTATCTGCCCCAGCGACCCAAGAAGCAGACGTCGTCTACCTGCTGACCAGCGAAACGATGCTGACCCATGCCAGGCTCTGGAGCATCGAGAACGATACGGGCGGCATCCGCTCCAGGTTGGCGACAAGGGTCAGGCCCGCTGGTGGTGTTGAGCAACCCCATGTGTTCAACATCGCGTTGCTAGCCTACGCGACGCCGGAACTGCGACGACCCGACTTGAGTGGCAGGTCGGGGTACTACACGTGGAGCGAGATATCAGCGCCGGAGTCGTTCCCCACCTACGAAACCGTCATCCCGGGCGCTTACGTCGAGCTTGTTCCGATCAAGGATATCGTTCCTCTGGCGGTCGTGCTGCACGACCCGATCGGCGTCATGAGTGAACTGGCGCATCTTGTCGCAGTTGCGGCGGCAGATCGGCAAGCTTATGAAATCGATAACAATCACGCTTACACAAGCGCCACCGTCATAAAGCAGTACTTGCAGAGCGTTCAAAAGCGTGCGACTCCAGAAGCCTATGCCAAAAGGCGAGATCTGGTTCGCTTTGACGCGAACGATGACGCGGACCGCTTCCATGGCAATGCTGTTCCATACATGCGCTCGTATGAACAGACAGTCAGGCGGAAACAGGCCGACATTGACACACTGGTGAAGGACCTTGAAGGCTGGATCAGGACTGGCGGCAGCGCCATCGCCAAGGATTGGCAGGATGGATGGTTTGGCAAGGCGCTGTCCTGTTTTGACTTGGGTGCAAAAAAGAATGCACAGGACTACGAGCGCGTTGTTGCACACTGCGTGGGTAACCTGACTCACAGCGAAAGTGGTCGATCGACGTACCGGAGTTTGTTGCTGGCCCCACCAGAAAGAAGTCCTGTCTGGTTGGCGCTAGCGCACGGCATCCCTGAGTTGCACGCCGATTTCGCCAACCCTGCGCCGCTGAAGAACGTGCTGGATGTTGGGATTGCGGCCTTTGCGCCCATCTTTCAACTGAACGTCTCCTATCCAGCGACCCAGTCCTCAGATGTACTTGTAAGCCAGATGCTTTCTGAGCTTGGTGATACGCGTTTGCCCGAGGCCACAGCCAGCAGCATCGTCCGGCGATTACGCCTGTACGCAGAAGTCCGCGTTGGCAACACCATTGTCACGTACCGCGTGTCTAGCGCCGAGGCGAATTTCCAATACTCCCAGTTCCACGGTGAACGAAGCATGAACACCGAACAACTAAGGAAGTGGGGTATTACCGTCAAGCAGCCATTGCGCAATCAGCCAGCGACGGTGCTCCTTTACGAAACCGTGCGCATCGGTGATCAAGCAACCCGTATTTCATCTGCCCAACCGTCTGTGCACAATCCGCAGCCGTTCCAACTTGAAGGAAATGTGTTCAAGCGGATGCTGGATCAGGTTCGTCAAAGTAAAGCCTACGGCGCCGCGCAGACTGGAATCGTGCGGGGGGAATATGGGTTCACAGGCCTGGCCGCCATTTCCGCCATCATGGCACTTCGGTCGTCGATCAAAGATCTCGCGAACGGGAAGATTGATCGATCAGTTTCTGGGTTCGCCAACGGGGCTAGCGCGTTGGCGGCAGTATCAGCCGTAATTAGCTCGGGCTCTTTCGTCAAGGCCGACGTGCTCCAACTACATGCGTTGGCCAAAGGCGAATCACTTGCCGCAGCTCGAAAGGCCGTTCTGCCTGCTCGAACATTAGCTGCGAAAGCTGGCGCCTTGACTGCTGCATTAGGAGCCATCGCGGACGGGGTTCGTGCCTCACACGCGCTCACAACTCAACAAAACTCCGAGGCTGGCCGACTATATCTCGCGTCCGCTGGGTTTGGAGCGTTGGCGGCTGCAGGGTTGTTCTTGGGTGCCGCAGGCGTCTTCCTTGGCGTGGTCGGCCCAGTCGGCTGGCTGGTGCTGGCCTTCATTGCCACTGTAGGAGTGATTTACTTCAGCATCCAGGCCGCTCTCGCCAAATTTCAGCCTGACGAAGTCTGGTTGGCACACAGCTATTGGAGTCGGGGCGGGCGAGCATATCGTTATAAATCTCTAGACGAGGAACTTACCGCATTTCACGGTGCGGTTTACGGCGTCCGCGCGGTAGCAAATTGGGAAACTCCCTCGATGTCGGTGCGCGATATTGCAATCCGCAGCATTCCTATTTACGGACTCTGGCAAGACAGCGTTGCTCTACAGCGCGTTGTCGGCAAGGAAGGCATAGGAACTCTTTCGCTGTCTATAGTCCTCCCTGGCTACCCCTCTTTAGGCGAAGAATCGCCGCCTACACAACACGCCGATGTTTTCCAATACACGCTCAAAGCGATGCGGAATGGCCAAATCCTAAATATGGTGCGGGGCCCACTCGCTGTGGCACCGGGGTACCAATTCCCTTTTGACGCGGAATGCATAGTCAGTGGTAAGGACTTCATTCGAGAGGGTACTCGCCAGTTGAGTTGGCAGATAACGATGCGTGAAGATACGGAGGTCATGCTGGACTACTGTTATCGGCCAGACATTTTGAACCAGCCCAGTCTCGCGTTGTTCCCACAGCAGGAGCCGCTCATCTTCACGCGCGGTACGTGGCTCACAGATCCCATTGACGAAAAATTGGTCGCTCCAGTCCAGGAGCCCAAATAATGCGGACTGCTAAAAAAATGGGGCAGTCCCGCCCATCGTTCGATGAGATCCAGAGCAAGTGGCGGCTGTTTCGCTTCGCGAGCACGTTGTTGCCAGCGCTGCCCGATACGCAGGAACCCGCTGCCATCGTAGCAACACGGTTGAACGACCATTGCGTCGAGGTCGTTTCCAATACGTTGCAGACTGAAGGCGCGGGATTTTTACTTCGACCTTTCACCTTCTTTGGACTGCTTTCATTTTTTTTGGCAGTGATCGGTGTATTCGGTGGCTGGTCTGCAGGTGTGCTCATACTTTCACTCGGTCTACCTTGCATGGGGCTTATATGGTTCTTTTTGCCATGCCTTTTGGCGCCACGTTATCGATACCGTTGTTCGAAAGTACGTTTTGACCGCCGTAGCCGTCGCGTCTACTACGTTCCATATCCTGAGGAAAGCTCGGATGCAATATGGGAACTCGAGTGGGATCGGCTTCAGGGCATCAGCTGGTCCACAGGTCAAGCGCAAGCGTATCTTTACCTTGTGGGCTATACGTGCAACCTGCCTGAGTCTCAATTGGTCAAGATACCCATAATGTTTAATGAGAAAATTTTCGCAAGCCACATATGGGCTTGGCTTCACGGTTTTATGGACAAGGTCGAAGCCTTGCCCGCACCCAAAATTATCGCGTTCCCTCAAAATTCGCGTGATGTGCTGATGCGCTACGGTGGTCGTTGGATCACATGGTCCCTCACCACAAAGAAGGGACGGCTATGGTTGCCTTTGATGATCTGGGTGGATTTGGTGGTTCTGCTGATGTTCATGCCCGTCCTGGCATTGCCGCAACTGATCGTTCTTCTGTATCCGGAGATCCGATTCCCGAAAGAGAACGATCGACATTGTGGTTTTTCTACGGATTGAATATGAATGGCAGGTAAGGGCGACGAATCGCATGCTGTCCCGCGACCGCCAACGCCTGCAAAAACCCGGCCCACGCCATTTCAAGTGTTTCCCATCCCTCGCCCAGAAGCCTGAGTAATGCAAGCCACCAAGCACGCCCGACAGCCGCGCCCGTCGTTTAGAAAGATCCAGGAAAAGTGGCGGCTATTTCGCTTCGCAAGTACGTTATTGCCTTTGGATCCTGCCGCTCACGAAGTACCAGCTATCGAAGCAACGCGTTTAAATGAAAATTGCATCGAAGTGGTTTCCGATACGCTACAAGGGGAACTTGAGGGAGTGGGTCTTCGACTGCTCACTTTATTCGGGCTAGTTGTTTTTTATATTGCATTAATCGCGGGCGTCGACGATGGGTTTGGACTGATTTGGGTGCCTATTCTAGGTCTGCCGATCCTAGGGCTTTTGGGGTTTTGCCTTCCGCGCGTGTTGCTGCTGCGATATAAATACCGATCTTCGAAAGTACGTTTTGACCGCCGTTCCCGGCGCGTGTACTACGTCCCTTATCCAGAGGAAAGCTTGGACGCAATATGGGAACTGGATTGGGACCAGTTGCAGGGCATTGATTGGACAACAGGTAGATCGCAACCGTATCTCTACCTTGTTGGTTATACCTGCAACTTGCCGGAGCCTCAGTTGGTGAAGATACCCGTAATGTATAACGGTGAGATTTGGGCGAGCCATATCTGGGCTTGGCTTCATCGTTTCATGGATAACGTTGAAGCCCTACCTCCACCAAAGATCATCACGCTTCCTGAAAGGCCGAGTGATGTGCTGATGCGTTATGGGGGCCGCTGGATCAAATGGTCCCTGACTACAAAGCAGGGGCGGCGATGGTTGCCTTTGATGATCTGGGTTGATCTCGCGGTTCTGCTGTTGTACATGCCGTCATGGAGCTTGCCGCAACTGATTGTTCTTCTGTATCCGGAGATCGAATTTCCGGAAGAGAACAGTCGACATTGTGGTTTTTCAACGGGTAAATAAAAAGAATGCATCAAAGTAATGCGAACCACCAAACAATTTCGGCAGCCGCGCCCATCGTTTAGTGAAATTCAGAACAAGTGGCGACTGTTTCGTTTCGCAAGTACTTTGCTGCCATTGCGGCTCGATATGCATGAGACCGCCGCCATCGAAGCAACACGATTCAATGACAATTGCATCGAAGTGGTTTCCGATACCTTGCAAAATGACCATGAGGGGGTGATCCTTCAGGCATTTACTTTCTCAGGGCTTTTTTCGTTGCTGTTTGCGGTGATGGGGGGCTTTGGCGGCTGGTCTGTAGGCGTTTTAATTTTTTCTCTCGGCCTGCCCGGCTTGGGAGTTGTGTTGTTTTTCCTTTCTTGTGTCTTGAGGCCGCGCTATCGATACCGATGTTCGAAAGTACGTTTCGATCGCCGTAGCCGTCGTGTTTATTACTTCCCGTATCCCGAGGAAAGCTTGGACGCGATATGGGAACTTGATTGGGATCGGCTCCAGGGCATTAGGTGGATGACGGGGCGAGCGCAATCGTATCTTTACCTGGTGGGCTACACCTGCAATCTGCCCGAGCCGAAACTGGTAAAGATACCCATAATGGCGAATCACGAATTTTTCGCAAGCCATATTTGGGCATGGCTTCAGCGTTTCATGGCCGGGCAGGTTGGAGGCTTGCCCGCACCAAAAATCATCAATCTTCCTCAAAAGCCGAGCGATGTGCTGATGCGTTACGGGGGGCGCTTGGTCATGTGGTCCATCACCACAAGGAAAGGGCGACGATTTTTGCCTCTAATGATCTGGGTTGATCTCGCGATTCTGCTGCTATACCTGCCATCCCGGGCCTTGCCGCAACTGATCATTCTCCAGTATCCGGAGATCCAATTTCCGGAAGAGAACAATCGACATTGTGGTTTTTCAACGGGCTAAGCAAAACGCGCGGGGCAAGTCGCTCTCCATGCCGCCCCGCACCCGCCAACACCTGCGCCAATTCCCTCACACCCCCCCCTTCAAACATCCCCCTCACTCGCTCGCGTTCCCGCCGGCGTCGCGCGGCCCTTGTTTTTCGCAATTGCCATGAACTCCCGCTCCGCCGCGCCCAGCACCGCATCCACATGCAGGTGCGCCATCGCATACTGACGTGCGGCGGCGCCCAGGGTTTCGCGGATCTGTGCGTTGTAGCTGAGTTTGCGCACGGCTTCGGCCATCGCTGCGGCGTCTTCGGGCGGGGTCAGCAGGCCGCAGCGCGACACCACGTTGGCGAGCTCGGTGCCGCGCGCCGCGCCGCAGACGACGGGGCGGCCGGTGGCCAGCATGCCGGTCAGTTTGGACGGCATGACCAGGTCAGCCGCGCCGGCGCGTTGCGGCAGCAGGTGGATGTCGGCCGTACCCAGAAGCGCGCCCAGGCGTTCTGCCGGTTGCAAGTCCAGGAAGATGACGCGCGTCAGGCCGCGGCACTTTTCCTCCAGCGCCGCGCGCTCGGGGCCCTGGCCGCAGAACAGGAACCACAGGCGGTCTTCGCGGTTCAGGCGGCGTGCCACGTCGGCGAGGATCTGCAGGCCCTGCTTGCCGCCCATGTTGCCCGAATACAGCGCGACGATGGCGTTGTCCGGAATGCCGAGCTGCGCGCGATAGTCGCCGCCTTCGGCCAAGGGCGTGATGGCATTGACGTCGATCCAGTTGGGCAGCAGCACGGCGCGGGCGGGGTCGATGCCTTTGGAAAGCGCCAGGTCCAGCATGCGGTTAGAAATCGTGGACACGCGGTCAAACCTGCACATCAGCCAGCGTTCGGCGCGCTTGACCATCGAGCGCAGGACGCCGCCCTTGAGCAGCCCGAGTTCGAACGCCGCGTCGACTTCGAAGTCCTGGATGTGCAGCCAGGCGCGGGCGCCGGTCAGGCGGGCGGTCAGCCAGGCGGCCGGGGCGCAGAAGAGGGCGGGTTCGACGACCAGGATGATGTCCGGCCGCCGCATTGCCGCGCGCAGCAGCGACGGCAGGCTGGACAGCGCAAAGCTGGCCAGATGCACCAGCCGCTTGGCGCCGCCCGGTCTTTCGGGGACCCACAAGGGCGCGCGCCGCACGGTCACGCCCCGGCGCGTTTCCTTGGTGTAGCGTGTGCCGCGGTAGCCGTCGTGGACCCGCCATTGCGGGTAGTAGGGCGGGGCGGTGACCACGCCGACCTCGTGTCCGCGCGCCGCCAGCCACTCGGCCAGTTCGGCAGTGTATTTGCCAGTGCCGGTCAGTTCGGGCGCGTAGTTGATGCCATAGATGAGTATTTTCATGTTGGCGTGGCGGTGCGTGGCCGGATGGGGCGGCACGGGTTGCCGTGGCAAACCATCGCGGCGGGCATGTTGCGAAACACCGAGCTGCGCGCGCCGATCACGGCCTCACGTCCGATGGTCACGCCCGGACCGACGAATACGTCCGTGGCCACCCATGCGCCGTCTTCGACACGCACGGCGCGTTCGCGCAGCGGAAAGTCGGGCCGGCCGGCATCGTGATCGGCTGCGCACAGATAGCTGCGCTGCGACACCACGGCGTGCGCGCCGATGTGGATGGGGCCCAGGCTGTAGATCACGGCGTCGTCGCCGATCCAGGCGTAGTCGCCGATTTCCACTTTCCAGGGGTACGTCACCGTGGCCGTGGGCCGGATCAGCACCTTGTGCCCGACGCGCGCGCCGAAGCGGCGCAGCAGCCAGCGGCGAAAGCCGTAGGCTACCTGCGGCGACCAGCGGAACAGGGTGCCCTGCACCATCCACCACAACTGCACGGTCAGCGCCGACCGTCCGCGCTGACCCGGCGCCAGCGCGAACTGGTCCAGGCGTTGCAAGGTGCTCATTTGGCCGCTCCCGCAACGGCATCGCGCCGCGATGCGGCCTCGCTGGCCTGGCGCGCCTTCTGGATCTCTTCGGTCTTGATGCGGATCTGCCAGTAATACATGGCGCGCGCGACCGCATAGTCGTAGCCGGCCTTTCCATCCAGGAATCCCAGTTTGAAGACATAGGAGTGCAGGAACGAGATCGGCGCCTTGAATGGCATGGCCTGGAAGATGCGCTTGAGCAACGCGCGGCCGCCGACGTTGGCCTCTCGCGGATCGTTCATCAGGCCCTTGGTGCGCAGGTTCGCTTCCCAGTCCGAATAGCGGTTGTGCTTGTCGAAGTAGTGATACAGCGAGTCGTGGTCGTTGTGCACCATGCGCTGGCGCAGCGCAAAGGTCTCGCCCTGGACCTGCGGCTGGTAGTGACCCTCGACCTCCCACATGTTGGCCACGTCCAGGTCGTCGTAGTCCAGAAAGCGCGAGCGGTCGCGCGCCAGGAGCGCCAGCTTGTACACGCGATGGCCATGTTCCAGCTTCTTGCCGCAGAACACGTAGTCGAAGGGCACGAAAGCGCCGCCAGCCCCCGCGGCAAAGCGCGGCAGGACCTCGCGGATCTCGGCGGCCAGGCCCGGCGTCATTTCTTCGTCTGCGTCCACGTACAGCACGACGGGGTGCGTAAAGGGAAGCTGCTCCAGGCACCACTGCTTTTTCTTCGGATACTTGCCGTCCCACTGGAAATTCGAAACACGCGCGCCCATCGCCGTGGCGATCGAGCAGGTCGCGTCCGTACTGTTGGAGTCCACGACGAAGACTTCGTCGAACTCCACCAGCGCCTTCAGGCACTTCGCGATGTTGCGTTCCTCGTTCTTGGTCATCACCACGACGGATACCGGTATCTTCTGCATGATGCTGTCCTGTTCAGGGCGTTCCGCGCTGCATGAGCGGGCGGAAGAGATCGATGACGTTGCGGCAGTGCCGCTCGAGGGAAAAGGCGTCCGCGCGCTCGGGGCCCTGGGCCGCAAGCTTCTCGCGCATCTCGCCGTCGTAGGCCAGTCGACGCACCGCCTCGGCCAGCGCCTCGGCGTCGCCTACCGGCACCAGCAGCCCGTAGCGGCCGGCATCCAGGATCTCGGCGGGGCCGTGCGGGCAGTCGGTGGAGATGACGGGCACGCCCAGGCACAGGGCCTCGACCAGCACGTTGCCGAAGCTCTCGCGCACGGAGGTGAGCGCGAAGGCGCCGGCGCCGGCAATGACCGGAAACGGATTGTCGATGTGGCCGGCCAGCGTGACCTGCGTGCGGGACGGCCGGTCGTCGATGCGCTTTTGCAGGGCGGCGTGCTCGGAGCCTTCGCCCAGGATCGTGAACGCAATGCGCGGGTCGTCGAGCAGCGCGGCCGCGTCGATCAGCGTGGCGTAGTCCTTGACGGCTTCGAGCCGGCCCACGGCCACCACGTGATAGGGCGAGTCGCCGCCATCGGCCGTCTTCGGCTGGGCGCCCTGGCGCCGCACGTTGTCCAGCGGCACGCCGTTGTAGATGGTGTGCACCTTGCCGCGCAGCGGCGGAAACATGCTGACCAGGTCTTCCTTCACGCCGCGCGACACGCCGACCACCGCATCGTGCCGCCGATAGGTCTGGCTGACCAGCCAGCACTTCAGGCGGCGCATCTTGGAGGCGCCGTAGTGGATGGCCGGGCTGCTGTGTTCGAAGGCCACCGTGCGGAAGTTACCGCGCAGGATCTTTCTGGCCAGCACGACCAGCATGTTGCACAAAAGGCCGTGCGAGCAGACGATGGCGGGCTTTTCGCGGCGTATGTGCTGCAGCAGCTTGAAGAACGCCACGGGCAGCGCCAGCCGCAGCTTGGTGGGAGACTCGATGATCGGAAATGCGCGGGTGACCTTGGGATTGGCGATGGGATACTCGCGGTTGCGCGAGCGCAGCAGGAACAGGGCGGAGTCCACCCCCTGTTCCGGCAACGCATCCACAATGAAGGCGACGCATCTTCCGACGCCGCCATGCAAGTCCGGTGCGACAAACAAGACATCAGACATGGGGTATTACTCGCGTGGGTGGCGCCCGGCGCACGATATCCGGGCGGGGGCTGGGAGCGGGAGATTCTTGGCGAGGCACGGGCATGATCTGGGCATTTCGCATCAGCGAAAGGCAGTAACACAGCAGAAAGCCGGTAAACGCGGTCTTGGGCGCATAGGCCAGGCCGCCGGACATCGAGTCGATGAAGATGTAGATGGGCGCGGTGGCGAGCAGGTATCGCCGGTGCATCTCCAGCCCGGGATGGGCGTAGCGCCGAAAAAGCGAGAACAGCAGGATGAGCAGCGGCGGCAGCATGATCATGATCGTGCCGACCACCCCGAATTTCATCAGGTAGAACGCCCAGGAGTTGTGCGCGAACGTGCTGAGTTCAAAGCCGTTCTCGCCCATCACCCAGCTGCGAAAGCCCGCACCCTTGCCAAAGACGGGGCTTTCGGCAAAGAACTGCATCTGGCCTTCCATTTCCTGCACCCGCGCGCCGTAGCTGGAGTCTTCGTCCAGGCGCTCGACGCTGAAGATGCGCTGGGTCAGCACGTCCAGGTACCCGATGCTGGCAAAGATCAGCACGCCGGCCACGGCGGCCGGCGCGAAGATCATGACGGCGCGGCGGCGGATGTCGGCATTGCCTGCCAGCAGCACGGCGATGACCACGGAAATGGCAAGCTGCAGGTATTGGCTGCGGTTCAGCGAGAACACCAGCGCCATCACCATGTACAGCGTCAGCGCATAGGCTTTGGGGCCCGACACGTTCAGCGTGCGCCTGAAGTACAGCAACGACACCACGCCCATCGGAATCGCCCAGACGCCCAGGCGCACGTTGCGCAGCGGATTGGCGACGCTGAAGCCGGTCGCCTGTTCCAGCAGCATCAGCGTGGCGACCGCCAGGCTGGCCGCCACGATGTATTTCTGCAGGATGGCATAGGCGTGGGGACTGTCGATGTCCTTGTAGCAAAGGAACGGCGTGCACAGAAAATAGAAGACGATGCGCAGATCGCGCGCCACGTCGCCGGTCTCGATCCCGGGATGGTGGGCCGAGACCAGCAGCAGGTAGATCACCGAGATGGCCTGGATGCCGAGCAACACGCCCAGCGCGCCGCGTGGCAGCGCGTAGGCGCGCGGGTCGGCCAGGCGCAGCGCCTTGACCCCCAGCATGGCCACGAACAGCAGATCGAAGGGCGACAGCTTGAAGCTGCCCACCCCCACGATGAACTTGTCGTCGTTCAGCGCCAGCGCGGTGAAGACGAACAGGCCCAGGAGATGCAGGGTGGAAAGGCGGCGCGTGGTCATTGCGGTTCCGTATCAGTGAGGGCCGCCTAGTGCGCGGCCCAGTCGTCCCGGCCGAAGATCTTGGTGGTCAGCTTTTCCAGCAGGTAGGTCAGGTCGCCCTGCCGGGCATGCGCGGCCACCTTCGAGGCGCGGCAGGACAGCTCGAACAGCTTTCCCAACCCCGGCTCGGTCCGGCGGATGCGGCTGACGATCTGTTCGCGCTCTTCAAGCAGCACGTCCTGCATTAGGGCGGTCTTGGTCTCGTCGTGGGCGGTGTACACGCCCAGCGCGTCGGGAACGATCAGGTTCTTGCCCTCGCGCAGCAGCCGGCTCCACAGTTCGAGGTCCATGCAGTACCGCATGCTTTCCTGCAGCAGGCCGTACTTGCGCAGCAGGTCGCGCCGGAAGATGGCGGACTGGTTCGGGATGGAGGCCTTTACCACCGTCAGCGTGCCTCGGTTGACGGGCGTGTAGTGGATCTTGCGGAAGATGCGGTTGTCGGCATCCGCCACGAAGAGGTTGCCGCTGACGATCGGCGCGCGGCCCTTGGCCGCGGCGGCCCCCAGTTTGCGCAGCGCGCCCGGGAAGTACAGGTCGTCCGAGTTCTGCCAGCCGACGTAGTCGCCCGTGGCGCGTTCGAACCCCTTGTTGATCGCGTGCGACTGGCCCCGGTCCGGGGTGCTTTCCCAATAAGACAGGTAGCGCTCGTATTTCTTGATGATGTCCACGCTGCCGTCGGTGGAGCCGCCGTCGATGATGATGTATTCCAGCCGCGGATACCCCTGGTTCAGCACGGACAGGATGGTGCGCTCCAGGAACTTGGCCTGGTTGAACGAGGGCGTCACGATCGTCACCTTGGGCAGCAGCCCGCTGGCGATGGGCGCCGGCGGACGAAGCTCGCGGACGAAGTCGATGAGCTGGCGTGAATACTCGTTATGGCGCTTGCGCATGTAGGACCTCAGCATGTTGGTTATCGGGTGGCCGCAGGCATGGCGCCCGGAAAGTCGGGGCGGGATTGACGGATGGCGAGGGCCACGCCGGCCAGCGTGATCGCCGCATAGGCCATGCGGCCCCAGGCTGCGGCGTGTTCCCCCGCCACGTGAACCAGTCCCGCCATGACGCACAGCATCGCCAGGCCGCCCAGTCCGTTCAGGATTGCGACAGCGCGGGAATTGCCGAGCCCCAGGAGGGAGAAGTGCGCCGCGGCGTTCAGGGACAACAGGCCCGACGCCACGATCAGCAACTGGAAGGTGCCCAGATGGCCGCTGGCGACGTTCTCGCCCAGCAGCACGTTCAGAAGCGGCTTGCTGACCGCCAGCACGGCCAGCGTGGCGCTGGCGGACAGCGCCAGGTTCCACAGCATCATGCGGCGGATTTCGCGTTCCGCGGCGCCGGGGTAGGGCGGCGAGACGGACAGGCGTGTCACGCGCGGCATCGCCTTCTGGAAGATGGCGACGGACGCCGTATGGATGATCTGGCCGACCTGCACGCCGACGGTGTAGATCGCCAGCGCCGCTGGTCCCATCAGGCTGCCGACCAGCACCCGGTCGACCGAGCCGAAAGCCAGCGCGCTCAGGCTGTTCAGCCACGACCAGCGCGAGAAGCGGAAGGCGGCCATCATGGCGCCGCGGTCGCGCACGGGCCGCACGATGAATCGGTCATAGGCGCGCGAGAACACGCGCATCTTGACGCTGCCCGCGATGAGCAGGCCCAGCGCCTGCGCCAAGCCGGTCCAGGTGGGCGAGGCGGTGTACCAGGCGGCCGCGCACGCCAGCGCCATCGTGCCGGTGCGGCTGAAGACCTCGCACAGCGCGGTGGCGCGAAAGTCCTCGCGTCCCTTCAGGCAGCCGGAAAAGAGCTGGTCATACTGCTGCGTGAGGTAGATGGCCAGGGCGGGCATGGCCAGCATCGTGACGGCCACGCCGCCAAACGTGGCGTCCGGCCAGCCCAGCCCCACGACGCCCCACAGCAGCACGGCGGCCAAGGTGACGACGGCCAGCGCACAGCCGATCAGCGACATGCTGACGCCGGCCGCGCGATAGGCGCCGCCGGGCTCGTGCATGCTCTCGGAGACCAGCTTGGTCGCGGTCACCGCCGCGCCCAGGTTCGCCGCGTTGCCGAACCCGGCCAGCGCGATGATCATGGAATATTGGCCGAAGCCGACCGTGCCGAGCTGGCGAAAGAGGATCGGCAGCGCCACCAGCGCCGCGACGGGACCGATGCCGTATTCCACCAGCCCCCAGAAGGAAGCATTGCCGGCGATGTGTTTCTTCACGAATCCAAGCATCGGTAACCCTGTCTGTCATGCTGGCGCGGCCGTCAGGCGACCGGCAGCGCCTGTTGCGTGCGCTCGCGCAGGAAATGGCCATAGGCCAGCGTGATGCCGTGCGTCAGGGAGATTTCCGGCCGCCAGCCCAGCGCCTGCACGCGCGACGAGTCCATCAGCTTGCGCGGCGTGCCGTCGGGCTTGGAGGTGTCGTAGACGATCTTGCCCTCGTAGCCGATCACGCGCGCCACCAGCCGCGCCAGGTCCGCAATGGAGATGTCTTGGCCGGCGCCGATGTTGTAGATGCCCTCGGCGTCCGGATGCTCCATCAGCATGACGCTGGCCTGCGCCAGGTCGTCCACATACAGAAACTCGCGCAGCGGCGCCCCGGTGCCCCAGATCGTCACGCTTTCCGCGCCGGCCTCGCGGCCCTCGTGGAATTTGCGGATCAGGGCAGGCAGCACGTGGCTGCTGTGCAGGTCGTAGTTGTCGTGCGGGCCGTACAGGTTGGTCGGCATGGCGCAGATGAAGCGCGCGCCGAACTCGCGCTGGTAGGCCTCGCACAGCTTCAGGCCGGCGATCTTGGCGATGGCGTAGGGCTCGTTGGTGGATTCCAGCGGACCGGTCAGCAGCGCGTCCTCGCGGATGGGCTGGGGCGCCTCGCGCGGATAGATGCATGACGAACCCAGGAACAGCAGCTTGCGTACCCCGGCCGCATACGCGGCGCGGATCACGTTGCACTGGATCATCAGGTTCTTGTACAGAAAGTCCACCGGATGCGTCTGGTTGGCCAGGATGCCGCCCACCTTGGCGGCGGCCAGGTACACCACATCGACCGGCGTGGTCGAAAAGAAGCGGTGCACCTGGTTCTGGTTTTCCAGGTCCAGTTCGGCGCGGCTGCGGGTCAGCACGTTCTCGTAGCCGCGCCGATGCAGTTCGCGGGTGATCGCCGCGCCCACCATCCCGCGGTGGCCGGCGACGAACACGCGTTGGTCCAGGTTCGTCATGGCGGGCTACTCCTTGTACGCGTAGATTTCGTAGCCGTTCTGTTCGACCAGCGCATCGCGCCGCGCTTCCTTCAGGTCGCTCTCGACCATTTCCTTGACGAGCTGCGCGAACGAGGTGCGGGGCGTCCAGCCGAGCTTCTCGCGGGCCTTGGTGGGATCGCCCAGCAGGGTTTCGACCTCGGTCGGACGGAAGTAGCGCGGATCGACGCGCACGATCACCTGGCCCGCCTTGACGTCGTGCACCGGCGAGAACAGCACGGTCGCCGTCTCTTCCAGGCCTTCGCCTTCCCACGCCAGCAGAATGCCCAGCTCGCGCGCCGCGGTGTTGATGAACTCGCGCACGCTGTACTGCATGCCGGTCGCGATGACGTAGTCCTCGGGCGTGTCCTGTTGCAGCATCAGCCACTGCATCTCGACGTAGTCGCGGGCGTGGCCCCAGTCGCGCAGCGCGGACAGGTTGCCCAGGTACAGGCATTCCTGCAGCCCCAGCACGATGCGCGCGAGGCCGCGGGTGATCTTGCGCGTCACGAACGTTTCGCCGCGCTTGGGCGATTCGTGGTTGAACAGGATGCCGTTGCAGGCGTACATGCCATAGGCTTCGCGGTAGTTGACGCTGATCCAGTAGGCGTACAGCTTGGCGGCGGCGTAGGGGCTGCGCGGATAGAAGGGGGTGGTTTCCTTCTGCGGCGTTTCCTGCACCAGGCCGTAAAGCTCGGACGTGGACGCCTGGTAGAAGCGCGTCTTGTTTTCCAGCTTCAGGATGCGGATCGCTTCCAAGAGGCGCAGGGTGCCCAGGCCGTCGGCGTTGGCCGTGTATTCCGGTTCCTCGAACGAGACGCCCACGTGGCTTTGCGCGGCCAGGTTGTAGATCTCGTCGGGCTGCACCGACTGGACGATGCGGATGAGGCTGCACGAATCCGTCATGTCGCCGTGATGCAGCACGAAATTACGGGGCTGGTCGTGCGGATCTTGGTACAGGTGGTCGATCCGCGCGGTATTGAACAGCGAAGCGCGCCGCTTGATGCCGTGGACCTCATAGCCCTTGGCCAGCAGAAGCTCCGCCAGATAGGCCCCGTCTTGGCCAGTTACGCCGGTAATCAGTGCCCGTTTTGGCATGGTTGTGTCCTTAAGACTTAGTGACTGCACGAAAGGAGCCGATGGCTGCGTTACCAATGTGCAAAGAGATTACTGTTGCACCAGCCGCTGAGATATCGGCCAAAAGGTCTAAGAGATCCGCCTGTCGGTAGGGAAAAAAGGATTGGATTGATTCATCCAGCGCGCCCAACGCGGTAACCGCCAGCATGGCCACGAGCGCGGGACGCCGGTTCACCGACAGGTAGATCAGCGCGGTCAGGCAGGCGTAGGCGGCCAGGTGCAGCCGCTTGTCGCCAAAGGCATCGGACATGTCCGCCGCCAGCCCTGGCAGGTTGCCCACCGTGACCAGCACGATGAAAAACAGGGCCGCCGCGGGCAGGCAAATCCTTGCCATGCCCGGGCGCCAGAAGGGAACTGAAACCTGCTCAGACACGACCGTACATATCCTGGAATCGCACGATGTCGTCTTCGCCCAGGTAAGCGCCCGATTGCACCTCGATGATCTCCAGCGGAATCTTCCCGGGGTTCTCCAGGCTGTGGATCTCGCCCAGCGGGATGTAGGTCGACTGGTTCTCGGTCAGCAGGTACTGCTTGTCGCCGTTGTAGATGCGGGCCGTTCCGGACACCACGATCCAGTGCTCGGCACGGTGATGGTGCATCTGCGAGGACAGGCGCGCGCCGGGTTTGACGGTGATGCGCTTGACCTGGTAGCGCGGTCCCTGGCCAACGGAGTCGTACGACCCCCAGGGCCGCTGGACCTCGCGGTGGTGGTTGAGCTCGCTGCGGTGCTGCGCCTTGAAGACCTCGACCAGGCGCTTGACGTCCTGCGAGCGCGACTTGTGCGCCACCAGGACCGCGTCGGCCGTCTCGATGACGACGATGTCGTCCAGGCCCACCGAGGCGACCAGCCGGCTGGTCGAATGGATGAGGCAGTTGCGCGAATCCTCCACCATGACATCGCCCGTGGTGGAGTTGCCTTCCACCGACTTCTGGGCGATGCCCCAGACGGCGTCCCACGCGCCCACGTCGCTCCACGAGGCCGCCAGCGGGATGACCACCGCGCTGTCGGTGCGCTCCATGATGGCGTAGTCCATCGAATCGCTGGGGCAGGCCTCGAACGCCGGGCCGTCCAGGTGAAAGAGCCCGTTGTCGCCATGCCCGGTGAGCACGGCGGCCTCGGCCTGCTCCAGGATCTTGGGCGCCAGCCGCCCCAGTTCGGCCAGGAAGACCGAGGCCTGGAAGGCGAACATGCCGCTGTTCCAGTAATAGCCGCCGTCGTCGATGAAGCGCTGGGCGACCTCGGGCGACGGCTTTTCCACGAACCGGCGCACGCGGCGCGCGGGCGCCATGGCGCCGGGCTCGTCGGCCTGGATGTAGCCGTATCCGCTGAGCGGCGCGGTCGGCTTGATGCCGAATGTCACCAGCGCGCCCTGACGGGCGGCGTCGTACGCCTGGGCGAAGGCCGCGCTCAGCACTTCGCCATCCTCCAGCACGTGGTCCGACGGCATGATGAGCATGATCGGGTCTTCGCCATCCTGCATCGCCCGCAGCGTGGCGGCGGCGATGGCCGGCGCGGTGTTGCGCGCGAACGGCTCCAGGATGACCTCGGCGTCCTTGATGCCCAGCTCCTCGGCCTGTTCCGCCGCAATGTAGCGGTGCGCTTCGTTGCAGACCAGGATGGGACGGGCCTGCGCGCCGGCCGAGTCCAGCCGCCGCAGGGTGTTCTGCAACAGGCTGCGGTCATCGGTCAAACGGATGAACTGCTTCGGCAGCAGTTCGCGCGACAGCGGCCACAGGCGCGAGCCTGAACCGCCGCAAAGAATCACAGCCCGGTACGGGGGACGGGGGTTGGTCATGGCTCTCACTCCTTGAAGTAGGCCTGGGTGTACGGATGCACGCCGGGATCGGCGGCGATCACTTCCCCGGGCAGCCAGCGGTAGCCGCTGTGCTGCGCCAAGGGAAGGCTTGCGGTATCCAGAGAAAGCTCGGCCTCGTAGGCGAGGACGACGTAGTGGGTGGAGCGACCCGCCTCACCCGCGAAATTCGTGCCATAGAAGTGTTCGTACACGCCGCGCGGCGTCCAGGCGAGATCGGGCAGCGAGAGGCCCAGCTCGTCCTGGACGATGCGGCGCAGCGCGCGCTGCAGGGATTCGTTCTTGCGGATCCGGCCGCCGGGCACGAACCACGCGCCCTGCGCGGGCGGATTGGCGCGCAGCCCGGTCAGGTAGTTGCCGGCGCCGTCGCGCAGCAGCAGGTCGATCGACACCAGCGGCAGCATCTCCACCGCCTGGCGGAAGTCCGCGCGGGCCAGCACTCCGCCCCGCGGCGCCGGCGCTTCGCGCACAGGCCATCCCAACGGTTTAGTAGACATTGCGGCCCGTCCAACCCGATACCGCCGTGCGCGCGATGATCAGCAGATCCATCCGGAACGTCCAATGCTGGATGTAGTAGATGTCGTGCTCGACGCGGTCGCTCATCTTGCGCAGCGTGTCGGTCTGCCCGCGAAAGCCGTTGACCTGCGCCCAGCCGGTGATGCCCGGCTTGACGCGATGGCGCATCATGTAGCGTTGCACCAGGTCCTTGTACATTTCGTTGTGCTCCAGCGCATGCGGGCGCGGGCCCACCACCGACATGTCGCCCATCAGCACGTTCAGGAACTGCGGCAGCTCGTCCAGGCTGGTGCGGCGCAGGAAACCGCCGATGCGCGTGACGCGGCTGTCGTTGCGCGTGGCTTGCGTGACCACGCCCTGTTCCTGGTGCACGGTCATGGTGCGGAACTTGTAGACGTGGAACACCTTGCCGTCCACGCCCAGACGCGGCTGCGTGAAAAAGACCGGGCCGCGCGAGGTCAGCTTGATCAGCAAGGCCACGGTCAGCATCACGGGCGCCAGGCCAATCAGCGCGCACAGCGCAAAGCTGCGGTCGAAGGCCTCCTTGGCCCAGCCGCGCACGCCGGCGGCTGGCAGACTGTTCAACTGGATGGCGGGCAGCCCCAGGAATTCGCCGATGCGATGGCCCAGCAGCTGAATGGACATGACATCGGGAATCCAGCGGATGTCCACCAGGTCGTTGCGCAGGTGATAGAGCACCTCTCGCAGCTCCTGGCCGGCTTCCATCGGCAGCACGATCCAGATTTCGCGCACGTTGTTTTCGCGCACGAAGGTGGTCAGGTTGTCCAGGTCATGCAGACGGCGGACCTGCGGGGGCAGGATCTCATGCGGTTCGGCGTAGATCCCCGATATCTGGTAGCCAGCCTCGCGGTACTTTTCCACGCGGCGCCACATGTCGTGGCCCAACGCGCCAAAGCCCACCAGCAGCACGCGCTTCTTGTCCATGCCGCGATCGCGCGCCGCGCCCAGCGCCGCATAGACGGCGATGCGCACGCCGGCCAGCGCCAGCGCCGTCATGCCGAACCAGGTTGCAGCCCATAAGCGGGATATCGCGCCGGTCTGGTGCATGAGAAAACTGACGAAGATGCCCAACGCGAACACGGTGGCCCACGCAGCCAGGCTGCGCACCACCAAATCGGTCAGGAGGCGTCCGCGCCACGACACATACAGGCGGAAGGCCGGGAAGATCGCGATCGCACCCAGGCCGCAAAGGTAGATCAGGAACAGATGAATCTGCGGAGGATCCGTCAAGGCCTCTTCCGAGAATTTCAAACCGGTGGCAGTCAGGCCGCAGGTGATGACGATCGCGGCGTCGAGCAAGCGATACAGATAGCTTGCTCCGCTGAACCTTGCCGACGTGTCCGTTTGGGACGGGTCCATCGCGCACTCCTGTTCGGGGGAAGCGCCCTGCGGCAAGCAACGACTGTGCAGTGCCGCAAAGCATGTGGCTACCGACAAAATCTTATTGAGAGCGCAACGCACCCGAAACCTCCAAACGATGTAGGAGAAGGCTTAGGGCATCCGTCGAATGTGCGGGACTAGGAAAAGCGTGTGGAATGTCTCAACCCGTTACGCATCGGGCTCCTTTCCAAGCAACGAAGTCATTCACAGTGGATTCGCCATGACTACACTTTTCGGAACGTTGAGCCGAGCCATAGCCGCTATCGCGCTCGTGTCCTCGCTGAGCGCTTGCGCCTTGTCTCCCGGCATGACGTTCAGCGCCAATCAACTCGCGGATCCGCTGGACCCGAACTCCAAGGCTGTCATCAAGGAAATCACGCCGTCGCTGGTGCTTGATGAGCAGCGCGCGCGTGAAGCGCTGCTGGACAACGAAGGCATTGGCCACCTGGTTGGCAAGCCCGGTCCCTACCTCATCGGACCGGGAGACATCCTGTCGATCGTCGTGTGGGATCACCCCGAGCTCGTGCTTCCGACGCAAACCTACGCCATCGGATCAGGGGCAACGGAATTAGCCATCGGGGATACCGCCTCGGGCATTCCGGGCTATACGGTCTCATCCACGGGATATATCCAGTTTCCGTATACGGGACTGCTGAAAGTGGCGGGGTTGACTGAACTTCAGGCGCGCAATCTCATAGTCAACAGTTCTAGCAAGTACATACAGGACCCGCAGATCACCGTACGCGTTCTGGGATTTCGCAGCAAGCGCATCTTCGTCGATGGCGAGGTAACGACGCCGGGCACGGTTGCGATCAACGATGTTCCCATGACCCTGTTGGAAGCGCTCAACAGGGCCGGAGGCATTCTGCCTACCGGCGATCGCAGTGCGGTCTATGTGATCCGCGATGGCCGTCGTACTCGCGTGAACCTTCCCGCGCTGATCGAGCGCGGCCAGGATCTGAACCAGGTCATGCTCAAGGCAGGGGACATCGTGAGAGTCACGCCGCGCGACGACAGCAAGGTGTTCGTGATGGGCGAAGTCTTCCTGCCCGGCGCCTCGGTCATGCGCGATGGCCGCATGTCGCTGACCGAAGCACTGGGCCTGGCGGGCGGGCCGAACCAGCTCACGGCCGACCCTTCGCAAATTTTCGTCGTGCGCGCCACGGAGGAGGCAAAGCCTTTGGTCTACCACTTGAACGCCGCATCGCCGCAAGCCCTTGCGGTCGGCGCGAAGTTTGAATTGCAACCCAAAGACGTCGTGTTCGTGGATACGGCCAGCCTGGTGCGGTGGAACCGCTTCATCAGCAACCTGTTCCCGAGCGCGCAAACCGTACAGACCGTCAAGTCCATCGATTAGTCCGCCTGAAAAACCCGCCTTTGGGGGCGCCGCTACCGCGGCGGCGCCCTCTCCTGGAGAGCTGCATGTCGTTGCCCATCGAATCGTTCGAGCCGTCAGTACCGGCCCGTCAGCAGGAAACCCCCTTGTCGTCCCACGTGGACGCCATTTTTTCCAACCGCTGGATGATCATTGCGATCACCCTGTTTGCGTTTCTCGGCGCGCTGGCCTACGTGATGGTGACGCCGTCGGTCTATTCGGCTGACATCATCGTGCAGGTCGAGGAGGAGCTTCCGAACGGGCAGGCGCGAAGCCTGCTGGGCGATGTGTCGTCGATGTTCGATACCAAGGCGGAAACGTCCGGCGAAATGGAAGTGCTGCGTTCGCGCATGGTCGTCGGTCCCGCGGTCGACAAATTCCTGCTCTACATCCACGCCAAGCCGCGCTATTTCCCCGTGGTGGGCGAGTGGCTTGCGCAGCGCTATGAAAGCCTGCCGTATCCGTCCGGCTTGCCGCGCGGCGGCTATGCGTGGGGCGGCGAGACCATCGCGATCTCGCAGCTGGACGTGCCCAACGAATGGCTGGGCAAGCCGTTTCGCCTGACCACGCTGGGCGAAGGCCGCTACACGCTCAGCGACAAGCTGACCGGCGCAACGTTCACCGGCACGGTGGGCAAGCCCGAACGCTTCCTGCTGCCGGGCGGCGGCGCCATGGACGTGCATGTGGACGCGTTGTCGGGCCGTCCGGGCACCGAGTTCACCGTGTCGCGCAGCTCGCGCCTGGCGGCCATCGAGAACGTGCAGTCGCACCTGGGCATCTTTGAGCGCGGGCGTACGTCGGGCGTGATCGGCGTCACCCTGGAGGGCAACGATCCGGCGCTGACGACCGCGGTGCTGAACCAGATCGGCCAGGAATACGTGCAGCAGAACGTGAACCGCAAGTCGGCCCAGGCCGAGAAGTCGCTGGTGTTCCTGGAGCAGCAGCTGCCGCAGCTGAAGGCCGAGCTGGACGCCGCGGAAACCAAGTACAACCAGTTGCGCAACAAGCGCGGCACGATCGACCTGAGCGAAGAGGCCAAGCTGATCCTCGGGCAGTCGGTGGATGCGCAGACTCGCGTGATGGAACTGCGCCAGAAGCGCCAGGAACTGATCACGCGTTTTGCGCCGACGCACCCGAGCATCGTGGGCATCGACCGTCAGATCGCGTCCTTGACCGGCGACGTCAACCGCCTGGGCAACAACATCAAGCAGCTGCCCGATCTGGAACAGGACGTGGTGCGCCTGGTGCGTGACGTGCGCGTCAACACCGAGCTGTACACGGCGCTGCTCAACAACACGCAACAGCTCAAGCTGATCCGCGCCGGCAAGGTGGGCAACGTGCGCATCCTGGATGCAGCCGTGCAGCCCGACAAGCCGGTGCGTCCGAAGGCCGCGATCATCATTGGCGTGGCCACCGCGGCCGGCCTGATCTTCGCCATCCTGTGCGCGTTCGTGCGCAACGCCCTGTTCGGCGGCCTGTCCGAGCCGGAAGACGTCGAGCGCCATACCGGCCTGCCGGTGCTGGCGGCCATTCCGTACAGCGACGTGCAGGACAAGCTCTGGCGCCGCAGCCGGCGCAAGAACGCCACCGTGCCCGCGCTGCTGGCCCAGAGCCAGGGCAACTCGCCACCCATCGAAAGCTTGCGGTCGTTCCGCAACGTGCTGCAGGCCTCGCTGCGCCAGTCGGCCAACAACATGGTCATGTTCACGGGGCCGGTGGCGGGCGTGGGTAAATCCTTCCTGTCTGCAAATTTTGCCTTCATCCAGGGCGGCGTCGGCAAGCGCGTGCTGCTGATCGATGCCGACTTCCGCAAGGGCCAGCTCAACCGGTATTTCGGCGTGCCCAAGGAAGATGGCCTGTTCGAAGTGCTGACCGGCACGATCCCGCTCAGCCGCGTCAGAAAGCACAGCGTGTCCGAGGGCGTGGACTTCATCGCCACGGGCGCCGTCACCTTCGATCCGTCCGAGCTGCTGGCGTCGCCCGTCTTCGGCGAAACCCTGCGGGAACTGGCCACGCAGTACGACATGGTGATCCTGGACACCGCGCCCGTGCTGTCCTCGCCCGACGCGGCTGTGGTCGGCACGCACGCCGCGGCCGTCATGGTGGTGGTGCGGTCCGGCATGAACACCGTGGGCGAGATCCGCGAGACGGCCAAGCGCCTGATCCAGGCGGGCGCCCCGGTGGACGGCGTGCTCTTCAATGGCTTGAAGCTGATGCCGGAACGCTTTGGCTTCCGGTCCAAGTACGGCGGTTATCGCTACTCCCGTGCGGCGTACTACGGTGATTTCAAACACAACGGTCCCAAGTGAACGCCACCCGGAGAAACTGGCATGCACGGAACTTTTGGCTGGGACACGCCGCAGATTCTGGATGCGGTTTTCAAGGCCTACGACATACGGGGAACAGTACCGGACGAATTGGATGCAAGGTTTGCCCACAGCCTGGGGATGGCGGTGGGCGCCAAGGCCCACGAGCAGGGCGTGCGGTCGATCGTGGTGGGCCGCGATGGCAGGCTGAGCAGCGTCGAACTGTCCGCGGCGTTGCAGGCGGGGCTGCGTTCGGCGGGCATGCACGTCATCGATATCGGCATGGCGACCACGCCGATGGTGTATTTCACGACCCGGCTGATGGACACCGGCACCGGCATTGCGGTGACGGGCAGCCATAACCCGCCCACGCACAACGGCTTCAAGATCGTGATGGAGGGCGGTTCGTTGTACGGCGACGGGCTGACGGCGCTGCGCGATGCGATGCGCGAGCCGATCGATTCGGCGCCCGTGGCGGGCGGGCGCACGCAGATGCAGATCACCCCGTGCTACGCGGCGCGCCTGGTGGGCGACATCCGCATGGCGCGGCCCATGAAGATCGCCATCGATTGCGGCAGTGGCGTGGCGGGCGCGGTGGCGCCGGGGCTATTTCGGGCGCTTGGCTGCGAGGTCACCGAACTGTTCTGCGAAGTGGATGGCTCTTTTCCGGGGCATCACCCGGATCCGGCTGATCCCCACAACCTGCAGGACCTGATCTATTGCCTGCGCTATTCGGATTGCGAGGTGGGCCTGGCGTTCGACGGCGACGGCGACCGGCTGGGCGTGGTCACAAAATCGGGACAGATCATCTGGCCGGATCGCCAGCTGATCCTGTTCGCCCGCGACGTGCTGGCGCGCAACCCGGGCGCCGAGGTGATCTACGACGTGAAATGCAGCCGCCATGTGGCCCGCGCCATCACCGAGGCGGGCGGCAAGGCGACCATGTGGAAGACAGGGCATTCCCTGATAAAGGCCAAGATGCGGGAGTCGGGAGCGCTACTTGCTGGAGAGATGAGCGGCCACATTTTCTTCAAGGAGCGCTGGTATGGCTTTGACGACGGTATCTACGCCGCCGCCCGCCTGCTGGAAATCCTCTCGTCGGCGCCGGACCCCTCGGCTTTGCTGGAAAGCTTGCCGCAGTCCTGCGCCACCCCCGAATTGAAACTGGAGACCACGGAAGGCGTCGAGCTTGTGCAGGCGCTGCGCGATCAAGGGGAGTTCCCCGGCGCAGTGTCGATCAACGAGCTCGACGGGATCCGTGTGGATTACGCGGATGGCTTCGGCCTTGCGCGACCGTCCAACACCACGCCAACGGTGGTACTCCGGTTCGAAGGAGACAACGTGGCCGCGCTGGCTCGTATCGAGGAGGACTTTCGCAAGGCGTTCAAGCGCATTGCACCTCACATTCGTTTACCGTTCTAAGGAGCATCACGCGATGGGAAAGGCTCAACAGGCGATTGAGGCGTTAAGGGCAGACTCCGGACTGGCAAACAGCCCCGAGTGGATGGCTTTCGCGCAGGCTGCGCAGAACGCCGAACTGGACGCCAGTGCGCTCAAGGTGATCGAGGCGGCAGGCTTGTGCGTGGACCTGACCATGCAGCGCCAGTCGCCGTCGCTGGACGGCGCCGGCATGGCGCTGCTGCAGGCGCGCGGACTGGAAGAGGCGCGCCGCGCGCTGTTTGCCGGGGAACCGGTCAACTGGACTGAAAACCGCGCGGCATGGCATACCGCGCTGCGCGCGGGACGCACGCGCGAACAGCCCGAAGGGCAGGACGCGGATTCCGTCTGCGAGTATTCGCGCATGACCGACTTTGTGCGGCGCGTGGACCAGACGGCGGACTTCTCCACCGTCCTGCACATCGGCATCGGCGGCAGCGACTGGGGCCCGCGCCTGGCGGTGCAGGCCTTCGGCGGACCGCTGCAGCGCCGGCAGATCCGCTTTGTCTCCAACATCTGCGGCCATGCGTTCCATGACGCCGTGGCCGGGCTGGACCCGCGCCGCACGCTGGTGGTGGTGTCGTCCAAATCCTTCACCACGACGGAAACGCTGCACAACGCCCGCGCCGCCATTGCATGGCTCAAGCAGGGCGGGGTGGCCGACGTGTCCGACCATCTGGCGGCGGTCACCGCCAATGCGCCGGCCGCGCGCGCGCTGGGCGTGCCGTCCAGCCAGGTCTTCAAGATGTGCGACTGGGTGGGCGGGCGCTATTCCGTCTGGTCGGTCGCCGGCTTGTCGATCGCGCTGACGGTGGGCGTGGACGTGCTGATCGGCATGCGCGCGGGCGCCGAGGCGATGGACCAGCATTTCCTGCAGACGCCGTTCGCAGCCAACGCGCCGGTGCAACTGGCGCTGGCCGGGCTGGTCAATTGCAGCGTGCTGGGATTCAACTCGCTGAACGTCGCGGCCTATAGCGGGCGCCTCTTGCACCTGGTGACCTATCTGCAGCAGCTGGAGATGGAATCGCTGGGCAAGCGGGTCGCGGGCGATGGCTCGGCAGTCGGCGTGCCGACGGCCCCCATCATCTGGGGCATGCCGGGCACCGACGGCCAGCACACGTTCTTCCAGTGGCTGCATCAAAGCGAGGAAGGCGCGCCGGTCGACTTCATCGCCAGCCTGCAAGGGCATGCCGACAGCCCCGATGCGCATCGCATGCTGCTGGCCAACTGCCTCGCGCAGCGCCAGGCGCTGTTGCGCGGCAAGAGCCTGGAGCAGGCGATGCTGGACGTGGCGCACATCGACAACCAGGAGCGCGCGCTGACGTTGGCGCAGCACATGGTGCATCCGGGCGGCCGGCCGTCGACGCTGATCGTCCTGCGCCAGCTCGATCCGCGCAGCCTGGGCGCGCTGCTGGCCCTGTACGAGCACAAGGTGTTCGTGCAGAGCGTGGTCTGGGGCATCAACCCCTTCGACCAGTACGGCGTGGAACTGGGCAAGCGGCTTGCCAGCGGCATCGAGCGCGAGCTGGCGGTGCCGGTGTCGGCGGGCGTGGTCGACTGGGGCCATGATGCCTCCACGTCGTACTGGATCGACCGCTACCGCAGCCATGCGCAGGCCCCGCGTCCCCGCCATGCGTGGGTGCCGGGCATGGCGGCCCATCTCTGACGGAGCATCGACATGCCGGACACGCACGTGCTGGTGACGGGCGGCGCAGGGTATATCGGCACCCACACGCTGGTGGCGATGATCGCCGCCGGCCTGCGGCCGCTGGTGCTGGACAACTTCAGCAACGGCAGCCGCGAGGCCGTGCGCCGCGTGGAGCAGCTTTGCGGCACGCCGATCCCGCTGGTCGAAGGCGACATCCGTTCGCCCGGGCTGGTGGCCGGCGTGCTGGCGCAGGCGGCGGCACGCGGCATGCCCGTGCAGTCGGTGCTGCACCTGGCCGGGTGCAAGGCGGTGGGCGAATCGGTGGCGAACCCGCTCAAGTATTACGACAACAACGTGCAGGGTTCGCTCGTTCTCTTGCGCACCATGCGTGAGGCGGGCGTGTCGCGGCTGGTGTTCAGCTCGTCGGCCACGGTGTACGGCGAACCGCAATACCTGCCGTTCACCGAGGCCCATCCGCTGGCGCCGGCCAATCCGTATGGCCGCACCAAGCTGATGGTCGAGGAAATGCTGAAGGACGTCTGCGTGGCCGATCCCGCCTTCAGCGCCGTCACGCTGCGCTACTTCAATCCCATCGGCGCGCATCCCAGCGGATTGATCGGCGAGAGCCCGCGCGACCTGCCCAACAATCTCTTTCCGTTCATCACGCAGGTGGCGGTGGGGCGCCAGCCGTTTTTGCGCGTGTTCGGCGACGACTACGACACGCCCGACGGCACCGGCGTGCGCGATTACCTGCACGTCATGGATCTGGCGCGCGGCCATGTGCAGGCGCTGACCTATGCGGAAACCCATCCGGGGTTCGTGGCGGTCAACCTGGGAACGGGGCAGGGCACCAGCGTGATGGAACTGGTCCACGCGTTCGAGCGTGTCAATGGCTGCAAGATTCCGCTGCGCGTCCTGCCGCGGCGGCCGGGCGATGTCGAGCGCATGTGGGCCGATCCGGCGCTGGCGGCGTCGCTGTTGGGCTGGTCCAGCACGCACGGCGTGGACGCCATGTGCGCGGACGGGTGGCGCTGGCAGCAGGGCAATCCGCAGGGCTACGAGGTCGAGCCGGCAACGGCATAACCCCAACGCCATATCGGATGACTTTCGGCCTGCGCGCCAGAGCGGTTACAGTTGACGGAATTATTGCGAAGCAGCATTGCCCGGAGCCTTGCCCCGGGGGCTTCGCACCGTCAGCGAGGCAAACCCATGTTCGTTATCCATCCGACTGCCGGAACCGCCGGCTCCCTGTCCGGAGTCCGGCAATGAGCGGCCCCACCCATTTCCCCACCGCGCACTGGAACCTGGACGGCATCGTGTCCGGCCTGCGTGAGGCCCGCGTCGCCTGGCGCGGCCCGCGCGGCCGCCTGCGCGACGATGCCGGGTTGCGCGAGTTCCCTTCTCAAGAGAGCCTGCGCCAGATCGTCAAGGATCTCTGTGGCGCCTTGTTCCCGATGCGCCTGGGTCCCATCGACCTGCGCGAGGAAGTCGAGGACTTCTACGTCGGCCACACCATTGGCGCCGCGCTCGATGCGCTGCTGCATCAGGTCTGTCTGGAACTGCAATACGAAGGCCGGCATGACCCGGCCCTGCAGGCCGACACGCAACAGCGTGCCACGGAGATCGTGCGCCAGTTCGGCGCCCAACTGCCGGCCGTGCGCGCCGCGCTCGACCTGGATGTGATGGCCGCCTATCAGGGCGACCCGGCCGCGCACAACGTGGACGAAGTGCTGCTGTGCTATCCCGGCGTGGCGGCAATGATCCATCATCGTCTTGCCAATGTCCTGTATCGCCTGGGCGTGCCGATGCTGGCGCGTATCGTGGCCGAGATCGCTCACGCCGACACCGGCATCGACATTCATCCGGGCGCGACCATCGGCCGCAGCTTTTTCATCGACCACGGCACGGGCGTCGTGATTGGCGAAACCGCCATCATTGGCGACCGCGTGCGGCTCTACCAGATGGTCACGCTGGGCGCCAAGCGCTTCCCGCCTGGCGAAAACGGCGAACTCAAGAAGGGCCTGGCGCGCCACCCGCTGATCGAGGACGATGTCGTGATCTACGCGGGCGCCACGATCCTGGGCCGCGTGACGATCGGCAAGGGATCGACCATTGGCGGCAATGTGTGGCTCACGCGCAGCGTGCCGCCGGGCAGCAATGTGACGCAGGCAAGCCTGGTCAGCGACATGCCCGATTGCGGGCTGGGCGGCTGAGGGCCGCGGCTCGCGCGGCGCGAGCTGCGGCGCGCGGGTGTGGCCATCGCGGGTGCGTCAATTCGAGGAGCGAGGATTGGATACAGCAGTTCCGGAGCTGGCCGCGCTGCGCGGCTTCATCGACCGCCATCCGCGGCTCTTCGTCCTGACCGGGGCCGGCGTCAGCACCGACTCGGGCATCCCTGACTATCGCGACACCGAAGGCGAATGGAAACGCCAGCCGCCCATGACGCTGCAGATGTTCATGGGCGGCGAACTGGCCCGCGCGCGCTATTGGGCGCGCAGCATGGTGGGCTGGCGCCGCTTCGGGCACGTTCGGCCCAACGCGTCCCATCTGGCGCTGGCGCGTCTGCAGGCGCGCGGCAACGTCGACATCCTGGTGACCCAGAACGTGGACGGCCTGCACGAGGCCGCGGGCAGCCGCGATGTCGTGGACCTGCACGGCCGCCTGGACGCCGTGCGCTGCATGAACTGCGACTGGCGGGGCGGCCGCCACGACTGGCAGGAAAAACTGCACGCGCTGAATCCGGACTGGATGCAGCTGGAGGCCAGCGATGCGCCCGACGGCGACGCCGACCTGGACGGCCACGACTTCTCGCGGTTCGCGGTGCCGCCCTGTCCGCGCTGCGGCGGCATCGTCAAGCCCGACGTGGTGTTCTTCGGCGAGACGGTCCCGCGCGAGCGCGTGGAGCGCGCCAATGCGGGCCTGGAAAGCGCCGACGCGGTGCTGGTGGTGGGCTCGTCCCTGATGGTGTATTCGGGCTACCGCTTCGTCACCGCCGCGTCGCGTAACGGCTTGCCCATCGCCGCCATCAATCTGGGACGCACCCGCGCCGACAGCCTGCTGACCCTGAAAGTGGAACTGCCCTGCGCGGTGGCGCTGGAAGCGCTTTAAGAAGAAGCGGGTCGGCCGGTTTTTGAGCGGTCTAAGCAAGTGCTTGCCCGGCAACGCTTTTTTCGGCCGGTTACAGACCTTTCCATAGGGTTGTCCACAGGAACTGGGGATAACTCCTAGGGATAACCCCAGTTTTTCGGGGTGGTTTCAAGCGCGCTGTCAAGTCTCGATGGATTCCAATGCGTCCCCCAGCAGCGCCTTGCGCGCCGCATGCCAGCTTCCGGCGTCAGGGGCGTAGAGCAATCCGCCCGTGCGGTGGGTGGGCTTGTAGGGCGAGCCGTCGAAATGCGCCGCATAGCCGCCCGCTTCCCGATGCAGCAGCCAGCCGGCAGCGTGATCCCACGCGGTCAGCTGGTTGTACAGCGCCACATGGCAATGGCCCGCGGCAAGCATGCGGTATTCGTGCGCGGCGCAGCGCAGCGAGGCTGTGCTGCCCAGCTGCGAGAGGTTGCCATTGACGGTGGTACGCAGCGGCTCGGGCAGGGCGCCGGTGGAGATCATGCCGTCCATGTCATGCGGGGGCGCGGGGCTGGCAACCGCCAGCGGCGCCCGCTTGCCGTTTTCGAATTCCAGCCAGGCGCCTTCGCCGCGCACCGCCAGCGCGCTGTCGCGGCTGACCGGGTCGTAGATCACGCCAGCGATCACGTCGCCGCGATGGCAGGCCGCGATCATCATGCCGAACAGCGGCAGGCCCGCGACGTAGTTGCGCGTGCCGTCGATGGGGTCGATGAGGAATGCGAGGTCGGCGTCGACCAGCATGTTCAAGAGGGCGGGATTGCGCGCCGAGGCTTCTTCGCCGATCAGCACGGCGCCGGGATGCAGCTTGGCCAGTCGCGCGGCGATCAGGCGTTCGGCGGCCTCGTCGGCGTCGGTGACCAGATCGCGCGGGGAGGTCTTGCCGCGCACGGCGCCTTCTGGCAGGTTGCGAAACCGCGGCATGACTTCCGCCTGCGCGGTTTCCGCCAGGATGGCCGCCAGCCTGCGGGTGTCCTCAAGGGTGAAGGTTCTGCTCATACGGACTCTTCCAGGGAACGCGCAAATCTAACACGCCTGGATGGTATCGGAATGAACACGGCGCGCACATCGGCCACGCGGTCGACAGGCGCGCGCGGCGGGCCGCCGCGCGCGCCTGGTTTCATGCGCCGAGGTCGACGCAGAGGTACTTGATCTCCAGGTACTCTTCGATGCCGTACTTGGAGCCTTCGCGGCCAAGGCCCGACTGCTTGACGCCGCCGAACGGGCCGACCTCGTTGGAGATGAGACCGGTGTTGATGCCGACGATGCCGTATTCCAGCGCTTCGGACACGCGCCAGATGCGGGCGTAGTCGCGCGTGAAGAAGTACGCGGCCAGGCCGAAGATGGTGTCGTTGGCCATGCCGATGACTTCGTCCTCGGACTCGAAGCGGAACAGCGGCGCGACCGGGCCGAAGGTTTCCTCGCTGGCAAAGCGCATCGATTGCGTCACGTCGCGCACCACGGTGGGTTCGAAGAACGTGCCGCCCTTCGCGTGCGGCTTGCCGCCCGCGATGACCTTGGCGCCGTGCGAGGTGGCGTCGGCGATGTGCTCCTGCACCTTCTCGACCGCGTTGCGGTCGATCAGCGGACCCTGCGTCACGCCGTCTTCAAAGCCGTCGCCCACCTTCATGGCGTTGACCTTGTCGACCAGGCGCTTGGCGACTTCCTCGTACACGCCGGCCTGCACGTAGATGCGGTTGGCGCACACGCAGGTCTGGCCGGCATTGCGGTATTTCGAGGCCAGAATGCCGTCGACCGCGCGGTCCAGGTCGGCGTCGCCGAACACGATGAAGGGCGCGTTGCCGCCCAGTTCGAGCGACAGCTTCTTGATGGTGGGCGCGCATTGCTCCATCAGCGTGCGGCCGACTTCAGTCGAGCCGGTGAAGCTCAGCTTGCGCACCACGTCGCTTTCGCACAGGGCCGCGCCGATGTCGCGCGAGCTGCCGGTGATGACGTGAAAGACGCCGGCCGGCACGCCGGCCTCTTCGGCCAGCACGGCCAGCGCCAGCGCGGTCAGCGGCGTCTGCTGGGCGGGCTTGACGATCATGGTGCAGCCGGCGGCCAGGGCCGGGCCGGCCTTTCGGGTGATCATCGCGGCCGGGAAGTTCCAGGGCGTGATCGCGGCGGTGACGCCGATGGGCTGCTTGAGCGCCACCAGGCGTTGGCCGGCCTTGGGGCTTTGCAGGATGTCGCCGTCGACGCGCTTGGCTTCCTCGGCAAACCACTCCAGGAACGAGGCCGCGTAGGCGATTTCGCCGGCCGCCTCGGTGACGGGCTTGCCCTGTTCGGACGTCATGATGGCAGCCAGGTCTTTCTGGTTCTGCATCATCAGTTGCGCCCACTTCAGCAGGATCGCGGCGCGTTCCTTGCCGGTCTTGGCGGCCCAGGCGGGCAGCGCGGCCTGGGCGCTGGCGATGGCCTGTTCGGTTTCCTTGCGGCCCAGCTTGGGCACCGACACGATGGTCTTGCCGGTGGACGGATTGTCGACGGGGATCGATGCGCCTTCGCCGGCGCCAACCCACTTGCCGTTGATGTAGCAGGCGTCGCGCAGCAGGTCGGGACGGGCGAGGGGATGGGACAGTGCTGTCATTTGGGAGTCTCCTTGATGGGTGCGGCGGGCCAAGCGACGACGGGCGCGGCAGGGTTCAGGCTTGAGATCCAAGCCGGGAACCTGCTACGCCCGCAATCGTTATGCCCGCCGGCCGAATAACCGGTTAGTCAGGGCTCGCGCCTCAAGCGGCAAGCGCCTCGGACAGGATGTCCAGCGCGCGTGCGAACTGGGCGTCGGGAATGGTCAAGGGATACAGGAAGCGCAGGACGTTTCCGTATACACCGCAGCTTAGCAAAATCAGGCCGGCGTCGAGGGCGCGCTTCTGCACGCGCTTGACCGCTTCGGCGTCGGGCTTGCCCGCCGCGTCGTTCAGTTCCAGCGCGACCATCGAACCCAGGCCGCGCACGTCGGCGATGCCGGGCACCTTGCCGCGCAGGCCTTCCAGGTGGGCGCGCAGCTTGTCGCCCAATTGGGTGGCGCGTTCGCACAGCTTTTCCTCGGCGATGACGTCCAGCACGGCGTGCGCCGCGGCCACGGCCAGCGGATTGCCGGCGTACGTGCCGCCCAGGCCGCCCGCGGCAGGGCCGTCCATGATCTCGGCGCGGCCGACGATGCCGGAGATGGGGAAGCCGCCGCCCAGGCTCTTGGCCATCGTGATGATGTCGGCCTGCACGGTGTGATGCTCCATCGCGAACAGCTTGCCGGTGCGGCCAAAGCCCGTCTGGACTTCGTCGGCGATCAGCAAGATGCCGTGCTCGTCGCAGACCTTGCGCAGCGCCGTCATCAGTTCGGGCGGCGTGATGTTGAAGCCGCCTTCGCCCTGCACGGGCTCGATGATGATGGCCGCGACGCGCTTCGGATCGATGTCGACCTTGAACAGCAGGTCCAGCGCCTTGAGCGAATCGGCCACGCTGATCGATTGCGTGGCGTTGGGGAACGGCACGTGATAGATGTCGCCGGGCATGGGGCCGAACGACAGCTTGTAGGGGGCGACCTTGCCGGTCAGCGCCATGCCCAGCATCGTGCGGCCATGGAACGAGCCGGAGAAGGCAATGACGCCCGAGCGGCCGGTGGCCGAGCGTGCGATCTTCACGGCGTTCTCGACGGCTTCGACGCCGGTCGTGAAGAAGGCGGTCTTCTTCAGGCCATCGATGGGGGCCACGCGGTTGATGCGCTCGGCGAGCGAGATGTAGCCTTCGTACGGCACGATCTGATAGGCCGTGTGCGTGAAGTTGTCCAGCTGCGCGGCGACCGCGGCCTTGACCTTCGGGTGCAGGTGGCCCGTGTTCAGCACGGCGATGCCGCCTGCGAAGTCGATGTATTCCTTGCCTTCGGCATCCCACAGCGTGGCGTTTTCCGCGCGCACGGCATAGAAGTCGCACATGACGCCGACGCCGCGGGGCGTGGCCAGGGAACGGCGGGTATTCAGATCCTGATTCTTCATCTCGGTCTCGATGAGAGTGATGGGCGGTAAAGCACTTATTTAATGCTACGATGGCCCCACTTGTGGGAACCACTTTAATAATTCAGGTAGAACCAATTGCGGTCCATCGTCGGTGACTTGCTGCTGCTGCGCCTGGCCGATGGCGCCAGCGAGCCCATGAACAAGCGGCTCTACCGCGGCATCCGTGAAGCCATCCTCGATGGTTCCATTGCCGCGGACTCGCGCCTGCCCGCCACGCGGGACCTGGCGGCCGAGCTGGGCATTGCCCGCAACACGGTCGTGCATGTCTACAGCCAGCTGCTCGCCGAGGGCTATACCCGCAGCCGGCAAGGCAACGGCACGTTCGTCAATGCGTCGGTGCCGGACTCCTACCTGGCCAGCGGCCGCCGCGCGCGCCAGGCGCACGAGGCGGCTTCGCGTCCCTCGCTGTCGCCGCGCGGCGCGGCCATCGTCGATGGCGTGTCGGCCTCGCCCTACCAATGGGGGGCGTTCATGCCGGGCGTGCCCGACCTGACCGAGTTTCCGCACAAGAAGTTTGGCCGCATCTTCAGCGCGCTCTGGCGCAACCCCGCGCCGGACCTGCTGACGTATTCCTACGGCGGCGGGCTGCCGGCGCTGCGCGAGGCGCTGGCGCAGCATCTGGCGCTGACCCGGTCGATCGACTGCGATCCCGAACAGATCATCATCACCGAAGGCTCGCACCAGGCCATCGACCTGGCCACGCGCATCCTGGGCGAGGCGGGCGAAACGGCGTGGGTCGAGGACCCCGGCTACTGGGGCGCGCGCACCATTCTGCAGGCCAACGGTCTGCGCACGGTGCACCTGCCCGTGGACGAAGAAGGCATGCGGTTGCCGGACACCGTGGGCACACCGCCGCGCTTCATCTTCGTCACGCCTTCGCACCAGTATCCGCTGGGGCCGGTCATGTCGCTGGCCCGCCGGCGGCAACTGCTGGCGGTGGCGCGGCAATGCGGCAGCTGGATCATCGAGGACGACTACGACAGCGAATTCCGCTTCTCGGGCAGGCCGATCGCGTCGCTGCTGGGCCTGGAGTCCGACGCGCCGGTGATCTACATGGGCACGTTCAGCAAAACGCTGTACCCCGGGCTGCGCGTGGGCTATCTGGTGCTGCCCAAGCCGCTGACCGCGGCATTCCAGGCCGCGCACGCCGAGCTGTACCGCGAGGGTCACCTGATGACGCACGCGGCGCTGGCGACGTTCATTTCCGAAGGCCATTACGCGGCGCACATCCGCCGCATGCGCATGCTGTATGGCCGCCGCCGCGCCATGCTCGTCAACCTGATCGAGCGGCGGCTGGGACCGGACTGGCTGCATCGCGACGCCAGCATGGCCGGCCTGCACCTGGTGCTGACCCTGCCGCCCGACATGGACGACCTGCGCGTGGTCGA
Organism: Achromobacter sp. GbtcB20; assembly: GCF_019091095.1. Lineage (NCBI taxonomy): Bacteria > Pseudomonadati > Pseudomonadota > Betaproteobacteria > Burkholderiales > Alcaligenaceae > Achromobacter > Achromobacter sp. GbtcB20. The sequence goes on along the minus strand of NZ_JAGXJZ010000011.1, from coordinate 16,357 downwards.
GGTGGCCCGCAGCAAGGGCGTGCTGACGCGGGCGCTATCGCGCTACTACGTAAACGACGAAGGACGCCGGCCGGGGCTGTTGCTGGGCTACGCCTGCGTGCCGGAGCACGACATCGCACGCAAGTTCGAGGTGCTGCTGGAGAGTCTGGCCGAAGTGGCGCGGCCCTTGGCGCGGCCTGCCGCCAAGGCGGGAGCCTGATACCCGTTTACACGCCCGGCAGCGTCAGCGCCGAGGCGAAGGCGGCGGCGTTGCGCATGCCCTGGTCTTCGAAGTTGGTGTTGAACACCGCGTGGGCCTGTCCCGATTGCGAGGCCAGCCGGGTGAAGCGGGCGACCAGTTCGGCCAGTTCCGCTTCCGAGTACTCGTACTGGAACCTTCCCGACGACGCGGCGCCCGAGGCGTTCCAGGTAGCCGCGTTGCGCCCGTGCAGGCGCAGCAGCGTCAGGTCCGGATGGGTGCTTTCCCAGACCGCAGGCACCGTGTTGTCAAAGCCTTGCGGCGCGTCCACGACGGTGTGCACCACGCCCAGATCGCGCTCGAAGGCCAGCGTGTTCGCCGTCGCGCCAGCGGTCTCGAACCAGCTGCGGTGGCGGAATTCCACGGACACCAGGTGTTCCTCCATGCGCCGCGCGCAGTCGGCCACGCGCGCCATGCCCCGGGCGTCCCGCCGTATCCAGGGCGGAAACTGGAAATGCACCGCACCCAACTTGCCCGGCATCCGCAAGGGCTCGATGGCCAACTGGTAGCGCCGCCAGAGTTCGTCGCGCAGGTCGGCGGGCACGCGGTCGTGGTAGATGACCGGATCCGGCCAATCGGCCAATTCGCGCTGGATGTCGCCGGGCAGGGCCGAGAGCGGCGTCTGGTGGCCGGTAAATAGCCGGAAGGCCTTGATGTTGAAGACGAAATCGTCCGGCGTACGCGTGGCCCACCGGTGCGCGTTGTCGGGGGTGGGCATCGCGTAGAAGCTGGAGTCGACCTCGGCCAGCGAAAAGCGCGACGCGTAATAGCGCAGCCGGGATTCGGCGCTGCGGGCGTCGGGCGGATAAAAGCGGCCGCAGGCCAGCAGGGTAGGGTCGGTCCAGGAGGCGGTGCCGGTCAGGATGCGGGGGAAATCGGGCATGGCGCCAGGCGGTTCAGACGGATTCGCAAAAATTCTGTATAAATATACAGTGTTCATCCGGAGCCGGCCTTGGCTCCTTCCTTTTTGCGGCCGCAGCGCTGCGGCTCCGCTACATGCCAGACCAAGATCCTCTTTCCCATACTCCCGACAACGACAACGCCGCCGCGCGAGCGGCCGAGCGGCCCGATCCGTTGGCCGACCTGAATCCCGCCCAGCGCGAAGCGGCCGAATTCGGCGTGGCCGGCGCGCCCGGCAACGATGGCCCGCTGCTGGTCATCGCGGGGGCGGGGTCGGGCAAGACCAACACGCTTGCGCATCGCGTGGCCCACCTGATCCTGAACGGGGCGGACCCGCAGCGCATGCTGCTGCTGACGTTCTCGCGCCGCGCGGCGCTGGAAATGGAGCGGCGCGTGGGATCGGTGCTGCAGCGCGTGATGAACTTGCGCTCGTCGCAGCAGGCGCCGTCGCTGCCGTGGGCGGGCACCTTCCATGCGATCGGCGCGCGGCTCTTGCGCGACTGCGCCCAGCGCATCGGTCTGTCCGAGGCCTTCACCATCCACGACCGCGGCGATGCCGAGGACCTGATGGGCATGGTGCGCCATGAACTTGGCCTGTCCTCCACCAAATCGCGCTTTCCGCTCAAAGGGACATGCCTGGCGATCTATTCGCGCGTGGTCAACAGCCAGACGCCCGTGGGCGACGTGCTCAAGACCTCGTTTCCGTGGTGCGCCCAATGGGAGGACGAGCTCAAGAACCTGTTCCGCGCGTACGTCGCGGCCAAGCAGGATCAGCAGGTGCTGGACTACGACGATCTGCTGCTGTACTGGTCCGAAATGATGTCGGACGAGGAAATCGCGGCCGACGTGGGTGCGCGATTCGACCACGTGCTGGTTGACGAATACCAGGACACGAACCGGCTGCAATCGGCCATTCTTTTGGCCATGAAGCCGGACGGCCGGGGCTTGACGGTGGTGGGCGACGACGCACAGTCCATCTATTCGTTCCGCGCGGCCACGGTGCGCAATATCCTGGACTTTCCGAATCTCTTTCCCGCGCCGGCGCGCGTCATCACGCTGGACCGCAACTACCGGTCCTCGCAACCCATCCTGAACGCCTCGAACGCGGTGATCGCGCAGGCCACCGAACGCTATGCCAAGGACCTGTGGACCGATCGCAAGTCCTCGCAGATGCCCGAACTGGTGACGGTGAGCGACGAGGCCGGCCAGGCGCGTTGGGTGGCTGACCAGGTGCTCGCGCAGCGCGAGGGCGGCGCGACGCTCAAGTCGCAGGCGGCGCTGTTTCGCACGGCCAGCCACAGCGCCGCGCTGGAACTGGAGCTGACCCGCCGCAACATCCCCTTCGTCAAATTTGGCGGGCTGCGCTTTCTGGAAGCGGCGCACGTGAAGGATCTACTGTCGATCCTGCGATGGGCCGAGAATCCGCGCGGACGCATGGCGGGTTTCCGGGTTGCGCAGCTGATGCCGGGCATCGGGCCGGCGACGGCGGGCAAGCTGATGGACGCCATGTCCGCCTCGGCCGAGCCGCTGCGCACGCTGCGCGAATTCAAGCCGGGCGCGGCGGCCCAGGAAGAGTGGGGCGCTTTTGCCGACACGTACGCCGCGTTATGCGACCCCACCCTGAAGTGGCCCGCCGACGTGGACTTGGCGCTGCGCTGGTACAACGGCCAGCTCGAGCGCCTGTACGACGATGCGCGCGTGCGCAAGACCGATCTGGACCAGCTGGTGCGCATCGCGTCGGGCTACCCGTCGCGCGAGCGCTTCCTGACCGAGCTGACGCTGGACCCGCCCGACGCCACCAGTGACGAATCTGGCGCGCCGCTGCGCGACGAGGACTACATGATCCTGTCCACCATCCATTCGGCCAAGGGCCAGGAATGGAAGGCGGTGTATGTGCTGAACGTCGTGGATGGCTGCATTCCATCGGACATGAGCACGGGCACCGCCGAAGAGATCGAGGAAGAGCGCCGGCTGCTTTACGTGGCCATGACGCGGGCCAAGGAACGGCTTCAGCTCGTCGTGCCGCAGCGCTTTTACGTGCACCAGCAGACGGGCATGGGCGACCGGCACGTTTATGGCTCGCGCACGCGGTTCATCACCAACGCGATGCTGCCGCTCTTTGACCACCTGCCCAAGCTGCCCGACCTGCCGCCCGGACGGGCCGAGCCGCGCGAGCCGCAGGCCCCGCGCATCGACGTGGCCAAGCGGGTGCGCAGCCTTTTCTGAGCCAGCGGCCCGTCAGCGGGCTGGGCTATCATCGGCCGATAACCACACGCTGCGCGGCAGGGATCGATTTGTCCGAGGAAGTCTATGTCTACTGAAGCACAAGCCGCCGACGCGCCCAAGGGCGAGGTCGTGGCATCGATCGCCTACGTGAACGGACGGCGGGACCGCGAGGTCCCCCTTGCAGAAGCCGGCCAGTACGTCGCCCAGCGCCAGGGTCAGAGCATGTTGTGGATCGGCCTGCGCAACCCCAGCCCCGAAACGCTTGCCAAGGTGGCGCGCGAACTGGGCGCCTGCGACAAGAACCAGGAAGAGATGCTGGAAACCCACCGGCGTCCCAAGATCATCGACTACGGCAACATGATCCTGATCGTCGCCATCACGGTCGAGGTCGAGGCTGAACGTCCCATCTTCGGCGAGACGCAGTTCCTCATCGGCGACGGCTTTCTGGTCACGGTGCGGCGCGGCGCCACGGCGGGCCACAGCCCGCTGCGCGAGCGTCTGGAGGCCTCGCCCGACCTGCTCAAGCGCGGCAGCGATTATGTGGCGTCCGAACTGCTGGATTGGCTGGTGGACCGTTATGTCTCGGCGGCCGTCAAGATCGAGAGCGTCGTCGAAGGCGCGGAGCAAAAGCTCCTGATCCGCGGCGCCAAAGACTCGGATATCCGCAGGCTGTACCGTCAACGCCGCGACCTGCTGCGCATCCATACGGTGGTCTCGCCGCTGGCCGAGATCTGCCGCCGGCTGGCGCGGGTCGAAATGTCCGCCGTCGACGAGCATGCGCGGCCCTACTTCGGCGAAGTGGCCGACCGGGTGCTGCGGGTGGATGAACTATTCAATTCACTGCGCGAGTCGCTGGCGTTCGCCTTCGAAGCCAGCCTGATGATCGGGCAGGCGGCGCAGAACGACACCACGCGCAAACTGGCCTCCTGGGCCGCCATCCTGGCCGTGCCTACCGCCATCGCCGGCATCTATGGCATGAACTTCGAATTCATGCCCGAACTGAAGTCTCCGTGGGGGTATCCGATCACGCTGGGCGTCATCGCGTCCATTTGCTCGGTGCTGTACTGGCGGTTCCGCAAGTCCGGCTGGTTGTGATGCGCCCCAAATCTCCCTTTCGTGGCGGCAGCAAGCTGACCGCCCTTGTCGTTGCCCTGGTTCTGGCGGTGGCGGGTGCCATCGTGAACTGGCTTGAACCGCAGGATTCGGCGCCGCAGCGCCCGGGGCCGACGGCAAGCGGCAAGCCCTCGGCGCCGGCTGCAGGCAAACCGTCGGCCGTGGCGCCTGCGGGGAGTGTGCCGCAGGGCAGCTATGCGCTGACCGGCACGATCGTGAACGTGGCGGACGGCGATACCGTGACGTTGCGGGCGCCTGACGGCCAGCGGCGTATCCGGATGGACAGCATCGACGCGCCGGAGGAGGGCCACGGCACGGACCAGCCCGGCCAGCCCGACGCCGAGGCGTCGCGCAAGCACCTGGCAGATCTGGTGGCCGGCAAGACGCTCACGGCGCAGTGCTACGAGCAGGACCAGTATGGCCGCGATGTCTGCGCGCTGATCCTGGCCGACGGCCGCTCGGCCAACCGCGTGCAGGTCGAAGCCGGCTACGCCTGGGCCTACACGGCCCGCAAGGGCGATTACCTGCGCGACAAGGCCATGCCGGACCTGCAGCGCCAGGCCAAGGCGGCTGGCCGCGGGCTGTGGGCGCGTCCGGACCCCGTGCAGCCCTGGAAGTGGCGCTACGACTGCTGGCGCCAGCGCCAGTGCGGCTGAAGGCCGCCACCCCCGCATTTCGTCCCTAGGGGGATGCCGGGGTACTTCCCGGGCCCCCCATTTGCTATCCTCTGTCGCTACAAAACGACGGGAAGGTTTCCATGGGTGTACTGAAGCGGCTCTGGGCGTCGGCCATGCTGCTGTCGCTGGCGTTGGCGGGCTGCTCGCAGGAAAGCCCCATCAACAGCCCCTATCCATCCGGCGCCGAAAGCCAGAACACGCTGTATTCCGCTTTCGTCAAACGCTCGCCCAAATACCTGGACCCGGCCAGCTCCTATTCCGGCGACGAGACGCCCTACACCTACAACATCTATGAGCCGCTTTACGGGTATCACTACCTGAAGCGGCCCTACGAGCTGGTGCCGCGCGCGGCGGCGTCGATCGATCCGCCGGTCTACCTGGACAAGGCGGGCAACCCGCTGCCCGAGGACGCGCCCGGCGAGCAGATCGCGCAAAGCGTCTACGACATCAAGATCCGTCCCGGCATACGCTTTGCGCCGCACCCGGCCTTTGCCCGCAAGCAGGATGGCAGCTACGCCTACTATCCGCTCGCCCCGGGCGAACTGGACGACAAGTTCTACATCCCCGATTTCCCCCTTACGGGCACCCGCGAGCTCACGGCCCACGACTACGCCTATGCCTTCCGGCGCCTGGCCAGCCCGCGGGTCGTGTCGCCCATCTATTCGCTCATGGCCGAGCACGTGCAGGGCCTGAAGGACTACGGCGACCGGCTGCGCCAGCGCGACCAGGATCTGCGGCGCGACGTGCCGGGCGGCAGCGGCACGCTGCCCTGGCTGGATCTGCGCGAGGACGACGGCTTCAAGGGCGTCGAGGCGCTGGATGACCACACGCTGCGCATTCGCGTCGATGGCAAGTATCCGCAGTTCAAATACTGGCTGGCCATGACCTTCACCGCGCCCATTCCCTGGGAGGCGGACCGCTTCTACAGTCAGCCCGGCATGGCCGCGCACGACCTGTCGCTGAACACCTGGCCGGTCGGCACCGGCCCCTACATGCTGGTCGAATCGCTGCAGAACCGCCGCCACGTGCTGGGCCGCAACCCCAATTACCACGGCGAGCCCTATCCCTGCGAAGGCGAGCCCGGCGACAAGGCCGCCGGCCTGCTGGCCGACTGCGGCAAGCCCACGCCCTTCATCGACCGCGCCGAGTTCAGCGTCGAAAAAGAAGCCATTCCGCTGACCGGCAAGTTCATGCAGGGCTATTACGACGTGCCGCAGATCGAGCGCGGCGAATACGGCGTGGCGATGCTGGTGGCGGCCGGCGACAGCCAGGACAAGGCGCGCAAATACCAGGAACACGGCATCAAGCTGCCCACCACGGTCGAGACCGCCAACTGGTACATGGGGTTTAACTGGCTGGATCCGGTGGTGGGCAAGGGCGACACGCCCGAACAACAGGAGCGCAACCGCAAGCTGCGCCAGGCGATCAGCATTGCCTTCGACTGGGAAGAATACGTGGCCGTGTTCGAGAACAGCCAGGCGTCCGTCGCATACGGCCCGGTGCCGCCCGGCGTGCTGGGCTATCGCGACCCGCCCGAAGGCATCAATCCGGTGGTGTATGACCTGGTCGATGGCAAGCCCGTGCGCAAGTCCATCGACGTGGCCAAGCGGCTGCTGGCCGAGGCGGGCTACCCCGATGGCCGCAACGCGCAGACGGGCGCGCCGCTGGTGCTGTATTTCGACTCGATGAGCGGCGGCGGGTCCAACCCGCAGTTCGACTGGATGCGGCGCCAATTGGCCAAGATCGGCGTGCAGCTCGACGTGCGCGCCACCGACTACAACCGCTTCCAGGACAAGATGCTGCGCGGCGCCGCGCAGATCTTCCTGTGGGGCTGGAACGCCGACTACCCCGACGCCGAAAACTTCCTCTTCCTGCTCTACGGCCCGAACGCCAAGGCCAAGGGCGGCGGCGAAAACGCGGCCAACTACGCCAGCCCCGAGTTCGACAAACTGTTCGAGCAGATGAAATTCCTGGACGACGGCCCCGAAAAGGCCGAACTGATCGCCCAGATGATCGCCGTCGTCCAGCGCGATGCGCCGTGGATGTTCGGCTACTTCCCGATGTCGGGCGGGGCCTACCAGCAGTGGGTCGGCAACGCCAAGCCCACGCAGATGGTGCGCAACACGCTGCAGTACATGAAGATCGATCCGGCCTTGCGCCAGCAGAAGATCGACGAATGGAATTCGCCCATCTGGTGGCCCATCGGCGTTTTCATTCTGCTGCTGGCGCTGGCGATCTGGCCTTCGTACGTGGCGCTCAAGCGGCGTGAACGCCAGACGGCATTCGTGCCGCCCGAACGCAAGGAGCATCAATCATGATCGGCTATGTGATCCGCCGGCTGCTGTATGGCGTGCTGATTCTGATCGGCGTCAATCTCTTCACCTTCATCCTGTTCTTCGCCGTGAACACGCCGGACGACATGGCGCGGCTGGCCATCGGCGGACAGCGTGTCAGCCAGGACGCCGTCGAAAAATGGAAGGCCGAGCGCGGCTACGACAAGCCGCTCTTCTTCAATGCCCAGGCCCAGGGCACGGCACAGTTGACGGACACGGTGTTCTACCGGCGCTCGGTGCCGCTGCTGGTCATGGACTTTGGCGCCTCCGACGGCGGCCGCGACATCGGCCGCGAGATCAAGACGCGCATGGGGCCCAGCCTGGCGCTGGCGGTGCCCACGTTCTTTCTGGGCCTGTTCGCCAGCATCGTGTTTTCGCTCACGCTGGTGTACTTCCGGGCGACGCGGCTGGATTTCTGGGGCGTCGTGCTGTGCGTGATGCTGCTGTCGATATCCAGCCTGTTCTACATCATTGCGGGCCAATGGCTGTTCGCCAAGCTCTTGCGGCTGGTGCCGTTCTCGGGCTATTCGGGCGGCCTGGACGTGATCAAGTTCCTGGCGCTGCCGGTGCTGGTGGCGATCGTCTCGCGGTTGGGGCCGGAGGCGCGCTTTTACCGCACGCTGTTTCTTGAAGAAATCGGCAAGGATTACGTGCGCACCGCGCGTTCCAAGGGGCTGGCCGAACGCGTGGTGCTGTTCCGCCATGTGCTGCGCAACGCGATGCTGCCCATCCTGACCAGCACCGTCGCCGCGCTGCCGCTGCTGTTCATGGGCAGCCTGATCGCCGAGTCGTTCTTCGGCATTCCCGGCCTGGGCAGCTACACCATCGACGCCATCAATGCGCAGGATTTCTCGATCGTGCGCGCCATGGTGTTCCTGGGCGCGGCCCTGTACATCGTGGGACTGATCCTGGCCGACATTTCCTACACGCTGGCCGATCCCCGCGTGCGTTTCGAGTAGCCGCCATGCCCAAGTTCGTCTTTCTCTGGACCGATATCGCGCTGTGGCTGATGGTGGCCGGCGCGCTGGCCTATGTGTGGCACGTGCGCCGCAGTCCCAACCTGCGCGCGACCTGGGCGCGCGTGGCGCGCGATACCCCCGCCATGTGCTCGGCCGTCATCCTGGTCGCGTTTTCGGTGATCGGCCTGCTGGATTCCGTGCACTACCGCCCGCTGCTGCCGCCCGCACCGGGCGCGGCGGCCGACGCCCCGCCAGTCTATGCGCCGGCGGTGCGGTCGGCGCTGGACGGCCTGTTGGCCGGCACCGTGCTGACCCGCCCCGAAAAAACCTATTCCGAGCCGCTGGCCGCGCATCAGTTCACCAAAGAGACCATGCTGATCGACGACAAGCCGGTGCGCGACTTTCCGCGGCTGCGCGGCGCCGCGCTGCACCTGACCGATCCGGAGAAGGAACGCGGGGGCGACATCGCCATGCGGCTGGGTTGGGGCCTGGCCGCCGGGCTGGCCGTGGCGCTGGCGGGCGCGGTCCTCTTGTTCGCGTGCCTGGCGCGCGCCACCGGGTCGGCGTCCCACGCCGCCGAGGAACTGCTGGCCGGCCGGGCCGACATCCCGTGGCGCGCCATGACGATCACCTTTGCGCTGTTGTGCCTGGCCGTGGGCGCGCTGGCCGGCCTGTCCAGCGGCTACCACGCGCTGGGCACCGACCGCATCGGCAACGACGTGCTGTGGCAGGCGCTGAAAAGCATCCGCACGGCGCTCGTCATCGGCAGCCTCACCACGCTGGCGATGCTGCCGCCCGCCATCGTCTTCGGCATCGCGGCCGGGTATTTCAAGGGCAAGGTCGACGACGCCATCCAATACCTCTACACCACCATCACGTCGATTCCCGGCGTGCTGCTGGTGGCCGCCTGCGCGCTGATGATGCAGGTCTACATAGACAACCATTCCGATCTCTTCGACACGTCCGCCGCGCGCGCCGACCTTCGGCTGTTCCTCTTGTGCATGATTCTTGGGCTGACGGGCTGGGCGGGGCTGTGCCGCCTGCTGCGCGCCGAGACCCTCAAGCTGCGCGAGCTGGAATACGTGCAGGCCGCGCGCGCGTTTGGGGTTTCGCACTGGCGCATCATGACGCGCCACCTGCTGCCCAACGTCGCGCATCTGGTGCTGATCACCGTGGTGCTGGAATTCTCGGGGCTCGTTCTGTATGAAGCCGTGCTGTCCTATCTGGGCATCGGCGTGGATCCCAGCATGAATTCCTTCGGCTCGATGATCGACGGCGCGCGGCTGGAAATGTCGCGCGATCCCATGATCTGGTGGAACCTGATGACCGCTTTCATCTTCATGCTGGCGCTGGTGCTGGCCGCCAACCTGTTTGCGGACGCGGTGCGCGATGCCTTCGATCCGCGCACGCGCCGCTACAAGCCCAGCCGCCTCGCGCGCCTGGGCTTTATGGGCCGCCGTCCGGAAGCCATGCTGGCGGCCGACGGCCGCGCCTCCAAGACCGGGGAGGCGCCATGAGCGAAGGCACCCCTTTGCTGACCGTGCAGGGCCTGGATGTCGACGTCGCGGGCGAAGCCGGCATCACCCACGCGGTCAAGCGCCTGGCGCTGGCCATCTCCCAACGCGAGACCTTCGCGCTGGTGGGCGAATCGGGCTGCGGCAAGAGCATGACCGCGCTGGCGCTTTTGCGGCTGCTGCCGGATGCCGGACGCATCGTGGGCGGGCAGATCGACCTGGACGGCGAAGACCTCAACCGCCTGCCCGAGAGCGCCATGCGCGGCGTGCGCGGCGGACGCATCGGCATCATCTTCCAGGAACCCGCCACCAGCCTGAATCCGGTCATGCGGGTGGGCGACCAGATCATCGAAACGCTGACCGCGCACACGCCCCTGCGCGGGGCGGCTGCGCGCGCGCGGGCCATCGACTGGCTGCGCCGGGTCGGCATCCCCGAGCCCGAGCGCCGCATCGACGACTATCCCTTCCAGTTTTCCGGCGGCCAGAAGCAGCGCGTCATGATCGCCATCGCACTGGCGGCCGAGCCGCTGCTGCTGATCGCGGACGAGCCCACCACTGCGCTGGACGTGACGGTGCAGGCGCAGGTGCTGGACCTGCTGGCCACCATCCAGCAGGAAATGGGCATGGCCGTGCTGCTGATCACGCATGACCTGGCCGTGGTCAAGAACGTGGCGCACCACGTCGCCTTGATGCGCGGCGGCGAGATCGTCGAGAGCGCCAGCGCCGAGGAATTCTTCCGCGCGCCGCGTCATCCCTACGCCAAACAGCTCTTCGAAGCCATCCCCACGTTCGACAAGCGCGGCGTGCCGCTGACCGAACACGGTCGCGCCGCGGCCGCGCAGGAGCGCGCGCGGGGCGAACCGGCCAAGGCCGGCGGCGTGGTGCTGGACGTGCAGGACCTGAAAGTTCATTACCCGGTGCGCAAGGGGCCGCTGCGCCGCATCGTGTCGTGGGTCAAGGCCGTGGACGGCGTGACCTTCACCTTGCGCGCGGGCGAAACCCTGGCCCTGCTGGGCGAGTCCGGCTGCGGCAAGACCACCACCGGCAAGGCGCTGCTGCGGCTGATCGACGGCGCGCGGGTGTCGGGCCGCGCCATGCTGCAAGGCCAGGACCTGCTGACCGCCGACCGGCGCCAGTTGCAGCGCCTGCGCCAGGACATCCAGATCGTGTTCCAGGACCCGTATGCGTCGCTGGACCCGCGCATGCGCATCGGCGAGATCCTGGACGAGGGGCTGGCGTCGCTCAAGCGCGGCATGAGCCGTCCGGACCGCGAGAAGCATGCCGCGCAGCTCATCGAGCGGGTCGGGTTGCCGGCCAACACGCTGACGCGTTATCCGCACGAGTTCTCGGGCGGGCAGCGCCAGCGCATCGCGATTGCCCGCGCGCTGGCCGTCGAACCCAAGGTGCTGATCTGCGACGAGCCCACATCGGCGCTGGACGTGTCGGTGCAGGCACAGATCCTGGACCTGCTGCGCGAACTGCAGGCCGAACTGGGCATCGCCTATCTGTTCATCACCCACAATTTCGGGGTGGTCGAATACCTGGCGGATCGCATCGCGGTCATGGACAAGGGCCGCATCGTCGAACTGGGACAGGCCGAGGCGGTGTTGCTGGCGCCGCGCCAGGAAGTCACCCGCCGCCTCTTGGCCGCGGTGCCGCGCCTGCACTTCGGGCCGCCCGAAGCGGCCTGATCCGGTTATCAAGGCGTCCCGACAGAAGTGGGGACGTCTTGCAGCGCTGGCCGATCAAATCTTGTATTCTGCGTGCGGAACTCCATATACCCGCCATGGCACTGAAAGTTTTTGACCTCGAGTGCGACCACAGCCACATTTTTGAAGGCTGGTTCGGTTCGCACGAAGACTACGATGCGCAGCAGGCGCGTGGCCTCGTCACGTGTCCGGTCTGCGGGTCGGCCACCATCACCAAGCGCCTGTCCGCGCCCCGCCTGAACGTCGCGCACCTGCATGCGCCTGCCGCTCAGCCCCTGGTGCCGCCCGGCGCGTCCGACGCCGAAAAGATGGCCGCCCTGCAGGCCGCCGTCATGCGTCAGGTCCGGGCGCTGGTGCGCAGCACTGAAAACGTCGGCCCGCGCTTTGCCGAAGAAGCGCGCCGCATCCACGAAGGCGATGCCGACGACCGCCCGATCCGCGGCACCGCCACCGTCGAAGAACGCGCAGCCCTCGCCGAAGACGGCATTGAAGTCATGGCCGTGCCCGACTTCCTGGACGACGAACGGCTGCAGTAATAAAAAAAGCCAGACCGCGAGGTCTGGCTTTTTTGACGCTGGGCCGGATCAGTTGTTGACGCGGCTGCGGTATTCGTTCGTGCGGGTGTCGATTTCGATCTTGTCGCCGATGGCGCAGAACAGCGGCACGTTCAGTTCGTAGCCGGTGTTGATCTTGGCCGGCTTGGTCACCTTGCCCGACGTATCGCCACGGACGGCGGGTTCGGTGTAGGTGATTTCGCGCACGAGCGTGGTGGGCAGTTCAACCGAGATGGCGCGGCCGTCGTAGAAGACCACTTCCACGGGCATCGCTTCTTCCAGGTAGTTCAGGGCGTCGCCCATGCTTTCGGCTTCGATTTCGTACTGGTTGTACTCTTCGTCCATGAAGACGTACATCGGGTCGCCGAAGTAGGAATACGTGCATTCCTTGCGATCCAGTTGAACGACTTCGAACTTTTCGTCGGCCTTGTAGACCGATTCGCTGGCCGAGGCGGTCAGCAGGTTCTTGAACTTCAGCTTGACGACGGCGGCGTTACGGCCCGACTTGTTGTATTCGGCCTTCTGGACCACGAGGGGATCCTTGCCGACCATGACCACGTTGCCGACTCGCAATTCCTGAGCGGTTTTCATCGATAAAACTCCGGGGGTGATGGGTGCACTCGCCGTGCTTGCATAAGCCGCATCAGGCTTTTGCACACCCCGGGAGGCGTCATAGTTGAGGCCCGACACATTCAGGGCGACTCAGAAAACTCTCTATTCTAGCGTTTCTTGGCCAACTCTGCGCAAAATGCGGCCAGATTTTCCGCCAGACCGGGTAGCGCGGACTGGCTGGCGTTCCAGGCGTGCGCCGCGTCCACCCATGCCGGCCAGGCGTCGGGCGCCAGCGCGGCCGTGATGGCCGGGGCCGTGCGGCCTGGTTCGGACTGGTTCCAGGCGCGGATCAGCGCGTGGGCGGATTCGGGGGCCGGATAGCGCGCCAGCCAGGCCTCGAGTTTTTCCAGATGGACGTTTTCGTCCTGCGGATAGATCTGCCAGACCAGCGGGCGCGCGGCCCAGGCGGCGCGTACGAAGGAATCTTCGCCGCGCACGAAATTGAGGTCGGCGCACCACAGCAGGCGGTCGTAATCGGGCTGGGCAAGAAAGGGCAGGCGGACGACGCGTGGCGATCCTGCAGTCTGGCAGGCGGCTTCCAGCGCCGGCGCGACGCCTTGCGGAACCAGCAGCAAGGTCGGACGCGCATCGGCCGCCAACGCCTGCGCCAGTTCACCCGCCGGCGCGGACGGGTAGCAGAACAGGGACACGGTACGGGCGCCATCGCGCCGCAGGGCCAGCGCATCGTCCGGCACCCCGGCCGATCGCAGGAAGGCCTCCTGCAAGCCGGCCGACCCTTGCAGCGCTTCGCGTTCCGCGGCCAGGGCCGGCTCGCGCAGCAGGCCGCCGGTGGCGGCAGTGAAGCCGGGGAAGAAAAAGTGCTTCACCAGACCGTCCGGCCGCTGCGACGGCAGGCCGTGGCAGCTTTCGACCCAGGCTTCGGCGCTCAGGTATTCCAGGTTGATCCAGACGGGATGGGTGCGGCGCATGGACGCGATGAATGCCTCGGGCGGGTCGCACGCGAACGCTTCGATCACGACGTCGCGCGCCTGCAGCGCGGCGTCGGGCGTTTCCCGCCAGTGCACGATGTCGACGCCTGCCAGTTGCTGGCGCGCGGCGCCCGGCACGATGCCGGGCTGGATGTGCGCGAAACTGGCCAGGTCATCGACCCACAGGCGGACATCCCAGTGGAAATCGCGCGCAAGCTGGCGCGCCAGGCGCCAGCACACGCCGATGTCGCCGTAGTTGTCGACGACCCGGCAGAAGATGTCCGCTTGCATGGCAGGCCTAGTGGAACTGGGCGGGCGCGGCCTCGGCGTCCTCGGGCAGCTCGGCGTGCACCAGTTCGCCCAGGGGATTGGGGAAGTAGGGCGCGCCGCAGTCCTCGCAGTATTCGGGCGGCAGCACGCCGGGGATGCGGCGCACGTCGGTCACGCCGTATTCCTTCAGCAGCGCCGCGATCTCGTCGACCACGTCGGGCTGGCCCTCGTCCATGACCAGGTCTTCCTCGCGGCCGTACAGCGGCCAGACGCAGCCGTAGTACACGTCGTTGCTGTTGCGCGCGGTAAAGCCGATGCGGTATTCGTCGATGCGGCCTTCGCCGCAGCCGGCCACGACGGCCCGCAATTGCGCGGCTTCGAGGTTGACGGCGCCTTCGAGCCAGCTGACCGCCGCGCGCAGCGACAGCGGACGAACCTGGCGATCAGCTTCGCGATTGCTGACGTAGTAGGCATCGGGCAGCAGGGCTTCAAAACCGCAGCCGGGCAGCAGCGCGGCCAGGGTGGGCTGCGCTTGCGCCGCCCATTGCGCCAGGCACGCATCGCGGCTGGCGTCGGCATCGCCCACGTGTTCCTGCCAGCGGAAGATCGGCTCGCCCTCGGGCACGGCCACCGTGCCGACGATGTAGCGCGTGTCGGCCAGCATGTTGGCCGTTTCGGTGTCGGTATTGAGCGCCGGCTTGGTGGTTTCGGCGCCCAGCGCTTGTGCGCCCAGGCGTTGCAGCCACTGCCAGGTCTCGGAGAACGTGCGCGGCATCTGGTCCACGCTGACCAGCATGGGCATCAGCGCGGTGCGCGCGTTGCTGGAAAGGACGTGCCCATGAAGCTGCGCCAGCAGGGCCTGCTGCGCGCTGGCGGAAATCGGGCCGGTCGGAATGGCATAGCGGGTCCAGGCGACGATGGGCGCGACGATCAGCAGCACGTCGTACCGAACGCCGTTTTTCTCGATCTTCATCGATTCGGACAGGGTTTCGGCCTGTTCGATCAGGACCTCGTAGGCGCCCACGTCGCTTTGGGCAAGGTGGTCCAGCGCCGCTTCAAGCGGCGCATCCTGACCGGCCTTGAGCAGCTTCGGGATCGCTTCGCCAAGCTGGGTCTCCCAAAAGACGTCTTCGACGCGGCTGCCCGAGCGATTCAGCGACTGGGCAAGCGCGACCAGCCGGGTGGCGTCACGGGTCATGCGGGGAGCGGATTGGCTGCGGGATCGGGCCATAACTTCGGGGGACGTCCATTCAGTGTGTAACGACGTAGTTTAACGCCCGCCACTCGCGGCGGGGGCGCGAGGTTCGCCCTGCGCCGACCGCCGCCGCCGGGGCGGCCGGCAGTATCTGCAAGATGACGGATTGATGCTGATCGGGCAACAGACAATCCCCACGAAGGGGGTTTATTGCGCATTTGAATCGGCTGACAATGTGAGCATCGTTAATTGCTTCTGGAGGCATCGCCATGCGTTGGCCTACGCTTTTCGTTTCCCACGGTTCTCCCATGCTGGCCGTCGAGCCCGGCCGGACCGGCCCCGCGCTGGCCGATTGGAGCGCCGCGCAGGGCCGCAAGCCGCGCGGCATTCTGGTGGTTTCGCCGCACTGGATGGGCGAAGGCCTGGCGCTGTCGACCCGTGACCAGCAGGTTGCCTGGCACGATTTTGGCGGATTCCCGGCCGAGCTCTATGCGCTGCAATACGCCGCGCCCGGATCGCCCGAACTGGCCGCGCGCGTGCAGGCGCTGCTGGCGGAATCGGGCATCGCCGCCGACCGCGATCCGCGCCGTCCGCTGGACCACGGCGCCTGGGTTCCGCTGCGCTATCTGTATCCGGACGTGGACGTCCCCGTCGTGCAACTGTCGCTGGACATGGGCCGCGACGCGGCCGGCCAGATGGAACTGGGCCGCGCGCTGACGCGCCTGCGCGACGAAGACATCCTGATCATTGGCTCGGGGTCGCTGACGCACAACCTGCGCCACGTCCGCATGCCGCAGAACGCGCCCGCGGCGGACTACGTGCCGGGATTTCAAGCGTGGTACGCCGACAAGCTGGCGCACCACGACGTGCCCGCGCTGCTGGACTGGCAGGCGCAGGCGCCCGGCGCGATGCAGGCGCACCCGCACGACGACCACCTGATGCCGCTGTACGTGGCGCTGGGCGCGGGCGGAGAAACGGCAAGGCGCCTGAACGACGAGGTGTCGTACGGGGCGCTGGCGATGGACGCCTATCAGTTCGATTAAAGATGACCAGATACCGTCTTGACCGTCAAGCGCTCAGGCGTAGTCGGGCCGATACGGTGTCCGAGTTTTAAGCACGCCGAAGCAC